>JAFRKO010000006.1 GCA_017431685.1 Mogibacterium sp.
AACGTTCAGGAAAAAGAAGAAATAACTGACAGCACACGCAGTTGGCAGATCGACTTACACGTTGTACGTGTCACGCGAGGAGTGTAAGGGCTATGCCCGTAAAAAGAACAACCCCGCGTTTGACGCGGGGATGTGTTTTTTTGGCTCGTTTTGTATGAGCAAGTTCTGATTAACGTTTCGAGAACTGGCTTGCTCTTCTGGCCTTCTTGAGACCTGGCTTTTTACGCTCTTTCATTCTTGGGTCTCTTGTCAGGAAACCTGCTGCCTTGAGTGCCGGTCTGTAAGCCTCTTCATCGACTTCGCAAAGTGCTCTTGCGATTCCGTGTCTGAGTGCTCCTGCCTGGCCTGTGAAACCGCCGCCGTTAACGGTAGCGATAACATCGAAGCTTCCGAGTGTTCCTGTAAGTTCGAGAGGTCTTCTGACTTCATTTTTAACGATATCTTTCTCGCCGAAGTAAGTATCGATGTCTCTCTTGTTGATGATGATGTTGCCTGCTCCAGGAAGAAGTCTAACTCTGGCTACGGATGACTTTCTTCTGCCTGTTGCCTGATACATAGTCTTTGCCATTGTCTACTCCTCCTTTCTACCAAGTCCATACTTCAGGCTTCTGAGCTGTATGTGGGTGCTCAGGTCCTGCGTAAACTTTGAGCTTCTTGAACATCTGGCGTCCGAGTCTGCCCTTCGGCATCATTCCGCGAACAGCGTGGAGGATGATCTCCTCAGGCTTTGTCGCTCTCATTTCGCCAAGAGTTGTCTCCTTGAGTCCGCCCGGATAGCCGGAGTGTCTCTTGTAGACCTTGTCGGATTCCTTCTTGCCGCTGACTGCAACCTTCTCAGCATTGATCACGATGACGTAGTCGCCTGTGTCGATGTGCGGTGTGTAAGTCGGCTTCTTTTTTCCTCTCAGGAGCATTGCTGCTTCTACAGCGAGCTTACCGAGAGTCTTTCCTTCTGCATCGATAACGTACCACTTGCGGTCGATATCGGATGGCTTAGCGATGTAAGACTTCATCTTGATTCCTTTCTACCTACTTGGATCTGCCTATATACTTTGCGTCCGGCCGCGGTACGACTGCCTTTATGCTTTGCGTCCGCTTGAGGTACGACTGCCTTATTGCAGAGCTTTTTCGGTCCGCCTACTGGGAGAGGCCTGCCCGCTTAAGCGGTCGCCATTCTGGTTCGGCATAACTAGTAATAAATTATTAGTGCTTCGGCTGCCGGCATATTGCCTGCCTCAGCTCGCGGCGCGTAGCATATCCTGCGCACACGCTCGATTAGTATAAGGTTTCAAAGCCTTGAAGTCAAGCGTTTTTATGTGTAAAATCGTCGCATGAACGAGAAAAATAAAGGAAATCTGATACTGCTTCTGACGGCGATACTCTGGGGCACGGGTTTCATATCCCAGAAGCTCGGAAACGAAGTGATGCCGCCGATGACATTCAACGCCGTGAGACAGCTCATGGCGGCTCTTGTGCTGACTCCGATCGCTATGCGCGGCCTTAAAACGAGCGGATATCTTTCGCCTAAGTTCAGCACTCAGGGCCAGATCGGCTACAGAAAAAAGAGACTGCTGAAGGCAGGGATCCTGTGCGGACTGTTCATGCTGATAGGAACTGCAACTCAGCAGATAGGACTGCTTACCGTAAGCGCAGGAAAGTCAGGGTTCATTTCCTCTATATATATAGTTTTCACACCGCTTTTCAGCGTCATAGTCGGAAGTAAAGTAAAGAGGCGCACAGTACTGTGCATAGCACTCGCGATGTTCGGTTTTGCAGTGATGAGCCTTAAGGGAGGCCTTGGGGGCGCAACTCAGGGCGACTGGCTGACACTTGTGAGCGCAGCAGGATTTGCAGCTCAGATAGTCGCAGTAAACTGCTTCGTAGACAGAGACAACGCCATACTCATATCGCAGGCGCAGTTCTTCTTTTGCGGAATAGCCGGACTGGTGATCGCTGTTATCGCAGAAGGACCGACACTTGCCGCAGTGTTTGCGGGAGTACCTGTTCTGCTCTATCAGACATTCGTTCCTACGGCAGGCGGCTATACACTGCAGATAATAGGGCAGAAGTATACCGATTCTTCAACAGCGGCACTCATAATGAGCCTCGAGGCAGTATTTGCCATGATCTTCGGAGCAATCTTTCTGCATGAGATAATGAGCGTGAGAGAGATAGCGGGAGCAGCTATCATATTCGGTGCTACGATACTCGGCCAGCGGGAATGAGACATATAAAAAGCAGCATTCATTATTTACGCAACACAAAAGGCAGCCTTGTGAAAAAAGGCTGCCTTGACTTTTGCATTTATTCAGATGCTGTGGGTTTCTTTCTGCTGTTTTTTGTAACCATAGCCTCCGTAAGTGATGAGTCCGTCATCCAGAAGGTCAGTGATTATCTCCTGAGCCAGCACCTGATAATTGTAAGAGTGACTGTAGGATTCCGCTCTTTTTTGCACAGCCTCGGAAATGCGTTCCGCATCCTCGACTTTGAATCTGTACAGATTGTTTCCCTTATATCCAACGGAGCCTTCTCCGTTTGGCGGATAATCGTACTGCACTGTGAGGATCTGTGCCAGTCCGTTTCTGATTTCTTCTATATTGTCGTTCATATCGCTGCCTCCTGCATTCTATTTGCTTTTGTAACGAAGCACTTCCTCGCCATCCTTGATGATCATGTCCATGTTTTCGACGTTGATATCGTAGATGCTTTTCAATGGGTCTCCGTTTATGACAAGCATGTCAGCATTCTTGCCTCTTGTGATGGAACCGGTGATGTGGTAGCAGCCGAGAGCTCTGGCTCCGTTTGCTGTTCCGGCTATGATCGCATCCATCTCGCTCATTCCGCATGAGTCAACAAATCTGTGTATCTCGCCGATGGCTGTGATGCCGTAAGGTGTGGAATCAGAGTTGAAACTGTCAGATCCCACTGTTATTATGACGCCCATCTTATAGGCTTTATTGACGTTGTCGTAGAGTCGCGCGAGCTCCTTGTCGATGAGAGTTTTGCCCTCGTATTTGTCATGAACTCCCGGTATATACTGCGGCGGATATGTCGAAAGCCATGCAGGGAGGAAGTTGATAGTAGGGCAGAAATAGATGCCTTTTTTATACATCTTTTCCATGTCGGACTCGTTGATCTCAAATCCGTGTATGATGAAATCTGCACCCGCGTCTACCGAAGGTGTTGTTGAACCGTAGGTATGTGACCAGACCGGGATGCCTCTCATTGCCGATTCTTCGACGACCGCTCTTATCTCCTCGTATGTATAGTGATGGTCACGGGATGTATCCCATCTGTAGATACCGCCGCCTGTAGCCCAGATCTTGATAGCGTCAGGGCATTCTCTGAGTCTGCGCCTTACTGCCTTGCGCAGCTCCCATGGTCCGTCTACCGCCTCAGCCCACGGATGACCTGCGGCAACTTCTTCTATGGAGCAGTTGTGGGAGTCTCCGTGCGAAGCTGTTGCGCAGAATCCTCTGCCGCTTGCTATGACTCTCGGTCCCTGCATCTGTCCTGTATTGGTCATATCCCTGATAGGAATTCCGAACCTGGAAATTTCTCCTACTGTTGTAAGGCCGTTTTCAAGGCACTCATGAGCCTGCTGCACAGCCATTACCTGTTTCTGAAGCAGTGGCTCCCTGACCCAGTCGGAATCGTTATCGTTAAGATTTCCGCTGAAGTGCAGGTGTGTGTCTATAAGGCCAGGCATGATGGTTTTGCCTGTGGCATCAATGACGTCGTAGCCTTCGAGGCTTGGCGCTATGTCATAATTGCGCTCTCCGGCATAGATGATACCGCCGTGGTCTATCATTACCAGCGAATCCTGTATCGCTGCCTTATGCCTGCCGGTGATCAGCTGTGCTCCTACGAATGCAGTTTTTAAATAGTGTCTCTTTCTCATCGCTTGTCTCCCTTTTGTGAAACATTGGTTTCCTGCCGGAAGCTTTTTCAAACCGCCGGTTTACTGAGGATGTAACAGAATTATAACATGGCATATTTTGCTTTGAAAAGTTAGATGCAACAGATTTTGTGCATTGTATGCGGACATATAATGCTGTGTAATATCAACGTGGCGGTGTATAATACTTTAGGACAATAATTTCTGTGAAAGGAGATTGAAATATATGAAATACGAGATAAAGAACCAGCCGTTCACAGTGCTGACGCTGTACATGAACCAGGGTGAGGGTATCAAGTGCCAGAGCGGCGCGATGGCATGGATGTCTCCGGGGATACAGATGGAGACAAAGACCGGCGGCCTCGGCGGTATGTTCAAGAAAGCGCTCGTAGGCGAGTCGCTCGCGCTGAATCACTATACAGCAACACAGGACGGCGAGCTTACACTTGCAAAGCACTGCCCGGGAGATATCATGGTATTCAACATCAGCGAGACACCTATAATCGCGCAGAAGACCTCATTCCTTGCTGCGACCGAAGGCGTCAACATGGATATATATCTGCAGCAGAGAGCTGCGACGGGTTTCTTTGGCGGAGAGGGCTTCCTCATGCAGAGGTATTCGGGCAGCGGATATGCATGGCTCGAAATCGATGGCTCAGTACAGGAGAGAGAGCTTGCTGCAGGTGAAAAGCTGATAGTCGACAGCGGATACGTGGCTGCCATGGAAGCTACATGCAGCATGGAGATCCAGACTGTGAAGGGCTTCACCAATGTGCTGCTTGGCGGCGAGGGTCTGTTCAACACGGTAGTCACGGGACCGGGGAAGGTGTGGCTGCAGACCATGCCTATCAACGCGCTGGCGATGAACCTCTATGCATATATGCCGCATCCAAGCAACTAAAACTGACAGAATAATTGTGCCGGCAGGTCGGCACCGGAATTAAAACGGAGAATGGAATTGGACGAAAACAGAGCTAACAATTACGCGGATTTTGAAGACAGGTTTACGTCTCTGGGCGAGAGTGAGATGGCGATGTTCCGCTTTCTTCTCGACAGGCCTGCGGGCGTGATCCTTACAGTCGGGACAGATAAGATGCTTGCGGAGCTTCTTGAGAGAGAGGGGCTTGTTACCCGTGAACCGGGCGATAAGGTGATCATCCCGGATGAAGTCCGCGCGGCTTATGAAGAGGTACACTCTGACGAGCTTACATTGAGGTGGCGCAAGCGCAACTGGATGTACAAATGTATCGAGGCCGGCAAATACCTCTACGGCGTCATGACATACGATGTACTCAAAAGCCTGTTTGCTCTCAGATACCCTGGAGCGGACATAGTTGAAGTGATGGAGCTCTTCGATTCGACTCCCCTGTATTACCAGTGGTTCACCGAAAGGGACGGAAAGCTCGTGCTGAACGGCTTCGAAAAGGACGATTACTACAAATACCTCGAGCAGCAGGTGCAGGGCGATATTCCGTTCTACGTGCCGACTGTTGAGGAGGTAGAGGATCTTTACGAGCAGGGCAGCCTTATAAGCCGCGAATCCCATCAGAAGCTGAAAGAATTCATCGAAAAGACTTTCGGGTGCGGTTCCGACATGGCGGCTCTGAAAGTGCACGACCTTTATGAGACCGTAAACAATCACATGCGCGTCAACGACGCGGTCGAATCATTTATCCGCGGAGGCAGCGGACGGGATGATGAGGCTGACGACCTCTTTGAGTTCGGGTCCGATGAAGAGCGCTTCAGGTTCACAGAGCTCTATATTGATATGAGCAGGGACTGCCGCATCAGAGACAACCGCGGCCATGATTATTATGAAATGGTAGCTATCATGTCGCTGAAAAACAGCGGATCACCGGCAGTAAAGAGCAGTGCTCCGGTAAAACGGGTAAAGATCGGCAGAAACGATCCGTGTCCATGCGGAAGCGGTAAGAAGTATAAAAACTGTTGCGGCCGCAGCTGAAAAAGACGATCATTGAAGTTCAGTCCGGGCAAATGCCCGGACTGTTTTTTTGTCGCTTCACGGGCGACCATGTGCCTTCCTGTTTTTACTAATATGTAGTTGCAGACAAGGAGACGCGGGAGTGAATGATCCCGCTGCAAAAGAGTGATAGTAAAGGAGGAGACACAATGAGCAATAAGAACGAAAAAGTAGAAGTCGTTTTCATCATGGACAGGAGCGGTTCTATGGGTGGCCTTGAGGCGGATACGATAGGTGGTTTCAACGCGATGCTCGCTAAGCAGAAGGAAGAGTCTGACAATATCATCTGGTCGACGGTCCTTTTCGATCATATTTCTGAGGTGATCCATGACAGGGTACCGGTAGAAAAAGTGAAGGAGCTTGACAGTGATACCTATTACGTGAGAGGCAGCACAGCGCTGCTCGATGCAGTCGGCGGAGCGATACATCACATAGGCAATGTGCACAAGTATGCCAGAGAGGAGGACAGGCCGTCAAAAACGCTCTTCGTAATAACGACAGACGGTATGGAAAATTCCAGCGTTATATTCGACTACAGACGTGTTAAGCGAATGATTGAAAGACAGCAGAAAAAGTACGGGTGGGAGTTCATATTCCTCGGGGCCAATATGGATGCGGTAAGTGTGGCCGGCAGGATAGGTATAGCTCCGGAGAGATCTGCCAGATTCCTTAACGACGGTATCGGCATAGCGAAAAACTTCTCTGTAGTAGCGGAGTCAATGACTAAGATGGCCAGGGGATACACTCTCGCAGATGGTGAGCTCGATGAGATACGTGCGGATTACGCATGCAGAGCGAAATAAAGAGCTTCTGTATTTCCGAAAAAAGGTTAAAGGCTATGAAAAAAAATATATAGTGTATAATATAGGCAGTGCATCATATCGGTGCACTGCCGCAGTAATGAGGAAACAGAATGGCACTGCAGATAATACGAAACAACATAATAAATGTAGAGGCTGACGCAATAGTCAATACAGCTAATCCGGCTGTAGGAGTAGGCAGGGGTGTAGATTACTGTATCTACGAAGCTGCCGGCTGGGACAGGCTTCTGGAGGCCAGGGAAAAGATAGGTGAAATGTCTCCGGGAGAGGCGGTATGGACACCCGCTTTTGACCTGCACGCTAAATACATAATCCATACGGTTGGCCCGGCATGGCAGGGAGGCAGCTTCGGCGAGAGGGAGACTGTAGCCAGATGCTACAGCAATTCAATGGAGCTTGCTGCGAAGCTGGGATGTGAATCGATAGCGTTTCCGCTTATTGCTACCGGTACCTACGGTTTCCCTAAGGATGAGGCGCTTCGCATCGCGATGGCGGAGATCAGCAGATTCCTGCTCGAAAATGAAATGGAAGTGCTGCTGGTAGTTTACGATAAAGAGTCGTTTGAAGTATCCGGCAAGCTATTCTCAGATATCAGGTCATACATCGGCGACAGTGAGACGAGATATGATGCAGTATACCGTTCATACATGCCTGGAGAAACGTCTGGCCCGAAGCAGTCCGGATCTTACAGAGTCGAAAGTCCGGACCACAGGCGGGCGAAGTCATCCGGCAGGCCTGGCTTTCTGGACAGGTTCCTGAACAGAGACAGGGAAGAAAGCCATGAGGCGAAGGGCACTTTGCCGGAGCTGCAGGAGGCTCCCTCCATAGACGCTGATTATGATCTGCTTGAAGATGAGTATGCTGAAGCGTCGTATGCGCCGTCTTTTCCGAGCGGGGCAAAGTCACTTGAAGAAAGGCTGGAACACCTGGACAAAACTTTTCAGCAATACCTCTTCATGCTTATAGACCGCCGCGGTCTCAGCGATCCTGATGTATATAAAAAAGCTAATATCGACAGAAAACATTTCTCCAAGATAAGAAGCAATGTCGATTATTCACCCAGCAAGAAAACAGCGCTCGCGCTCGCCATAGCGCTTGAGCTCAGCCTCGATGAGACAAGAGATCTGCTGGCCCGCGCAGGGCTCGCGCTCTCGCCGAGCTTAGTATCGGATAAAATAATTGAATATTGCATAGAAACATCGAATTACGATATATACGAAATAAACTGCATTTTGTTTAAATATGAACAGCCCACACTTGGCGTTTAGCGAAAGGAGAAGGGTATGGAAATCCTGAATGTAACTTATAAGTGTAAAAAAGGTATGAGGGAGAAGTTCCTCGAGGCGATCAAAGCTGAGGGCCTCGATGCTGCCAGCCGTGCAGAAGCCGGCAACATCAAGTATGATTACTACTTTGCTGACGCGGATCCGGATGAGTTGTTTCTCTTTGAGAAGTGGCGCGATGAAGAAGCTGTCAGGAGTCACAATGCGGAGCCTCACTTCAGGCGCCTTGGCGAATTGAAGGCAGAGTTCGTGACCGAGACTGTACTTGAGCGTTATTCAAAATAAAATGTAATAAAGAAGGTAACAGTGCGCAGATCAATAAAAGTTGCAGCAGCAATATTAATCGATGGCGGGAGTTTTTTTGCGACCCAGCGTGGTTACGGAAACTGGAAAGACTGGTGGGAATTCCCCGGCGGTAAGATAGAAACCGGGGAGACTCCTGAAGAAGCTCTCGTAAGAGAAATAAAAGAGGAACTCGATACGATCGTTTCAGTCGACGAGTTTCTTACGACCGTGGAGTATGACTATCCGGAGTTCCATATTTCCATGGACTGTTTCATTTGCAGCATCATCAGCGGAGAGCTGACACTTCTTGAGCATGAGTCAGCCAGATGGCTTTCGCTGAACGATCCATGGCAGGTCAGATGGCTGCCTTCAGATATAGAAGTGATTAAAAAACTTACAGAGAAGATGAAAAAAGAAAAGGATATCTGCATAGAGGTTTAAAATGGCAGACATATTTGATTATCTTAAATGGAGAGGGGATGTGCCTTTCACGGTCGATCCGTTCAATGAGGTAGACAATCTTGTGCTCGCCGAACTTGCTTACGCGGATTTTAACGGGGTACTGAGCGACAGCTTCAGGAGGGTCAGTCTACGCACGGCAGACAAAAAATATTTTGAGATGCATTCCCGCGAAGAGGCGGAGAAAAGCAGCAACCACTTTGTAAAGGCGCCGATACTGATGGACGGCATGCTGAGCGGCTGCCGGTTCTGTGACATGAAGCTCATTAAATATCTGGATGTGATCAATGCTGATAAAGACATGCAGATTTCAGCCGTAACCTGTCTTCTGAATGACGGAAGCGCTTATGTCGCTTTCAGAGGTACAGACACTACGGTAGTCGGATGGAAGGAGGACTTCAACATGAGCTATCTCCCGGATACGGCGGGGCAGCTCACTGCAATGTGTTATCTCAACGAGATTGGTGCGGAATTCAAGGGACCGATTCGCGTGGGAGGTCATTCAAAAGGCGGAAACTTTGCCGTATATGCTTCCGCCTTCTGCAACAAGGAAGTGCAGGACCGTATAATCAAGGTATATACTAACGACGGACCGGGATTCCGCAGCGAGGTTATGTCGCGGGAGGGCTATAAGCGCATTCTTCCGAAGGTGCTGAGCATAGTCCCTGAAACATCCATCATAGGCATGCTCCTTACAAATAAGCTGAAGCACATAGTCGTGAAGAGCAATGAAAAGGGCATAAACCAGCATTACGCCACATCGTGGCAAATAGAGCGTAACAGATTCGTGGAAACAAATCCGTCCGCAATCGGCCTGCTCATTAAAGACTCACAACAGGACTGGCTCAGCAAGATCAGCGACGAATCCAGAGAGATGTTTGTGAATACGCTGTTCTCACTGCTCGAGGCTACAGGAATGTCCACTTTCGGAGAGATGAAAGTGAATATACTGAAGGCTGCTGAAAGAATATTGTCTACAGCAAATGAACTTCCAAAAGAACGACAGGAAGAAGTAAAGAGGGTCATATCAGAGCTGATTCAGAGCAGCACTGAGGAAATCAAAGACAGACTGTCAGATATGATATAATAATTATCCTGACTGAATATAAAGGAGGGTAAGACATGGCTGAGATAAACGACAATGAAATGAAGCACGCGCTCAAACAGGCCGAAAAAAGAGGCAGGCGTAAGGGGTGGTTTGCGAGGATACGCACGTTTATCGTTGGTGTCCTGGTCGGTATGCTTATACTTACCCTGTTCACAGCATACATGCACGGGCTTGCAGTTAAAGATACCTTCAGGGCTCTCTTCACTACAGAGACTGCCGTTGAGGATCGTGACTTCACGCTGATCAATCACAGGATCTTCGGCTACAAGTCTGCGGACTTCGCGGAGGCTGTGCTCGGTGACAAGGAGCAGCTTAAAAAGCTTGAAGTGTATTCGAGAGAAGTGTCCGACGTCGTGACACTGACGCAGGCCGGACTCTTCAAAATAAAGGCGTTCTCGAAGTATCAGCTCATAACGTACAATGGAAAGGCGGTATATACTGTCGACCTGAGCGGGCTCACAGCAGACGATATTACGCTCGACGAGGAGACAAAAACTGTGACTATGAAGGTTCCGGCGCCGGTGCTCGAACCTATCAACATCCCGAGCGAGAGCATACAGTTCGGAGAAGTTGAAAAGGAAGCTTTTGCGTTCGGAAACATAAAGCTGACGCCTGAACAGCAGGCTGAGGTGGAAACGCAGGCTAAGGACAGGATGCTTCAGAAGCTGGATGAAGAGAAAGTCATAGAAGAGGCAGGAGCTGCTGCAGAGCATTCCATCTGGGAGATCTTCCAGCCGATGATTTCAAATCTGTCATCGAAGTACAAACTGAAGGTGGAATTCAAGTAGTATCCGGCAGACCGGAAGAGGTGTTGATATGAGAAAATGCTACGCGATCTGCGATTTTCTGTCAGGCTCAAACAAGCAGCAGATGCGTTCCGTTGCTGAGGAATGTGGCTTTGAGATGGGCTTCTTTGACAGCGGTGCTGAGGCAGCCGGAAAGATCGGTGACGCAGAAGTGGTCTACTGCGATGAAGGGGAGCTCATAAGGGAGATGCCGCATCTCAGGTGGTGCCACTCGATTTCCGCCGGAGTAGGCCATTTCCTGAAGAGCGGAGCTTTTGACCGTGGGGATGTGATGCTCTCGAACAGCTCGGGTGCGTACGGACTGGCAATATCTGAGCATATAATAATGGTGACGCTCCTGCTTATGAGGCGCATGCCGGAATACTTCAAGGTAGTCGAAGAAAGAGGATGGACCAGGGATCTTAAGATAAGATCCATAAAAGGCAGCGTGATAGCGATAGCCGGCACGGGAAATCTGGGACAGAATGCAGCAAAAAGGTTCAAGGCTCTCGGAGCGAAAAAGGTGATAGGCTTCAGCCGCAGCGGGAGCAGCCGCGACTTCTTTGATGAGGTTTTCAGAATAGATGAATTTGAGGCAGTCATCGGCGGATGCGCTGAGGAAGAACAGATAGACGTGCTGGTGCTCTGCGTGCCCGGCACTTCTGACAGCGAAGGCCTTCTGAGTGCAGAACGTATTGCGGCGCTGCCTGAAAAGACTTTTGTAATAAACGTTGGACGCGGTACGGTTATCGATCAGGAAGCGCTTCTCGAGGCGCTCAACGACGGCCGCATAGCCGGAGCAGCGCTCGACGTCATGTATCCTGAACCGCTCCCGGCGGATCATCCTCTGTGGACGGCAAGAAACTGCATCATCACACCACACATTTCAGGCGATATGGGGCTTCCGGAAACCATCGACATTACAGTTGATATATTCTGTGAAAACCTGAAGCGCTATGCGGAGGGCAGGGAGCTGACGAATCTGATAGATGTAAATGCCGGATATTGATGCTGCTCGGGACAGACAAAGGAGAAAAGAAAAATGTGGAATCGCAAGGAACTGAAAGCAAAAGGCAAGGCAGCTTACAATGCCAATAAGGTAGCCTGCATAATCGCAGCGCTTATACTGATGATAGCGGGCGGATTTGGCACCGGATCAACAACTTCTCCATCGGTTACGGTGAGAAATCAGCTGAACAACAACGATCAGGTGGTCGAATCATATGATGATTCTGTGAGCGGAGATGACGCTTTTACAGTAGAAGTCGATGAACAGGATCTCGATATCAGTGAGATAAAGCATAACATAGTTCCAATGATAGCTTTGTCATCGGCAGTGCTTTTCCTGATCCTTATTGCCGCATCGGTGGGACTGATGATTCTGGCGCTGGTACTTAACCCTCTGCATGTAGGAGCCAGGAAATTCTTTATCCAGAATGCGTCAGACCCTGAAACGAAGGTCGACGGCCTGAATGTGGGCTTTGGCTTTGGCAGAAACTACAGGGATATCGTATTCGCCATGCTCGGCACCCAGCTGATCAACCTGCTGTGGACTCTGCTTCTCATAGTTCCGGGTATCTATAAGGCATATTGCTGGAGACTTGTTCCATTCATAATAGCTGATAACCCGGAGATCTCGGGCAAGGAGGCCAGGGCGAAGTCTGCCGTCATGATGAACGGAAGCAAATGGGCATCTTTTGTACTAGACCTTTCTTTCATCGGATGGAAGCTGGTCGGCGCGATCACGCTCGGAATCGTCAATATAGTATTTACAAATCCATATGAGGCTGCTACTGAGACCGAACTCTATCTGGCGCTCAAGGACAGAGCTGAATAAAAACTAAGTTGAGAAACCGGAAGAGAGGTCAGAGTGAACCACATCAACAATGACATCGATCACATTCTGATAAGAAGATCAGAGAATACTCTAATAGTAGTGGGAACGGGGACCATACTATTCAGCGTCTGGACTGTAGTCAAGACGCTGGGTATGCTTTTTCTGCTCAAAGACGAATCGGTCGCTGCCGTAAGAAAGGCTGTTGATGAAAGCGGGTTTAAATTATCTGATCAGAGTATTTTTTATATTGTGCTTGTAGTTACCCTGATAATCATGATCCTGTTTCTGGCTGTCAGAATATTTATCGGACTGTCGGCGATTTCGGAAGGACGAGGCTCCCGGAGACGTAAAGGTTATCTCGTTCTTGCGGTCATAATGATTATTACCAGTATAACGGCGGCTGCAGTTAACCTTTTTTCGGCAAAGTCGCAGGAACCCCTTGTGGTACTTAGCAACGATGCTTCAATATCAGCGCATATAGTTGAATTCACGTCAGTGGTTATGCTGGTGGAATTAGTGTTTTCTGCAATGAGAATAAGAAGAGTGCGGAAAAGGGTCAGTCAGAGCGCAGCGAAGAAAGAGCAGGAGTAGCATATGCAGCTGGATTTTCATTATTATGCGACATATTGCGCAGCGACCATTGCAGGTTACACTCATGACGAGAGCCTGCAGATCGCTTATAGCGACCAGTTTACGGACTGCTGTTCAAGGACCCTGCTGAAAAAGCTGAACGGTCCGCTCAGTGCAGCAACCACTCAGCTGCAGCTTGAACTAATGGACGCGCGTACTGATATTACAGGCCTGCAGGATATCACAAGGATATGGGCGCCATTCCACTTCCTCCCGGGAGATCTTGACGCAAAGGTGGAGAAATTCTGCGGTAAAAGATATCTCCATAAATACAGACTCATCTGCAATACGAACAGCGCACTCCTTAAAGATACAGTAGAACTGGCGCGGGGCAGAAGTATGCAGGCTGCAGGTATAGCGATGCATGTGCTTGCCGACACGTGGGCGCACCGCTATTTTGCGGGCACACCGACACTTGCGATCAACAATGTGAATTATTACTTCTACGAACTTGTACCTGAAGGCGATGACTTCAGGGAGGTTAAGATAAAGTTCAACAATGATCCGCGCAGTGTTGACGACCCTGAAAAAGGTGTATATACAAACAGCCTGTATCAGAGCAATGAGAATTCGATAATGAACCTGGGACACGGCCGGGCGGGACATTTCCCGGACTATGGTTATGCCCGATACAAATACCTCCCGGCATGGGGCGGCTATAAGGAAATACTTAAGGATAATCCTTCCGATTATTATCATGCGTTCTGTCAGATGGTCTTTGCTCTCAGATGCCTCAGGAACGGTGAGGTGTTCGAGACCGGTGTATATGACTTTGATGCGGTCAGACCGTGGGAGGATGACATAAGGAGTCTGCTCGAGAAGCGTCAGACAGATGCATCGGCAGACTGGAAAGCTCTTGCTGAAAAGATTTCTGGCTGTGAGGTTGAAGACTTTGACATGGATAAGTATCAGAACGAATACACAGCTGCTGATGAAGAATCCAAAGACGGCACATTCCTTGGCAGATTCATCATTGCTGCGCTCGCACAGAAGAGCATGGTGACCAACAGGATCTTTACGTCGGGAAACCCTGCCGCCGGAGTTTCCGTAGACTTAAAAAAAGGCAACTTCAGCGGAATAAAGGACTTTCAGAAGCTGGTGAAAGAATATGGAAGGAGGCAGATCGATGTCTAGATTCGGAAGGATTCTGAACGCGATAGCTGCCTTGTTCATGATCGCCATAGCTGTTCTTACATTCTTTCTGGATGCCATACATGGGCTGAAATTAGTCCTGCTGGTCATACAGGCGGGCATGACCCTGAGAGGACTGCAGGCTATTATCTACTACTTTTCCATGGCCAGGCACATGGTAGGCGGAAAGAATGTACTTTTCAGGGGAATGATTTTTCTTGATCTTGGCGTACTGGCAGGCGCGATTTTTGAACACCCTGCTGCATACATACTTATATACATCTCTCTCCTGCATATTTTCACAGGAGCAGTATCTGCTCTGAGGGCCAATGAATCCAGAAAGATCGGAAGCTCCTGGAAAGTGAAAATGGCATATGGCATAACAAACATACTGTTAGCATTAATTGTTTTGATATGCGGTATCGCATTTGGCAGTCTCAGGATCGCAGTCTGGGTTTACAGCACAGGACTGATTTACTCATCGGTCCTTAATATATTATCGTCGTTCAGAAAGAATGAGATAGTATATATACAGTAGAGGTAAAAATCAGAAAAAAGCATATACTTCCGGAGTCCGTTTATTATCGGGCTCCGGTTTTACATGTCTTAAGAAAAACGTAAGAATTATCACAGCCTTTTCTTAATATGCATCCGCTAGTATACTATTGAGGAACGAAAGGAGTGTGTCATGAAAACTAACATACTGATCGTTGATGATGACAGAGAGATCGCCGAAGCAATAGCTTTTTATCTGAAGAGTGAAGGCTATGAACCGCTTATAGCGCTCGATGGTATAGAAGCGCTTAATACCATCCGCAGCGCATCTGTCAGCCTGATCATTATGGATGTTATGATGCCCGGACTTGACGGCATCCAGACTACTCTGCGCATAAGAGAGGAACACAATATTCCTATCATCATGCTCTCTGCGAAGTCTGAAGATTACGACAAGATCACAGGCCTCAACGTCGGCGCCGACGATTATATGACAAAACCTTTCAATCCTCTGGAACTTACTGCAAGGGTCAGATCTCAGCTCAGGCGTTACAACCAGCTGGGCAGCGCAGCCGGAGCTGCAGCCTCAAAGGTGATACGCTGCGGCGGACTCGAAATAGATGACGAGGCAAGGAGCGTGACCGTAGACGGAGAGCAGGTGTCACTGACTCCGCTCGAGTACGGTATCCTCAGACTGCTGGCATCGAACGCCGGCAGGGTCTTCAGCATCGAGGAGATCTACGAAAAGGTATGGAAGGAGGAGGCATACAGTGCTGACAATACTGTTGCTGTCCATATTCGCAGGATCCGTGAAAAGATCGAGATCGATCCGAAGGATCCACGTTACCTCAAGGTAGTGTGGGGTGTCGGATACAAAGTCGAGAAGCAATAGGGGATGGATATGGAAAACAATATTCTGGATAATATAGACGATGACAGAGATACGATCGTCTTAGAAACTGACAAAGAGACTGAAGTAATAGAAGCAGAAGAGACCGGTGATCTGCTGCCGGTGCGCAGACCTGTTAAGCGCTGGCTGTACGCCCTGATGGGAATCTTTGCAGCGGCTGCAGGAACAGCCACAGCACTGCTGTGTGCAGTGACCTTTGGCGTAGCGAATCTGAGGGATATTTCCGCTATCCCTGCTGAAGAACGCGGATGGGGATGGGAAGCTGAGTTTGCAAGCGGACACGCTCAGGCTGATTTTGTAAGCAGGACGATGACAGTTGCTGTGATCCTGGGGGTTATCACGATTGCTGCGGTCATCGGCCTGAGCATAATAGCCGGCAGATCCGGCAGAGTTGAAGACGGCACGATAAAACTCAATTGGTTCGATAAACTCTGGAGCGAGCTGCATCTCGCGGGCGGATGCGCTGCATTCGTCGGAGCGGTGGCTGCCTCGATGCCTGTGAGCAGACTTGTGGGATTTGACAACAGATTCGGTCCTGTAGATCTGACGGGTGTATACAAACCTGTTGAGACTGACAACTACATCTTCGGAATACCTAACGGAACGGTTTTCTGGTATTGTATTGCGGGCATTGTTCTGTGCCTTGCCATAGCGGTCATCTGCTGGACGGCACTGGTCAAAAAGGTAAAGGCGCATGAGCTAGTACATCACTCGCTTACGGGGAAGATACTTGGACTTCTCGGAATCGGTGCTGTTGCAGCCGGGCATGGGGTCGCAAAGGCGGGCAAAGGCATCGCCAGGGCAGGTCAGAGTATCGCAGATAGAAACAGAAGCGCTGTGAGAAAATTCACGATTCCGAATGATGATGACCGCCGCGCTGCCCGCAAGCTCATGATCAAATACTCCCTGATCGCAGTATTACTGATAGGACTGCCGGTGTTTTTCATGCTCATGTCGGGTGAGTACGAATGGCTGCTGTTCTGGGCGCTTGTCTCGATGGTGATCGCCATAGTGCTCATAGTACGCAAGGTAGGCAAGCTCGCTGAGATAAGAGCGGGCGTTATAGAGGTGAAGTCAGGTAACCTGACTCATAAAATAAACGTTAAAGAAGATGAGAACGGCCCTAAGACCGATCTCGACAAGCTCGCTTCAGACATCAACCACATATCAGAGGCCACCAATGCGGCGGTACAGAATGAGATCAAGAACCAGCGCCTCAAGACTGACCTCATAAGTAATGTTTCTCACGACCTCAAAACACCGCTGACCTCGATGATAAGCTACCTTGATATCCTCGGGAAAGAGGGACTCGACAGCCCGGATGCACCTGCTCATTTAGCGATAGTGAAAGAAAAGACTGAGCGGCTCAAAACACTGACTGAGGAGCTCTTCGAGGCGGCCAAGGCATCAAGCGGCAACATCCCTTGCGAGATCGAGGACATAGATGTCGCAGCCCTTATAGATCAGTCTCTTGCCGAAATGGGAGACCGTCTGGTAAAGAAAAAGCTCAAGATAAAGAAGAATATAAAGACAGATAATACGCTCGTGCGTGCAGACGGAAAGCTTCTGTACCGTGTCTTCGAGAACCTGCTGAGCAACATAAGCAAGTATGCGCTGGACAGGAGCCGCGTCTACATAGATGTGAGCGAGCCGGCAGAATCATCAGACAGGCTTCTGATTGAAGTAAAGAACATATCAAAGGCAGAACTCAACATCTCGCCCGAAGAACTCATGGAGAGATTCACCCGCGGCGACAGTTCGCGCAACACCGAAGGTTCGGGTCTCGGACTGGCTATCGCCAAGGATCTTACAAACCTCATGGGCGGAGTGTTCGAGATAAACATAGACGGTGATATGTTCAAGGTGTCGATCCTGCTTGACAGGGCGTGAATCATTAAAAGAAAAGCCGGAAAGTGCGATTTCCGGCTCCTTTTGTTTTATTAAAACATCTTGAACTTGAGCAATAATATGCTATTCTAGTGCTTAATAATTACTCACCTGCAAAATCAGCAGCGGTGAAACAAAAAGAACAGGAGATATATTAGTGAGCAGAAAAAATATTATTATTATTGCAAAGCTGATTCCGATAGTTGCAGCTGCAGTATCTTTTCTGTTGATATTAGGGCCATTCAGAGCATCAGATGTCAGGGGAGTAACAGGAGTGACTGTCATACTGGCGTTTATGGGCTTTGTTTTTTTCTTTATCGGACGCAGATTTGCAAAAGAGGACAAAACGGTAAAAATACTGGGAATATTAGACATTCTGGCAACAGCTTCAATGGCTGCATTTTATGCTCTGGCAATTTTCAGCATCGCATCATAGGAATGCGGCCGATGGCTGAATATAATATGGTGGCCATCAGACACCGGAAAGGAGACAGAAATGAAAAAGTATTTAATTCTTATTATGACGATACTGCTGTGTATAGTGCTGGCCGCATGTGCAAGAGAGGTGCCTGCAGGAGAAGATGATGAAGAGGACGACACCCACTATGCTGTGGAGGATATGGAAATAGGGACCGGCATCGGATCCTTTAATTCCATAGATCTCGATGGCAACGAAATAAGTGACGAGATATTTTCGGAAAAGGACGTCACGGTCTTAAATGTCTGGGCTACGTTCTGTGATCCGTGTATTGAAGAGATGCCGGAGCTGCAGAAACTGGCTGAAGAGCTGCCGGATAATGCGCAGATGATAGGCGTAGTGATGGACGCTCCGCCACAAGGTGCCGACAGAGATGGTGAGTATGACGTCTGGGAAGGTGAACCATACAATATTCAGACTGCCCGGGAGATCTGCGAGGAGACAGGCGTGAAATATACCAATATTCTTGCCAGTGATTCCGTGTTCAAGGCGTTTAAAATCGTTGAATCGGTTCCGACTACGTTTATACTGGACAAGTCCGGCAATATCGTCTGCAAGGTCTTTGTCGGCTCCAACGTGCAAGGGTACAGGAAAGCTGTCAATGATTATCTGGCAGGACTATAAGAACAAGTCATGAAAAGAAAACTCCGCTTTTGCGGAGTTTTCATGTGCGCTTAACTGCTTTTCTGCAGCCTTGGGCTGTTTTATCAGGGCTTTACCCACTTCTTGATTGAAGTCCATGGATCATATGCCGAAATAGTTATCCTTGGAATGGTGTACCTGTTGTCACTTCTTTTTGCATACTTGTTCTTAGGCCCCTGATATTGTCCGTCCCTCGCATATGTGAAGGCAATTCGATAAACACCGGTCTCTTTCAAGGCTTTTCTGAGATTCTTACTTGTTGCACCCCACGGGTAACAAAGTACAGTACAGCCATAACGTTTGTTCATTTTGACGCAGTCTGCTTTCAGCTTTTTTTTCGACCATTTGTGGGCGGGCATTTTGCCATTATCGAATCTATGCAATAAATATCCATGACTTTCGACGTCAATAACGGAACCTTTTTGCAGTTTTCTGATCGTGGATTTGCTTACAAATCCGCTGGAACCAACCCAATACCCTGCAACGAATAATGTTGCATGCTGCTTATTCTTTCTGATAATTGGTACCGCATTTTTAACCACATTCTGGAACCCGTCATCAAATGTAATGAGAACGGATTTTTTCGGAATCGTTATTTCTCCCTCGTACCACTCGATAAACTCCTCCATTGTAAGCGTTTTATATCCGCACTTTTTGATCCAGTTGAGCTGTTTTTCGATTTTATTTATGGATATCTGCATTTTGCCGGAATCACGACTTTTTACAGAGTGATATACCAGAACAGGAACCTTTGCTGCATTTTCGGTTTCAGCATATGTTTTTTCAACAGAAACCGGGAAGAAAACGAGCAAAATCATGATGACAGCAATTATGATACCGCTTGCTTTATTCTTCATCTATTCCTCATTATCTTTGTCAGGGCGCGTGCTTATCGAGCTGTTCAAGCTGTTCAGTTTATTATAATACATAATAAATACTATTTCTTCCAGTTCAAAAGTGGCTGCCCGAAGCGATATTTGTAAGTTCTTTCTTTTCGATTACAAAGAGGAAAAAAACATCAGGAAATAAATTGTTATCCTAAATGAATTAAAATGTTTACAACTGAAGTTTGATCATACTTATTGGTATACCTTTACAGCTTATGGTGAGGAGTTGCTCGATGATGGAATGTGCATTGAATGAATAAATATTGAATAAAAATAAGGAGGAAACAAATGGACAAAGCAAAACAGAAGCTGCTGGATAAGCTGGGAAAGAAAGGCTTTGACACAGAGAAAAAGGTTAACGCCATAGACATGCAGGCAGCCTTTGATAACGGACTTGCTGATGAGATAGGCGGTATACTGGCGCTTCAGAAAGCAATTAAGGCACATACTGTCTATGCTTTTCTTATGGATGGCAGTGACTCGAAACCGGAAAAGAGGGAGGCAAAACATGATCGAGATGATAGAGGACCAGGAAACGATCCAGAACCATACAACTATGGAGGTTAAAGACCTGGATGAACTGAGGGACCTGATAAACAGTCTTCCCGAAGGAACAGTCTACTCGCTTAATCTGGAGGTGGTAGAGCTTGGGCAGGAAACCTAATGATGAAAAGATAGAAGTGGTCAATATCCGCATGGTAAAGGAACCTTCTATCTATAGCACAGAGAAGATCAGGACTCCGGATGATGTTTTGAGAGTGATAGCAAACGAGCTTGCAACATATGACAGAGAGGTTTTCGCAGTGCTGAATCTCAAAACCAACGGACAGCCGATCAATCTGAATATATGCAGCGTGGGAACACTGGATGCTTCGGTGGTCAGTCCGAGAGAAGTGTTCAAGAGCTGCATTCTTTCAAATTCAGCAGCATTCATTGCTGTGCATAATCATCCGAGCGGAAGCATTACACCCAGCTTGGAGGACAAGGATGTAACCAAAAGGCTCCTAAGCTGTTCCGAACTTCTCGGCGTGAAGATGCTGGATCACATAATAATCGGCGGGGAGACGGGAGATATGTACAGCTTCAAGAGCGAAGGGTTACTTGATCAACTCAGGCCGGCGCGAGCAGTCTGGGAGAGATAAATATACTATTTCACAAGAACGAGAGGAGTTCATATGGCAGACAAGAATGATATTACTTTTGAGATCATGGAGCATATCGGTACTATCGACGTAATCGATGGCAGAGAGGAGAAGTGGACCAAAGAGGTCAACGTAGTTGCATGGAATGGCGGTAAGCCTAAGATCGATGTGAGAGACTGGAACGAAGCGCACGACCGCATGAGTCGTGGAATCACTCTTACTGAGGATCAGGCAATGAAGATGACAAAGGCTCTTGCCGACAGATTCAGAGCAAGAGCTGCTCAGGAACACTCGACTCCCATGAAAGACGACTACGCTAGATAGTCACAAGACGGCACCAAATAGAGAGACTTTTGCTTTGGTGCCGCAGTACATAGTATTTATTCATCTGTACGAAAAACACTGAAGAACCTATCGCACAGAGTAGCCATATATTCAGGGCTGTCTTTCATGCCGGTCCGGTACCATTCCGTCAGAATGTGTATAAGAGCACCGCCTCGACCAATGTAGAAGTAATACTCTTCGTTAGTGACAGCCGGAAAGATCTCATCGACCACTATCCTGACATCTATGTGTGCGTTTGAAGAAAGGATTATCTTCAGATAGTCCTCGTTACTTTTCATCGTTTCAAAGAAATGCACATACCAGGTCTTTTTATCCGAGGTCGCAAAACCTTCTTTGAAATCCCGTGTAAGTTCTTGTATGATCTGAAGGCTCAGGGCATCCGCAAGAGCCTGTTTAGTTCCGTAGTTTCTGTAAAAAGCCATTCTCGAAACACCGGCACACTCCACGATCTCACCAATGGTTATTTTGTCAAGAGGAGTATCTCCCATGAGCTTCATAAGAGCAGTACATAGGCATTCGCGTGTAAGCTGGTTCGACTCTTCATTTGAGAGCCGCAGATTATCTTTGTTTGTCATGACTGGCATGTTTTTGTCCTTTCCGATGTTACTTTTTTAAGCGGTTTTGTCACAGCCGAGGCCGGTTATATTGAGAAGAGTTTCATATGGTGTTATGTTTGTAACATCAATGTAAAACAATCTTCTCATGAATGTCAAACGATATGAAACTCAATATAGGGGAAGGAGGACGTAATGGATAAATACAGACAGGAAAGAGTAAAGCGACTGCAGAAATATGTTAGTGAGCAGGGACTGGATGCCATGCTTGTGACTTCGCAGGATGCGATCTATTATCTTTCCGGAGCATCTTATACGCCGGTAGAAAGACCGTTCTTTATTATCGTGAAGCCTCAGGGGGCGCCGAGTCTGGTCGTTCCAAGGCTCGAGTATGAACACATGATGAAGGTAGAAGGGTTCGGTGAGATCCACTACTACTTTGAATATCCGTCGATTCCAGGCCAGAACTGGTATGACTTTATTGTTCAGGATGTCGGAGAAAAGGCGGTAATCGGTATTGAGCCGTCGCTTCCTTCCGCATACAGAGAACTGCTCAAGGCAAAAGAAACTGTGATAGTTGACTACATAGATACAATGAGGCTGGTCAAGGATGCTTCGGAGATCGAGGCTATAAAGCTTGCCTGTAAGTGGACCGATGAAGGCATGAAAATGATCCATGAAGGACTGTATAGAGGGCAGTCCGTGCTTGAACCTATTATGCCTGCCCGCGACATCCAAACCGGAGTTATCAAGACAACTGATTATAACTATATGACCTGCAGTTTCCTTACGGCAGCATGGCCTGCACCAAAGAGTTCTCAGCCTCATAGTCTCCCTGATTTCGCAGCAAGATTTGGCGATGGACCGATAGTACTTATGAGTTATAACAGGGTGAACGGGTATGCCGCGGAATGCGAGAGAACAGTTTTCCTGGGCGAGCCTTGCGAACGAGACCGCAAGCTGTTCGACACAGTCATGAAGGCAAGAGAGATTGCCTATTCGATGGTAAAGCCAGGCACAAGATGCGAAGACATCGACCTTGCAACGCAGGAGTATTTCAAATCTCTTGGATATGGAGATGCGATCATACACCGTACAGGACACGGCATTGGACTGGGCAATCATGAAGCCCCTTGGCTCAGCGCAGGTGGTAATCATGTGCTTGAAGAAAACATGATCATCAGTATAGAACCAGCTCTGTACTTCAATGATATCGGGGGGTTCCGTCACTCAGACACTGTACTCGTAACAAAGAACGGATATGAAAACCTGACACATTATCCGAGAGATCTGGAAAGCCTGATAGTAAAAGATAAACGAACTTTGAAGAAGATCAAAGGTGCGATTATAAGAAAAGCCGTAAGGCTGGATAAAGCAAAATAGAAGATAACGCATGCCAACAGCTCCTTAAAGTACTGGATGATCTGACCGATGAAGGATATACAAATCTGAACGATACGATGGAAGCAGATTTCTCTTGTCTGACAAAGCTGAGAGCTGTACTGCACCGATGCGGGGAAGCGCCATTTCTTATCGATCATGATAGAAGAGTATCAGCCGTGACATGGCAGAGATGCTGAAAGGTATCTTCGTGAGATGCGCTGGATATGAAAATGAATTGTGGGATGAACTATATTCGTAAAAAAGGATAAGATGAAAAGGCACTTGCCGCATCTATGGGCGGCAAGTGCTTTTTTGGATCATATTCCGTTAATTAAGTGCTACAGGATCCCAGCCGTAATCTTTGTAATAATCAATGCCGAGTCCGTTGCTGAGTACGTAATCGTTGATAGCTTCTTTTCTGACCTTTTCGTCAATGCTGTCGCCTGCAAAATACATTTCATAGAGCCCCGGGAAGCCTTCGGTCATCTTCTTGATGCTCTCTTCGTACCGCTCTCCGTCTTCGGCGGC
>JAFRKO010000039.1 GCA_017431685.1 Mogibacterium sp.
ATACGCAATTTCTCTTCAGCGGTCCATTTGCGATTCTTTCCTCCTTTTGGTCTTCCCATAAAACCACCTCCTTGCTTAAATCCTAACATAAGAAAAGTAGACACGCTTTTTTGCATGTCTACTTTGATCTTACAAGTTCACTTTCTCATTGTTTCCCCTTTTTTATTATATAGTTAACAATAAACCGTGGGACCCGAATCGTCAAGTCTATAGCGCAATTGATTTTGATCAATGTGGAGAGTATGATTTTTTTATGGAAAACAAGGTGATCGACGTTCTGAATATGACAGCGTGGCGCATGGAAGCACCGCAGCTTTTCGGAGGTTTTCATGTTACCGCGTCTCTTCTGTCTGCCGCTCTTGCAATATTGGCAGCTGTCATTTTTGCACGCCATGCAAAAAACAAAACGCAGGTATGCAGGATACTTGCGGCAACAGGCTGGATACTGATCATTCTGGAAGTGTACAAGCAGTTCTTCCTTTATTATGTAATGAACGGCGGAGCGTTCGATTTCTGGTTCTTCCCTTTCCAGCTCTGCTCGGTGCCTATGTATCTCTGTGTTATTCTGCCTGCCGTAAAGGAAAAAGTCCGCCTCACTATGATGACCTTCATGGGCGGATACACCTTCATAAGTGCGCTGGCGACTCTGATCTTTCCGGAGGACATCCTCAGGCCGTACGTCGCTCTGACAGCCCACGGTTTCATCTGGCATGGGATTCTTCTGTTCATAAGCCTTCTCATTATCTTTACAGGCTGCACGGATGCAAGTTCAAAAGGTCTGTGCAATGTTGCGGTTCTTTTTGTGATTCTCAGTGTACTAGCGCTCGGTATCAACATTGCCACCGAGCCCGTCATGCCGATGATACGCGCAGCCCACCCGGCTGTGATACATGACTGGGCTGCGATGTTTTACCTGAATCCTTTCCATATATCTCCTCAGCCTATAATAGGCAGCATACAAAAAACCGCGGGTATCCCCGCGGGTCTTGTGCTTTATCTGCTTGCTATAGCATTTGTCAGCAGTATTGTGATCAAATTGTTCAAATCCATATCGAGGCGTTAGGAAGCTACCTCTCAAGGATCCAGCGGAATCCGTATGGCTTCATCTGAATTCCGCCTGCCCATGAATTTACCCACACCTCATCCGGTGAGAAGTTGAAAATACCGAGCATGCGCTTCCCATTATAATCTCTGGCTATTCCAAGCACTCTGTTGTCACCCGTATCTATCGGATATACGTGAGCGTCGGAATGGAACACCTCGTTGAATCTGCGGATCATTACAAGCTCACGCAGCTCATGGAATATCTTTCCGGTCGGAGTGGAGAGATCTTTTCTCTCCTCCGCCTTTTCCCAGTCCATCTTTCCTCTGTGTATATTGCGGCTGTCTGCCCATCTGCCCGGATCATCGTGGTATCCGTAGTCGTTGAGCATGCCCAGCTCGTCGCCGCTGTAGAAAACAGGTATTCCGCGGAGTGTAAGCATGCAGGCGTGGAGCATAACAACAGCGTCTATAGACTTCTGCAGCAATTCCTCATTATTCTCATACAGAGCCGCTTCTACTCCGCAGAGAGAAGCTGTCGTGCCGCAAAGTCTGGCATCACGCAGCCATTCTGAGTCGTTATAGAGCTCACCTCTTGCAGGGCTTCCATAATACTTGCCGGTAAACCAGTCATTGAGGTACTTCTTATGCGAAGCTTCATCCATACCAAACTGTGAAAGGAATCCATAATCCAGTCCCCAGCCTATATCATCGTGGCATCTGAGATAGTTCTGGAATATGCAGTTCGGCGGCAGGTTCTCTATCTGCTGCAGCTGATGCCTGAGCAGTCTTACATCGCGTGTCGCCATGGTGTGCCAGATGGAAGCCATGGTTGTTACGTTATAGAGCATGTCGCATTCAGGCTTCTCTTCCGTGCCGAAGTATGGAAGTACCTTGCTTGGTTCCATTACGACCTCGCCAAGGAGCAGTACGCTCGGGCATACGATCCTGCAGGATATGTTCATCATACGGACAAGTGTGTGCACCTGCGGCAGGTTGCGGCAGTTGGTGCCCAGTTCTTTCCATATATACGGAACAGCATCCAGCCTTACTATATCCACTCCCCTGTTTGCAAGATATAGGAGGTTTTCAGTCATGTCGTTGAAGACTGTTGGATTTGCGTAGTTGAGGTCCCACTGGAACGGATAGAAAGTCGTCATGACTATTTTTCCGAAGTCATCAAAATATGTGAAATTTCCCGGAGCTGTTTCAGGGAACACCTGCGGCATCGTCTGCTCATACTGCCTCGGAATATTCCAGTTATCATAGAAAAAGTACCTGCTCTGAGCCTCTGGATCGCCGGCCCTTGCGGCTTTTGCCCATGCATGCTCGTCACTCGTATGGTTCATCACGAAATCAAGGCAGACCCTTATCCCCCTCTTGTGGCAGTCGCCTGTGAGTTTTTCGAGATCCTCCATAGTGCCGAGATCAGATCTTACTTTTCTGAAATCGGAAACAGCATATCCGCCGTCACTTCTTGCGCTGTCTGCAGGTGTATCAAGAAGCGGCATCAGGTGAAGGTATTTGACTCCACACTCTCTAAGGTAATCGAGCCTGTCTCTGACACCCGGCAGATTGCCTGCGAAATTCTCCGTGTAAAGCATCATACCCATCATTTTGTTGGAATGATGCATATCAGGATGGGCCGAGCGTCTGGCATCTACACTGCGAAGTGAAGATTTGCGTTCTCTGAAGCTTTTACGCAGCATATTGAGGAAGTATTCAAAAGCCTCCTCATCATTGTACAGCTCCATGTATAGCCATTTGAGCTCATCATAATATTTCTCTAGTCTTATGTCGAAATTGCTTTTTTTCTTTCCGGACTCGTTATTCATTGAATTCCTTCTCCATTTCAGCAAGTGACGGCATAGCAGGGATCGCTCCATGACGTGAGCATGTCAGCGAAGCTGCCTTGTTTGCATAGCGTACCATTTTCAGTATCTGTGCCCATACATCTTCTGAGCTGTTAACGCCCTTTGCGATCTGCATGAGCATGGCTCCAAGGAAAGTATCGCCTGCTCCATTTGTATCCGCCACTTCTACGCTGAAGCCAGGTACTGTAGCCGATTTGCTTCCCATACGGACGAACACTCCGTCTGATCCAAGTGTCACCATCACAAGGCCGCAGCCATACTCAGCAAGTATACGGCTTCCCTCTTCAAAGTCGTCTGTTCCTGTCAGCATCACCATCTCTTCATCTGATACCTTCAGTATGTCAGCGAACGGAAGCAGCACCTTCATCATCTCTATGGCATGCTCTTCGCTGTCCCACAGCGCTGCCCTGTAGTTAGGGTCATAGCTTATTATCGATCCATTCTCTTTCGCATATTTTACAGCCTCTTCGCACGCTTCCTTTCCCGGCGAAGTTGTCATCGACAGCGAACCGACATGCAGTATCTTCGGCAGATCTGCGGAAAGAGCTGCTACAGCCTCATCAACAGTCAGCTGAGTGTCTGCACCCGGTTTTCTGTAGAATGAGAAATCACGTTCTCCGCTTTCATCTACCGAAACGATAGCCATGGTTGTCGGCTGATAGTCGTCATAGTAAAGGCCTCTTATATCGACATTATCTTTCTTCAGTGTATCTGCGAGGCTGCGCCCGAAAGCGTCATCGCCAACCTTGCCGATAAAGCCTGTTGAAGAGCCGAGTCTTGAAGCTGCAACTGCAACGTTTGCCGGAGCGCCGCCCGGATATGCAGTGAACTCTCCGTTTCCGTTTTCGTCAGAACCTCTCTGAGTAAGGTCTATCAGAAGTTCTCCGAGTGTAATTATATCTATCATATGTATTCCCCTTATCATTTATGCTGTTGCAACATACATATTAATTATACATTGAATCTCTGCTTTTTTATACACAGTATTGCCAAACTGGTATATCAATCTTCTTATAAATTGAGTTTACCCTCTGCTGATATGATATGCTGTTATATCCATTGCAACAGTGCCTTCAGCTGAGAATGTGATACCGTTTGCATCGGCAGGAGTGTAATAAGTCAGCGACATTGTTTCTTCGCCTCCGTTGATGAACACTTCAGCGCTCCATTTGTCTATCAGTATTCTCAGGCTTAGGCAGCCATCTGAATATGGTGCTCTGTAGCTTCTCCTCGCAGTGATCTCACTGCATTGACCGCTGCGGCTCCTGTCAATGGTGATCAGCGATCTGGCCGGTTTGTAACTGAGTCTGATGAAGTGATTCTCATCCTTCGCAAAATCTATGGCAAACTCCCTGTAAAGTGCAGCGCCTTGCTTGCACGGAGCAATCTCCACTTCAAGTTCTATTGACCTTCCGGATATGCCGTCAAAACTGCGCTCCTCATCTTTGAGCAATACTCCGTCATAATCCAGACGGTCCTTTCTGTATTCACAGAACTCCCTGACCGGCCACTGATACAGCTTTCCGTTCCTGTAGCTGAGTTCTCTCGGAACGGTCATCTGTCCGAATATATGAGTGCCTTCCGGTCCGTGGACATATCCGTCCGGATAGTCCATAGGAACAGCATACAGAAGGCCCGGTCTCGAGAGATTATCCTGCGCATCGGCAAAGTTACCGTTCTTAGGATCCTGCATCCAGCCTATCATTATAAGTCTGCCGTCCGGAGCATTCATCACCTGCGGAGCGTAGAAGTCGAGACCTATGTCTACAGGCTCGTAGCCTCCGTCCGGTGTGAAGACTTCCGCCGTTTCATCATACGTCCCTGCTATGCAGCAGACATTGCTGCCCTGCGGGAATCTTACAGAACCGATCGCCTCATCAGCTTCTGCATGCATGTCCATAGGACTTGCGATCAGTATATGTTTGCCGTCAAGCGCAAAGAAATTAGGGCATTCCCACATAACGCCTATTTTGCGATGATCTTCAAACAGCACCTTATCATACTCCCAGCTGAAGCAGTCATCGCTCCTGAACAGAATGAGCTGTGTGCCTTTTTCATGCAGATAATTTCCGTCTTTGCCTATCTCACCTGTTCTGCCAACGGCTGCAAGTGCTCTGTACGTGCCGTCCGGAGCACGCCATACATATGGATCTCTGAACTCATACGCATCACAGTTTTCTGACAGGTCTTCCTCTTTGATGACAGGATTTCCCTCATACTTTACGTATTCAACACTGCCATCCGGCTGCTCTTCAGAGACCGCGACACACTGTGTCTGCAGCCATCTGCCTTTTCCCAGAGGATCACTGCTGTTGTCTCCGCAGCCTGTATACATCAGAAGCTGTCTTCCGTCAGGCAGAGTAATTGCAGTACCTGAAAAACAGCCTGCCAAATCATAATCAGTATCCGGTGCCATTGCGGCCGGGAGGTATTCCCAGCTTATGAGGTCCTTGCTTACTGCGTGTCCCCAATGCATAGGGCCCCAGTAAGTGCTGTACGGATGGTACTGGTAGAAAAGATGGTATTCACCTTTATAGTAAGAAAAACCGTTAGGGTCGTTGAGCCAGCCTATGCGCGGTGAAAAGTGAAACACCGGGCGTTCCTCTTTGGAAACAAACTCAGACTCATTCTTTTCGTAGTCTCTTACATGCTGTAATGCCTTGCTGATCAATGCTCTTTCTCCCTGTTATATCCTGGTTATATCCAACTGCTGTGCCGGATAGTCACCGGTCAGCTGAGGGAAGGTATACCCGTTCTGCATCAGAGTGCTTCCGCGGCATTCAAACTCACCGCCGACAGAGTACATCGCATCCGGATCCAGTCCCTTAAGTTTCACATGTACAAGTGTGTAATTTGCCTGAGGATCAGTCACGACAACACTGAGTATGCAGCGGCTTTTATCCTGGCTGACATGTTCCCAGCAGTAATATCTGCTGTTTTCTGCCGGGTCGCTCAGCCTGTATAAACGTCCGCCATGGACCACAGGCTCTATATCCTTATATCGCTTTATTTGATTTCTTATCTCACCGCATTCCTCTACTGTGAGCTTTGTAAGATCCAGCTCGTATCCGAATGTGCCGGCCATTGCCGCAATACCGCGCGTTGACAGAGGCGTTCTGCGTCCTGTCTGATGATTAGGCGATGCGCTCACATGTGCTCCCATCGAAGAGGATGGATACCCGAATGATGTACCGTACTGTATGGCAAGACGCGCCACCGGATCGGTGTTATCTGAGCACCATACTTGCGGTGAGTATTGAAGCATGCCTGCATCAAAACGTCCGCCACCGCCGGCGCATCCCTCGAACAGCACATCCGGGAACTCCGTGGTGAGTCTGTCGTATAGTTTATAAAGGCTCAGGTAATAGCGGTGAGGTACTTCTCCCTGCCTTGCTGACGGGGTCGAATGAGAGTAAACATCCGATATAGGGCGGTTGAAATCCCATTTTATATAATCAATATCGTAGTCCCTGAGAAGTCCGGATATTGTCTCATATAAATACTCATGCACCTCATCATTTGAAAGGTCGAGTACAAGCTGGTTGCGTGCCATCATCGGCGCGCGTCCCGGAGCTGTCAGCGCCCACTCAGGATGCGCTTTGTACAGTTCTGAATCTTCGCTTATCATCTCCGGTTCTATCCAGAGTCCGAATTTAAGACCCATTCCCTTGACCTTCGAGATCAGACCTCCGAGCCCGTTCGGCAGTTTATCTGTGTCGACCACCCAGTCACCCAGGCCGCCGTTGTCATCTTTTCTGTTTCTGAACCAGCCGTCATCAAGCACAAACATCTCTATGCCGAGATCCTTGGCTATACCGCAGATCTCGAGGAGTTTGTCTTCTGTGAAATCAAAGTATGTTGCCTCCCAGTTGTTGACAAGAACCGGCCTGTGGCTGAATTTGTATTTCCCTTTCACTACGTTGCTTCTTATGCAGCGGTGATAGTTATGTGATAACTCAGTCAGTCCGTCAGTGCATGTAAGTATCACTTCAGGAGTATGAAGCGATGTGCCCGGCTCAAGCTCCCAGCGGAAACGGTCGTCATTGAGCCCCATCACTACTCTTACACTCTCAAACTGATCGCGTTCAATCTCTGTTTTATGATTGCCCGAATACATCAGCATCATGCCGTAGCACGTGCCGCTGTCTTCGGTTGCATCATGGTCGCAGATTATAACAAACGGGTTATGCTGATGGCTCGACATTCCGCGTCCGGATATAAATGTATGGACACCATGGAACAGCTTAACACGTTCCGGCTGACGCTCCATGCAATGTCTTCCGTGGAAATGAATCAGATCCCAGTTGCCGTAAGGTAAATCGAGGCACATGGAAGATGCCTTACGCAGCCATACCATCTCTGAGCCTGTGTTTATTATCTCTGCGGATCTTGTGATGATATCAAGATCCTCAAACACGCCATAATAGAGCTTTATCCCCATATTTGCCGCGTTATCGATCAGCGTCACTATCAGGGTCTGTGCTTTGCCTTCTTCATCATAGACCGATGGAAGTCCCGGTATGCTGTACTTTCCGCTTACTATTTCATGGGAAACGTATTTGAATTCCGCGCAGCGGCTTCCGTCTGAGCACGACGCCGCTATGCTGTTTATGCGGAAGTCTCCTACACCGAAAGAGGTATACTCCTGCGGCATCGAATCCAGAGAGTATGTACGGTCATACCTCATGTCATAAGGGTTGCCTGAAAATCCCCTGTCATAATAACGAAATGCGTAAGAAAGGTTGTCTTGTCCCGGCTTCGGTCCGTAATACATGTGCTGAAGATAACCCATATGGTCGATCTTCATGTGGTAACCTGAGTTCTTTGTTTCAAGTATCAGATGTTTTGTTTCTTCTATATATCGTATGCTCATATTCCTCTCCATGAATGTTTTATATACACGAAGATAATATCAAAAAAACAACAGAACCGCCACTATATAGTGACAGTCCTGTAAATGTTTAATAAAGTACCGGATCGGTAAAAATCCTACCACTCTTTCCAGAGAAGGCTCTGCTCTGTCTCCTTATCGAAGAGCTGGAGCTTGTTAAGATCAAGTGCCATTGTTCCTTCCATGCCGACATAGAGGTCAACATCGGAAGCAACTCTTGCTGTGCACTGCTTGCCTCCGAGTGTGAAGTACAGATAAGCTTCTGCGCCGAGGAGCTCACGTACTTCGATAGGAGCCTTGATTGTGCAGAAGTCTTTCTCCTTGCCTCTTCCATCGAGGAGGTGCTCAGGTCTGATACCTGCGATAACAGTCTTGCCAACGTAATCCTTGACTGCCTCTGCCTTGTCAGCAGGGAGCTTAATTGGGAATCCTGCCATATCAAGGAATGTGTCAGCGCCCTTCTTCTCAACAAGACAATCAATGAAGTTCATCTGAGGCGATCCGATGAATCCTGCAACGAAGAGGTTGTAAGGCTTGTTGTAGAGGTGCTCAGGCGAGTTAATCTGCTGAACGATACCGTCCTTCATAACTACGATTCTTGTACCGAGTGTCATAGCCTCAGTCTGGTCGTGAGTTACGTAGATGATGGTTGTTCCGAGTCTCTCGTGGAGCTTAGCAATCTCAGTTCTCATCTGAACTCTCAGCTTAGCATCGAGGTTTGACAGAGGCTCGTCCATGAGGAATACCTTAGGGCTTCTTACGATAGCACGGCCCATGGCTACACGCTGTCTCTGACCGCCGGAGAGAGCCTTTGGCTTTCTGTCGAGCAGTTTCTCAAGGTCGAGGATCTTTGCAACTTCGTTTACCTTTGCATCGATCTCATCCTTTGGAACGTTTCTGAGCTTGAGCGCGAATCCCATGTTGTCTCTTACTGTCATATGAGGATAGAGAGCGTAGCTCTGGAATACCATCGCGATGTCTCTGTCCTTAGGCTCTACGTCATTCATCAGAACGCCGTCGATTTTGAATTCTCCTTCGGAGATGTCTTCGAGTCCGGCGATCATACGCAGAGTTGTGGACTTTCCGCAGCCGGAAGGTCCTACGAAGATAATGAATTCCTTATCTTCTACTTCGAGATTGAAATCGTGAACGGCATGGAATCCGTTCTCGTAGATCTTCTCAATATGTTTTAATGATAAACTTGCCATGTTTTAGTCTCCTTTATTCCAATATACGCACAATCGGTCAGATCTGTACAGATAACTATTGTTCTGATTCAAGATCCTCGAAAATCCTGTCATAAAGCATCGTACACAGATATCCCGGAAGTGAAAGCCCGAATATCAGGAAAAACAACGATGCTGCCTTATTGAGAAACACAAGCAGTAAAATCCATACCAGCCAGATCGCAGCCATTCCTGCCGATCTCGGAAGATTGCCGATCGCAAGTCTGACGGCATTAAGGATCGTTCCTCTTACCGTATTCTCATATCTTGACTGCAGGGCGAACATGTAGACGCATGTCACAAACATCAGAACTGCGATTATTGTGATCGAGATCATCATTAAAGTCGCCAGTCTTGATTCCGACCCGTGAAGAGCCAGAAGGTCTACAGCTGTGATGCCGGCCGCTGCAAGCGCCAGCAAGCCTTCAGGAATGCCCTGTTTGAAATTAGCCCTGAAGGATTTTCTGAACATCTTTATAACATACGATTCATCTTCCCGGTTCAGGTGAAACAGCACATAATTCATTGCTGTAAGCGCTCCTCCTGCAGTCACGACCGGAATTGAATACAGAATGGTGATAACGTTGAGTACCACCAGATCCACCAGTCTCGCAAGGAACTTCATTACCGGATTGTCAGAATCAAAAAACTTATCCATTAGTTCTCAATACACTCTGACCAGATACAACTTAACCCTTAACAGCTCCTGATGTAACTCCCGCAACGATGTATTTCTGCAGGAAGAGATACAGGATGAGGATCGGCAGCATGGCCAGCAGAAGTGCAGCCATTACCAGACCGATATCTGTCGAATATGTACCATAGAACTGCTGTGTGGCAATTGGAATAGTGTAAAGCGACTTTTCTGTCAGTACTAAGCTTGGCAGGAGGTAGTCGTTCCAGAATGCCATAGCATCGATGATAGCTACTGTTGCAATAGTTGGCTTGAGCAGAGGGAATACGATCTTCCAGAATGTCTGCCATCTGGTGCATCCGTCGATCAGAGCCGCCTCTTCAAGTTCAAGAGGTATATTGGTATGGATAGCTCCGTGGAACATGAATGTAGCCATGGAGACTGAGAAACCAACATGCATGAGTATCAGTGTAATACGGTGATTCAGTACGCCGAAGATTCCTCCGTATACGGATACCAGTGGCACCATCAGTACCTGGAACGGAATTACCATCGATGCAACCATCAGAGCGAATACTGCGGTGCACATTTTCCACTTTCCGTTACGTACGATAACAAATGATGTCATTGCGGATACCAGTATTGTAAGTACTGTTGCGCATACTGTGATAATCAGAGAGTTCTTAAATACGTTGAAGAAATCCATCTTAGCCATAGCTTCAGGGAAGTTCTTCATCGTGAATCCGTGTGCACCGATAAGTGCGAGCGGATTGGTTACGATATCTGCCTTGTCCTTAAAGACGTTGATTATTACCAGGATGAATGGTGCAACGAAGAGGATAAAGAGCAGAATCAGGATGATGATCATGATAGCATGATTTCTCTTTTTAGCTGCTGCAGCTTTTTCGTTCTGAGTCATTATGCTTCTACCTCTCCTTTCTTACCTACCCAAACCTGAGTAATACCTACTACAGCGCATACTACGAAGAGTATGAGCGCTTCAGCCTGACCCATACCATAGTTCTTGTATGTGAAGGCTGTGTTGTATACGTGCATAGCTGCCATGATGGACTGTCCGAACGGCTCGCCCTTTGTCAATGACAGGTTTACATCGTAGATTACGAAGCATCTTGTGATGCTGAGGAAGATGCACTGTACAAATGATGAACGCATCAGAGGAATGGTTACATTTCTCATAGCCTGCGATGGTGTGCATCCGTCGATCATTGCGGCTTCCTTCAGTGAGTCAGATACACTCATGAAGCCCGCTACATAGATGAGCATCATATATCCTGCATATTGCCAGACTGATGCAAATATCAGACAGAACATGGCCCCTGATGGAGTTGCAAGCAGAGAAGTTGTAGGAGCTCCGGTAATTGCTGTTCCGATAGCTACAAATGCTCTGTTGAAAACGAACTTCCATACATAACCAAGTACGATACCGCCGATCAGGTTAGGGATGAAGAATCCTGCTCTGAAGAAGTTCTGTCCCTTGACACCGCTCGTGACCAGATATGCCATTGCAAAAGCAAGGACGTTGATCAGTACTACAGCAAAGACTGTGTAGATTACGGTTCTTCCCATTGCCAGCCAGTATTCGTGATCACCGAATGCAGCGATATAATTTGCTATTCCTACAAATGGTTTGTGTGGCGATACGCCATCCCAGCTTGTAAAGGTCAGGTAAATACCATAGATGAACGGTACTACTACAACAGCAGCGAACAGGAATGTTCCGATACCGCCGAACATCAGGTATTGTTTGACCTTATAGCTCATTGTGTTCCTATTCATATTTACCCCTTATTGTTCTTTCAGCATTTGTCTTAAAAGTATTTACGGTAAGAGGCGCAAAAGTGCGCCCCTTACCTGTAAAATGTCAAGCAAATGCTTCGGTCAGAAAATTAGTGCTCAACAGGTGTTGTGCTTGCCCAGTAATTCTGGATAGCAGCTGCGAGCTCTTCACGTGTGCACTGGTCACCGAGGTACTTCTGCATCTCGATACCGAGCTTTGAATAGTGATCATCAGGGTCATAGTCATAGTTAGGAACGAGATTTCCAGCATCTACGTACTCCTTAACAACCTTGCCGATGTCATTTGTGCATGGAACTGTGTTGCTCTTGAATGGGGATACCATTCCGCATGTGTCGGATACGAATGTCTTACCTTCGTCAGAAGATGCGAGCCACTCAAGGAATGCCTTAGCAGCTTCCTGATCAGCCTCTGATGTGTACTCACTTCCGTCTACGTAGAAGTACTTGGAACCGCCGCCTACGAGCTTACCTGTGTAGTCATCCTGTACGTTCTGTGGAACAGGCATGATTCCAACCGGACCATTGTAGTCATAAGTGAGAAGGTCGTTCCACTCCCAGCATCCGCCGAACTGGAATGCATCCTGTCCCTCGGACATAGCCTGGTGTACGAGCTCATCCTCAGCGGAGATAGCTCCGGCCTTGAACATGTTGTACTCCTTGAGAACATCAAATGTGTCCATGAGAGCGTTAAACTTCTCATCCTTCATGAGGTCAGCCTTGCCAGCATAGAGGTCCTGAATGAATGCTTCAGGATCTTCTCTTTCCTCGTATACCTGCTGCAGATAGTGAGCAGCGAGTGACCAGTCTGGCTTGAGGATAGCTGTAGGAGCCTCCATGCCTGCTGCAACGAGCTTGTCGCACATTGCCTTGAAGTCATCAAGAGTCTTGATGCTTGCAGGATCGAAGTCCTCTCCGAGAGCATTCTTGATTGCTGCTGAGTTGTACAGGATACCTCTTGCCTCGATGCATGTCGGGAATCCGAGAACCTTGCCATCAACCGAGATGCCATAGTCTGTGTCTTCCGCCCATGCAGCGCCTGTCATGTCAGCACCGTACTGCTTACCAAGTGAGTAGATGTCCTTAGCGTCAACCATGTTAAGTGTATATGGAGCCTTGGACGCATACTTGGTTGCGAGGTGAGCCGAAACTGTGTCCTGAGAATAGTAAACCTCGATATGAACACCTGTCTGCTCCTCATAAACCTTTGCGAGATTCTCGAAGTCTTCCTGAATCTCGTTCTTGGAGTTGAACAGGGTGATCGATGTTCCGTCTCCGGAGCCACCGCTAGCTGCTGCCTCTTCTCCGCCTTCGCTGCTGCCACCGCCGCCGCATGCTGTCATAGCAAATACCATGACGAACGCAAGCAGTGCAACCAACAGTTTTTTAGTTGTGCTTTTCTTCATATTATTCCTCCTATAAAGACAACGAATAACTAAACTCTGCATAGCTACATTGCGACGCAGAGAGTCATTACTGTGTACATTTTATCATTTTCTGTATGGCTGGTATACCTATTTT
>JAFRKO010000040.1 GCA_017431685.1 Mogibacterium sp.
ATCCGAATATGAGATCCCGGTAGCTTTGGATCTTGCATGGAGAGTATTCTCTGAATATGAATCCCCGGATTACTCTGATGAGGGTACTGAGGAATTCCGCAGGTGTCTGCATGATGAGGAATATATATATGGTATAGATTATTACGGAGCATTTGACAGCTGCGATCTTATTGGACTGATCGGTATCCGCTCAAATCTGGAGCATATATGTTTCTTCTTTGTTGATGGAAAGTATCACAGAAAGGGAATCGGGACTAAGATGTTCGATCACCTTCTGGAGAATTATAAAGGCAATATCATAACGGTCAACTCTTCACCGTATGGTCTGGGCTTCTACCAGAAGCTTGGATTTGTTCCGACTGAAGAAGAAAAAACCATAAACGGTATAAGATTCACACCGATGATATATAGGAGGGAATCAAATGGAAGTTATTTATGAAAAGAAAAAAGGAATGACATTTATCGGGTATCACACAGAAATACGTCCGGATGAAGCATATCAGAAATGCCCGGAATTCTGGGAAAAGGAATACGCGATGAAGTATGCGAAGCTTTGGCAGACGATGGAGCCTGCAAATGCTGTCGAGAAGGCGATCATTGAAAACGGAATCGGTATGTACGCTATATGTGCCGAAGCAGAAAATGGCTTCAGTTACTGGATCGCCGGCATGTATCAGGGCGGTGATGTTCCTGACGGACTGGAGCTGTATTCATTTCCTGAGAGCAACTGGGCAGTATTTAGTACAAAGGGACCGATCCCCGGATCATTGCAAACACTGAATACTGCAGTATGGCAGGATTGGTTCCCGAATGAGGGGCAGAAATATCACGCAAACGGAACAGCGACACTGGAAGTTTATTCCGCAGGTGATCCGAACTCATCTGAATATGAATGCAGCATATGGGTGCCGGTCAGGAACAGAGTGAATGAATATATCGCGTACTGTGGATTGGACTGCGAGACATGTGAAGCCCATATTGCAACTGTAAACAATGATAATGATCTGCGGATCAAGGTCGCAAAGGAATGGTCAGAGCTGAACAGTGTAGAGATCACGCCGGAGATGATCAATTGCGCCGGATGCCGTATCGAAGGGATGAAAACACCGTTCTGCGATTCACTTTGCCCGATAAGGCAGTGTGCGCTTAGTAAGGATATAGAAACATGCGGAGACTGCAGAGAAATGAGCGCATGTGAAAAACTTGAAATGATAACAGGAAACAACAAGGAAGCTCTCAAACGGCTAAAAGGATAAGCATGGCAAATATCATAACTGGAATCAGAATAGTTATCAGTGTAATGCTGTTGTTTTGCCCTGCATTATCTCCGGTGTTTCTAATATTCTATATAATTGCCGGAATAGCCGATATGGCGGATGGCGCAGTGGCAAGGAAGACTGGCACAGTCAGCGAGTTCGGTTCAAAGCTTGATACAGTTGCAGATGCTGTGTTTGTCGCTGTATGCCTTATTAAAAATGTTGCCTGTACTGCATGTACCAGCATGGCTATACATATGGATTACAGTCATAGCATTTATTAAGGCGGCGAATATCGCAGTAGGATATATCCGACATAAAGAGTTTATATCGGTGCATTCCATGATAAACAAAGTGACCGGAGGGATATGTTCGTTCTTCCGCTGACACTGGAATTCATAGATTTGAGGTACAGTACCGAGGTTGTCTGCATGGTTGCAACTATAGCGGCGATTCAGGAAGGGTATCTGATTAATCGGAAAGTATGGAAAGAAGACTGATCAACCGGATCTGAATGAAAACACAGAGAGAAACAGAAAACAGAGGTCAAAAATGAATAGGAAAGCACTCGTCGTCATTGACATTCAAAACGACATTACTAAGCATTACAGGGATATCATTGAAAACATCAATTCCGCTATCGATTGGGCAATGAAGCAAGGAATGGCGATAATTTATATCAAACACAACATTTGTCCGCTGGTACACGCACCTTCAAGCCAGGTACAAAAGGAGCAGAACTTGTGCCGGAGCTCAAGATCGTATCGGATCATATTTTCGTTAAGACAAAGTCCAACGCGCTGACCAGTGAAACGTTTTCAGAATTCATACGGTCAAAGGATATCAGAGAGTTTTACATTACCGGTGCTGATGCCACGGCCTGTGTGAAATCCACATGTTTCAACATGACAAAGGCTGGATATGCCGTTCATGTAATCTCCGATTGTGTGACCAGCTATGACTTAAAGAAGATGCCGGAAATGCTTGCCTACTACACAGAAAAGGGCTGTGAAGTCAAGAATCTTGCCATTTATATGGGGGTGTAATAATGCGTATATATGTTGATTTTGACGATTGTCTGTGCGAGACAGGAAGAGCCTTCTCAAAGCTGGTGCTGGAATTGTTCAATAAGCATGTTCCTTATGACCAGATCCATTATTTTGAGCTGGACCGGTCTTTTGATCTGGATGCGGAACAATACGAGCGGTTTATGCTTCGGGCGCACGAGCCGGAGATACTGTTGTCATATGATGCGACGCCGGGAGCTGCGGAGACCATAAACGAATGGATTTCCTGCGGGCACGAGGTATCGGTCATTACCGGCCGCCCATCAAGCGTTTATGAGCCATCCCGTATATGGCTGGATGAGCATGGACTTAAGAACGCCAGACTGTACTGTCTCAATAAATATGGAAGGGATCACTTTCTCAAAAATAGTAACAGCACTCTTGAACTTGAAGACTATTACAGGATGAAGTTTGATTACGCAGTTGAGGATTCTCCAAAGGCGTTCAGGTTTTTCGAACATCTGCCGGAACTTAAGGTTCTGGTGTTTGACAGACCATGGAACAGAGATTGTGCTTTTCCGAATGGAAACTATCAAAGATGCGCCGATTGGGAGAGCATTCGCAAAATTGTTACAGGTGAGTGAGAAAGAGATGTGCAATAAAAATAAAGAATGTTTGAAGATCCGATTCGGAGCTTTTTTCCTGTGATACACGGGTACGCAAGTCTTATAGCAAACAACGGGATGAACTACGATCCTGCGACGATAGAAAGATCGCTGACATCCCTTGCGGAAGCGATCATAGTAAAGGACGAACAATGACCATGGCGAAGAACACAAAAGTGATCTTATATGATCTGGACCGCCAATATGATGATCTGATCGCATCTAAGTGCGATCACGCTCTGCCGGCAGACGGTAAATACGCCCCTTGTCAGGGCTGCTTCGGCTGCTGGACAAAGCAGCCGGATGAATGTTTCATGAAGGACAAACTGCAGCAGGTGTGCCGCATCATCGGGCAGGCAGATAATATGCATTTTGCAAAGGAATACAATAAGTGTCTCGGATCAAAACGCCGGGACATTTTATATACAACGAATATGGTATTATGGGGGAGACACAAGAACCAGACGAACCTCATTTTGTTGAGATGATCATAATGGAAATGGCAGACTGTACTGCTGATGATCTCAAGCAGTGCAATAGTTGGTTTATAGATTCGTTTAGTAGCGTCGGCGAAAAAAGTTGTGATTATAGAAGATGATTTCGACAAAACGTTGGCGAAGCTTTTAAACTGATAGATCGGGATTTGCCGGGATATTACTAAATCTGAACTTAACATGGTGTTGATATGAAATATGTCGAAATTGACAATCATAAGATGCATGTATTCGCAGCCGGAGATGAGAGCAAGGCAAGACTTGTATTGATGTCCGGCTCGGGAACTGTTGCCCCTGTGTATGATTTTAAGATTCTGTATGAGAAACTTGTCAGAAATTTCAGAATCATTGTAACTGAGAAGTTCGGTTATGGATATTCAGATCTTTACGAATGCCCATGCGACATCGACTCGGTGATTGCCTTTCAAAGAGAGGCATTGGAAAAAGCCGGAGAGAAAGGGCCTTATATTCTATTACCCCATTCAATGTCAGGATTGGAAGCAATCCGCTGGAAGCAGAAATACCCGGATGAGGTCAAGGCAATCATAGGACTGGATATGGCTATACCAGGGGTTTATCTGAATTGGAAACAAAAGGAAATCGGTCAGCGCATTCGTCTTATGAAGAGACTGCGGAAGCTTAATAAGCACGGATTGCTTTTCTGGTACCCTCTAAGCAAACGCGGACTAAACAGAGATGAAATCAAACAGCAAAAGATTCTTTTAAAAAGAAATGTAATGAATCCTTGCTATGAGAATGAGGCAGAAGCCATATTAGAGAATGCTAAAATCGTGGATAAAGGTGGAAGAATCGAATGTCCGATACTGATGTTCATATCTGATGGTAAGCAGGTATCTTCCGGTTGGATCAATCATGAACGAGAGTTTGCCGCTCTGATGAATGCAAAGACTGTATATCTGAACTGCGGGCACTACATTCATTATTATGAAAGCGAACGCATCAGTCAGGAGATCGAACTGTTTGTAAACCAGATCATGAAATTATAAATACAAATTCCAGCTTGTGGAGCAGTAATATGAGCTTAGTTACGAAAACAATCGACAGCCGAATCCTCGGTAAGGGAATGAATCTGGCAGTTTATCGTCCAACTGTTAATGATAACAGCGCCCTGCCAGTTCTGTATTTCCTTCACGGAAGAACAGGAAACGAAAGCCTTCTTCAGTGGCTTGGAATGGATAAGACAGCAGATGTCATGATTGAGGCAGGAGAAATACAGCCCCTGATTGTGGTATGCCCGAATCTGGACAACAGCAGGGGGATCAACTCTGCCGAGCTTTATCGAGAGGTTAAGGGAGAATACGGCATCGTCCACAAAGGGCGGTATGAAGACTATCTGCTTGACGAACTCATACCGTTTGTTGACAATACATTTCATACCATCAGAGATCGCTCAGCAAGATATATCGGCGGCATTTCCTCCGGGGGATATACTGCTTTAAGTATAGGGTTGAGACATCAAGAACTGTTTTCCAAAATCGGCGGACATATGCCGGCCATTGACTTGTCCTACACAGACGAAGACGAGTGTTACTTCGCGGATGAAACGATGTGGCTGAAAAATGACCCGATTTCCATTGCGAAACAGACGGTTTTCGATGATTTGCAAGTATTCCTGGACGATGGAAAAGAAGACGAGGGGCAGTTCTATCGCGCGTGCGAAAAGCTTTTTCAACTGCTGCGACAGAACGGAGCCGATGTGCAAAACCACGTGTTTGAAGGGCATCACAGCGGAGACTACATCAGATTTAACATGGAAACCTATCTCCGGTTTTATAGCTCGCGCTCATATTCAAGTCTGTAGAAATTAGATAAGTAAAAAATAGGATAATTATAGTTGGCAGAGCACCTCGGCTGGGGTGCTTCTGAAGCGGGTGATCCGAATCGTTGTTTTCCGAAAAGAAAGGAGGAAGGCGACATCATCCCATCCATTCCTCAAACTTTCCTCAAAAGAACCCCATGCAATCACTTTACATTGATCTCCAGGATTCTTAAGAATCCTTAACGTCACTCAAAAATCATAATATTAGAATTATTAGTGCTACAATGACCGGGGGCAACGGTTTTAATATAGGACCAAGCCTTTTACAATTTATATTTATCTGACCGGACAGAAAGGTAAATGATATGACTAAAAAGTACAGAAGTTTGATTATTACACTGGTTTCTATAGCGCTCATGGTATCGGTCAAAGCATGTGTAAAAAATGAGCAGGGAAGCGGTGAACAGGAAAATACCGAAACTGTGAAAGCGGAACTCAGCGACACACAATCAGAATCATTGATGAAGCAGGTCGCAGAGAGCGAGGTCACCAAAAGTTATGGAGATCATCTCAGGGATGAGGTTTTTGCAAGTGCGGAAGTTTTCGGGATCGACAGAGATGGAGATAAAGGTACTGCTTATGCATATCTGTATGACGGGGAGTATGTTGTACTTAAGGATAAGGCGTATGAAATGTCTGGTTCTGCCGGAGAGGTCATGATCAAATTCATTTATGGGAAAGATGACGTTACTCTGTCTGAGGTCATATGGAGCGCAGACGGCGATGAACATGAAAACTGGATGGAAGAGAACTTTCCGGCTGAATACTTAAAGAAAGCGAAAAACTATAAAGCTTACGATACAAACGGCAGAAGCGTACTTGGTTCAAAGCTCAAGGAGACAGTCGAAGAAGTGCTGGGTGTTCCGGTCGAATCAGAAAACCTTCTAATGATTGATACAGACAAAGGGACATATGAGATCATCAAGACCATAGATGGTGATGATGGGACGTTTGATACAGAAACACTGGAAACCGGAAACCTGAAAGAACTGTAGCCGGGAGCAAAGCAATGACAATAGAAAGTAAGGAAACGGAGTCAAATGATAAAAAGACAAGCTGACAAAGTCGCTATATGCATAGTGACTATTATTATTGTGCTTGCGTGATGTGCTGCATCAGGAGACAGGAAGGCAGTCGGACGTTCTGAAGAGAGTGGTGCTAATGGCTTTACGGATGCGGACTGCCGAATGACAGTCATGCTTCTTGCCGGTGAGTCCATAGGTTATGAAGGTGTAAATGACAACTACGATGGCACTTATCTGATGTTCGATAATCAGCATAGTTTTCAAAACATTGGAGAAAGAAGAAGCGTTTGTTGGCCATACAGGGATCCTGATAGATATCCGGGATATTGAAGGGACAGATGCGAATTATCTTTTCATATAATATTTGTGTTATTTTGCCAGTTCTGTTGCATCCTTTGGGGCTGCGATACGGACAAAAGAAAAGCAGTAAATAAGTGCAGGGAAATGATTATGCCTAAGAAACATCATAACGAATGGAGTGCATGGAAGGACTCTTTGGGTTCAAGACAAGCTGAACAGGAAAGCCTATACGAGAAATGGCAGCCAAAAACATACAGCGTAAAGGAGTGGATCAAATACCGTTTCTCACGGGAAGGAGTGGATGTGCTATTCGTGGCAGATCGCATAGAAGATCTTGTCGATCTGATAAAGACTATATTTGTATTCATTAAATGAATTTTGATGGAGTTATAAGCCTTTATGACATATACAAACAGACTAAAACTTGCGATACTAGCAGATCTCCTGTTCACAGCAGGACTTGGCATCATTTATTTCCTTGTAAAAACAAGGCTGTTTAATAATTTCGGCATAAACTTGACTGTCGTTGTTATTCTTGGAATGATATGTATTACAGCTTCGTTCCATAAAGAAAGCGGAGAGTGCAGAAAGTGGCGAAATATATGGAAAGAACCAGTTTGGCAAATACTTGCATATATCATTCTGGCTGTTGTATTGATCATATCCATATTTGTATTTCCTGAGTATGAGTATAGAGATAGCTTGCTGTTTCTTCTCATAATGATGAATTGTATAGTTAGAGATGTTCGATATTATAGGAATGCCGTCAGATATGGGATGGATGATCTTAAAGATATCAATGAACTTGCCAACAAATATCCCGAATCCAGAGCTTACATAAACAGGAAACAGAAGCCATCAGAAACAGCTGAAGGAGAATCGGATACAGATGATTGATGCATTTGACTTTATAGCGGATAAGACAGGGCTGATTATGGGAGCTGCACTTGGGATCTTAGTTGCTATTGCACTTATAAGAACATTGCTAAAGGCATCCAAAGGGGAGTCGATATATGTGCCTCCGGTTGGTATGATGAATGACCTGCCAAGCAGTGTAACAGGAATCAATAAACATAATGATATGGCAAAAAGAAGCACTGAAAGAGCAGAAAAAAGGACAGAATGAATATATGAAAACGATAGAAACCGGTGGGATAACATATGTGGAATATAAGATAAACTGAAGGAGACACAATGAAAGTCGAACAGTTTGTAATGGCATATGGAGCTGAACAGGACAGGATAAGAGCCATCCTTCCCTATGGGTTTGAGTCACTTCGCCCGGTTCTTCGGATAAATACTGAGATCAGAGACGAAAAAGATGTGTATATTGAATTTAATACACCGGTCGAACATCACGGCAAACGCGGGTGGGTAAACATTGATAACTGGGAAAGCACGAAAGATGCACTTTCCTTTGATAGGATCGGCAGAATAGTCAGGATCACATCTCCGTTTCTGACACTAACATATACGGGTGTCGGTATTGAAGGAGGCTGTCCTGCTGAGAAAGACAATGACGGATGCTTCTTCCTGTCAGGCAGAGCGTCGTTCAGAACAGCCGAAGTAATCACCGTCAACAAGGAGCTCTGTGACTGTGAATTTGCCTGGCATTTCAATGAAGGTGATTCCCATGGCGTAAGCATTGGGAAAACAATTCCTGCATTCATGGAAGATATTGAGCGCGAATATGATAAGGTCGATTTCACAGCCGAGAATGCAGCTGCGATTCCCTGCAGGCAGGTTCTTGGTGCATATATAGTGAGATTTGAGAGATGACATGTTGCGAATGCTTAGGGCACTTCTGAAGCGGGTAATCATAATTACCCGCATTTATGATGTCTTCCGACAAAAGAAAAACCTCCGATTTCTCGGAGGTCTGTGGTGGATGATCAGGGGCTCGAAGTTGCTTACACGAGCCTGAAACCCAGTAAAGAGAGGAGGTTCAGCGACATCATCCTCATCCAGTACTCAAAAAATACTCAAAAAACCAATAATAATCTGTATTTTTGCAAAAGACCACAATAAATGTCTCGGGCTAAACTCCGAGACATTTTTATATACAACGAGTATGATACTATTAAGGAAACTCAAGAACCAGACAAATCTTGCTAATGCTGTGTCAAGAGCTTTTTTGAAAAGCATATAGCAAATCAACGCATACAAACACATCTCCGCAGTTGCGGATTCTTCAGAAAAGTATAATAATGAGTCAGGATCTATTTATACAGCTCCATCGCA
>JAFRKO010000041.1 GCA_017431685.1 Mogibacterium sp.
CTAACAAATTTGTCGCCGGGCGTGGTGTCCCAATCGAAGATTACGTTAGCCAATCACCTTCATCATAAAGAAAAGCAAAGGCTGTTCAAAACCCTCGCTTATATATTAAGAATCGGGATTTGCAGAGGTGAACGATATGGTTGATTATGGACTAAATGATAGAGTAGCTATTATTACAGGAGCAAATAATCCGTGGGGAATTGGAGCAACGACAGCATTGGCTTTTGCTCGTGAAGGAGCAAAGGTTGTCTTAGTATATAAAAAAATCTTCAGGACGTTTGATGCATCCAAGATGGATAAAAATGGTGCAGACAGATACTACGGAGCAAATGCGGGAACGGCAGAGGTGGTAGAAAGCAAACTCAAGGAAATGGATGCGGAGTATCTTGTCTTAGAAAGCGATATTTCAAATGAGGATGCAGTAAAGGAAATCTATTCTACAGTCCTTGAAAAATATGGTCGAGTTGATATTTTGCTTAATAATGCCGCAACAGATGACGAAACTGGCCATGATACGATTGAAACGATTACGCAAACTGTGATTGATGATACTTTTGCGGTCAATGTTCGTGGGAGTATTTTGATGATTCGAGAATTTGTTAAACATCGTGGTGATTATGGAAGAATCATCAACATCTCTACTGATGCAGCGCAAACTTTCGCAGGTCAGATTACTTATGGAGCAAGCAAAGCAACCTTAGAGGCACTTACCCGTAGTATTGCTCTTGAGGTCGCGCCGTATGGAATTACTGTGAATTGCGTTTCACCTGGTCCTACACAAACAGGATGGATTGATGAAGATTTTGAAAAGGTAGTCATTCCGTTAATTCCAATTGGAAAGTTAATTCAACCAGATGATATTGCCGAAACGATTTTGTTCTTGGCAAGCAAGCTGGCAAGAATGATTACAGGTCAGGTAATCAAAGTGTCTGGTGGAAAGGCACTATAAATTCCGGTTTGTCTGGATGTCGCTAAATCGTGATTTGCAATGGAGAATGAACAATGATGATCTATGATATTTCACAGGAAATTTTCAGCTGCCAGGTGTATCCCGGCGACCCGGCACCGGAGAAAAAAGTGCTTAGTTCAATGGAAACCGGTGACTTGTATAACCTGACGGCTTTCAGCATGTGCGCTCACAACGGCACACATATTGACGCGCCGTTTCATTTTTTTAAAGATGGAAAAACTGTGGACGCTATATGCTTAGATGCATTTGTGGGAAAGGCATATGTTGCAGAACACCAGGGGATCGTCTTCTGTGATGATGCTGCAAAAATACTTGAAAAAGCAAAAGTACAGGAACCGGAAGCGGCTAAGAGAATTCTTATTAAGGGAGCAGCTGAAATCTCTTCGGAAGCGGCAAAAGTATTTGCTTCTTCAGGAATCTTGCTGCTGGGTAATGAATCCCAGACTGTTGGACCCGAAGATGAGCCGATGGAAGTGCATCTGATATTGCTTGGGGCCAATATCATATTACTTGAAGGAATTCGTCTGGAACAGGTTTCAGAAGGTGTTTACTTCTTAAATGCAGCACCGTTGAACCTATCCGGTGCGGATGGTTCTCCATGCAGAGCTGTGCTGATAGCTGCTGATCGCTAAATTCAAACTTGTAGAAATGAGACAAGTAAAATGGCAAATATTATAACTGGAATAAGAATAGTGCTCAGCGTCGCTTTACTGTTCTGTCCGGCCCTATCACCAATGTTTTATGTGCTATATATAGCTGCCGGATTCTCGGATATGACCGATGGTGCTGTGGCGAGGAAAACAGGTACCATTAGTGAGTTTGGATCAAGGTTTGATACAATTGCTGATATCGTGTTTGTAGCGGTATGCTTGATTAAACTGCTACCTGTACTGCATGTTCCGGTCTGGATATATATATGGATCGCCATCATCTCATGCATTAAGGTGGCGAATATTGCAGTGGGATTCTTCAGCCAAAAAGAATTATTATCTGTACATTCCATAATGAACAAGGTGACCGGATGTATGCTGTTTGTTTTTCCGCTAACACTGGCGTTCATAGATCTGAGGTACAGTGCCGTAGTTGTATGCGCGGTTGCAACTGCAGCGGCGATTCAAGAAGGAAATCTGATAAAGCGGAAAGTGATGGATTGACCAAATCAGAACTCTAAAGCAATGACACGATTCGTATCGCAGATGTGACGGAGCGATTCTTTCATTTTTTCATGACCATCAATTATAGTCTGTCTGACCAAGTGTCACAGAAAGGATGGATTGAAAATGAAAGAAATCAGAAGAAAAGAATTGTTGGCAGGAATCATTCTGTTGGCAACCTTTGCTTTATGGACTGTATTGATCCGGCATATCGATGTACAGAAAGCAGGCCCAAATGGAACGGAAATCGGCTTTGCTACGATCAATGTGTGGTTCCACCGACTGACCGGTGTACATATGCTGGTCTATAAGATCACTGACTGGCTGGGTCTCGTTCCGATCATCATATGTATGTGTTTCGGTGTGTTGGGTTTGGTGCAGCTGATAAAGAGGCGTAGCATCCTAAGGGTTGACCCGGACATCCTGCTATTGGGTATCTATTATGTGCTAGTCATAGCTTGCTACCTAATCTTTGAGATGATTCCGATTAATTACAGGCCGATCCTGATAAACGGAAATCTGGAAGCATCCTATCCGTCATCAACTACGCTCCTGGTGCTGAGCGTGATGCCGACACTGAAATATCAGTCAGACCGGAGAATTGCGAATCCAATGACACGGAAATCGATAGCTTTATTTGTTTTCGCCTTTTCATTATTTATGGTGACCGGCAGACTGATTTCCGGCGTCCATTGGGCAACGGATATTATTGGCTCCGTTTTCCTGAGTTCAGGTCTGTTTATGGTCTATCGATCCATGGCAGAATATACTGGGTACAGAAAAAACATCTGACGGCTGAGGCATAAAATGGAATTCAGTGAAAAACTACATGAATTACGAAAGAGCAGGTCTCTCACACAGGAGGAGCTTGCCGAAGCATTGTTTGTTTCAAGAACAGCCATTTCCAAGTGGGAGTCCGGCAGAGGGTATCCGAGCATTGACTCGCTTAAAGAGGTCTCCCGTTTTTTCTCGGTGACGATCGATGATTTGATCTGTTCGGACGAGATGATCATCGTGGCAGAAAACGATAAGAAGGAGTTTGTCAGCAAATACGTCTCGTTCATATGTAATGCACTGGACATTCTTCTGGCCATACTGCTGTTTATCCCCGCATTCGGAAATGGGACAGGCTCTTCCGAAACGGTATCTCTGTTTGGACTGACAAGAATCAGCTTATGGGTGAAGATCGTATTTATTGTGATCATCAGTATCTCGATTCTGAACGGAATCTGCGGTGTGATCATATCCAGTCTCAATAAACCGGTTTGGGATAGGCACAGGATCGTTACGGGAATCGTCTTGTCAATACTTGCAGTTATTGTGTTTATAGCGACAAGGCAACCGTATGCCGGTATCGTCTGTTTTGCTTTCCTGGTCATAAAGGGTTTCCTGATCGCCAAAATAAAATAGAACAATAATTATGATGCAGAAATACAGATGAAACAAATGACTATTGAAACAACTCGCTTAACAATACAAACAGCATCTGAAGAGGAGATGCTCAGAATCATTGATAGTCAGACGGATGATATGCTGCGAAAAGCATATCAAGAGATGCTGCAGGGTTGTCTTGATCACCCGGAACAGTGGATATGGTATGCCGTCTGGATAATTAAGTGTAAAGACGGTTCTCATGTTGGAGACTTGTCCTTTAAGGGAGTTAATGATGACGGTTCGGTCGAGATCGGATATGGCATCAAAGAAACGCATAAAGGACAAGGATATGCAACAGAGGCGGTCGATGCGGCAGTGATGTGGGCACTGCAGCAGCCGGGCATAACTTGTGTTGAAGCTGAAACAGAATCCAACAATCAGGCATCTCAGCGTGTCCTTGAAAAATGCGGATTCATCCTATCTGGGACTTGCGGTGAAGAAGGACCGCGATTCGTCAGAACGCTGTAACAAAATCGGGATTTATGGAAGAAATAATGAGTAGTGGTTATGAAATAGCAAAAGAAAAAGATATAAAGGAATTGTTTGATCTGCAGCTGAGAGCATTCGAGAGTGAAGCTGAAATGATAGGCAGCAGGAATGTGCCCGCTCTGATGGAGTCCCTCGAAGAAAACCGAGCGGATTTCAGGAACTGGACGGTGCTTGTAAAGCGCAATGATGAGGGCAGGATCATCGGGGCCGTGAGGTTCAGAGAAGAAAGCGATCATATCGAGATCGGCCGCGTCATGGTTGCACAGGAATACAGGAACCGCGGTGTTGCGATCGGTCTGATGACTGCAGTCGAAGAACTTACGCAGGCAAAAACATTCGAACTGTACACCTGCACTAAAAGCTATATCAATATAAACCTGTATGAGAAGCTCGGTTACCGAATATACAAGGAAGAGCAGGGGGACAGAGATCTGTCATTTGCATATATGAGAAAAACTATTGGCTAGATTGACAACTTCCAGTTTGCAGGGAGGATTACGTGAAAATAGAAAAAGATGAAATAACAATCCGAGATTTTACGGAAACAGATCTTCCACTCATGTTTAAATGGTTGACAGATAAGAGAGTGCTGGAGTATTACGAAGGTCGTGACGTCAGGTTTACGATGGATACTTTGTCTGCACATTTTTTGGAAGAAATTCCAGATGGATTCAGAATGATCATCGAGTATAAGAAATCCCCCATCGGATATGCACAGGCCTATCAATTGAGTGGTGAATTGTTCGATGAATATGACTATCCTGACGATGGACATATAGTGTTTGCTATGGATCAGTTTATAGGTGAGCCGAAATACTGGAGTAAGGGAATAGGCTCATCTTTTTTGAAAATGATGGCTTCTCATCTGAAAGATAATATGGCTGCGGAACGAGTTCTTCTTGACCCGCACCAAGATAATAAAAGGGCTATAAGGGCATACGAGAAAGCCGGGTTTAAAATCATTAAATCACTTCCAGAACATGAGATGTTTGAGGGAGAAAAAGTAGATTGCTGGCTGATGGAATTAGCACTGTAGATTCCAGTTTGTAGGTGGTAATGATACTGATATGAGAGATAGATGACTTCTTGATGCAGGCATGCTATAATAGCCTAGATATTAAATAAGTACTATATCGGATATCACGGTATGGTGGAATCGTTGGGGACAGCATTGGGTCTGACCCGATTCCGTAACCCTGAAACGTTGAAATTTCAGTAACAGCCTCAGGGGTTCGCATACCATGTCCTCCGCCAGATGCACCGGGGTAACCTATACGAACCCTCAAGTTCGTGAAGACCCCGGTTTTTCGTTGCAATCAGCGGGGTTCAGGGGACGCGATCGTCCACTTGGGTTCAGAAAAATCGTAAAATGCGTTTCATAATAGCAAAGAACCGGAATTCGAACCCACGGGGCTATCGCGCCATATTGGTCAAATGGTCTATTTATAAGCTGTTGAAGTACTCTTCTTCTACCTGTGCAGGTGTCTTGTATCTAAGTTTCTCATGCAGTAGTTGGATGAATAATAAACTTCCGAGTATTTCTCGGTAGTTCGTAAGGAAAAACACTTATTTAATTTCGTCATTTTCTGAATCAATATAGTCATTTTGCCTATAAAATCATTGTCCGTATTGTCTGTCAAGTCAACATCTGGATAACGAGCCGGGTGACCGCAAGGCAGACTGTGGAGGACTAATGGAGCCGATCGCTGTATGGGTCAGAAAAAAAGGTGAGTGGGCAATCATTCATAGATGCAGGATCTGCGGAGCTTTAAGTTCCAATCGTATTGAAGCAGATGACAATCCTATGAAATTGATGTCACTGGCCATGAAACCGGTTTCATCACCGCCATTCCCTCTGGAACGGATTGAAGAAATGACCAGACTGATGGGTGGAGACGGAGAACTGAAATGGTAAGGTAATACAAGTGAGCCGATGCGTATATTCAGCGTATCGGCTCACATTCATAAAAAAAGATATTGACTAACGAACGAACGGTAGGTAGAATAGAGGTGCCCGTTATCGAAAATACGGTTGTTGTTGGAAGGAGTACTATGGAAAAGGCCAAAACAAGAGACGAAATACTGAACGTCGCACTGGATCTGTTTTCCGTAAATGGTTATGAAGCGACAAGCATATCACAGATCGCGGATGCGGTAGGGATTCGCAAGGCATCTCTTTACAGCCACTTCAGCAGCAAGCAGGAGATACTCGATAATGTCGTAGAGTCAGTACTGAACGGATATGCGGAGCATTCGATATTTGCCAATGCTGACTGGGATGACCCTGAATTCACCAAAGACAAAGAAGGGATGACCGCCGAAGACGCCGCGAAGATGATCAAGGGCCAGGTCAGATATATAGTCCATGATCCCGCTATCAGCAGGGGCAGAAAGCTGCTCCTGATAGAACAGTTCCGGAACAAAGAGCTTGCCGTTCTGCAGACTAAAATGAATTACGCAGACATCATGAAATACTTCGAAGGCATGATCAGGTTCCTTATCTGCAGCAATATGCTTAGGGAAGCGGATACTGAGATCATGGCTGCGCAGCTCTCATCACCGATCACAGTCTGGATCAACCTCTGCGACAGGGAACCTGAAATAGAGGAAGAAGTGATGGATCTGGTGCACAAACACGTGCTGCAGTTCTTCGAGGTATACGCAAAGTAGAATAAGTAAAGCGACAAATCATATAGAATAAATACTGCCGGCCAGTCAAATGGGCTGACCGGTAAAAAAATACATCTTAGACTACCGAACGATAGGGAGCAAAAGGGGATCAATAATGTGTACAAGCATAGTAGTAAATAAGAAAAAGACGATAGTAGGCTGGAATCTGGATCTTCTGGATATGGAATACAGAGTCAGACCTTCTGATGAAGGAGTCTATATAGAGATCAATGATGCAACGGAAGGGTGGATGCCGCTGTTTGGCGCCAACTGCCGTGGAGACTTCGTAGGCATGCCTACATGCTGGCCCACCGACAGAAAGTCTGCCCGACCGTCGTGTCCATGGTATATGACGTGACAGACAGGACTGTTTACTGGTGCGAAAACAGAGAATGGGATAAGAAAGCAAGGAAACGAAAATGTTTTGGAGAGTCATTAATAGAGTAATTGAACTGATGAA
>JAFRKO010000042.1 GCA_017431685.1 Mogibacterium sp.
CGAATAATAGAAAAGTCCATTTCATATTTCTTTCCGAGATATTCGTATCCTCCGCATCCACTTAAATATTCAAGAACAACCATTTTCTTAAACTCAAAACTTTACTTCGCCATAATAAAACTGACCTCCTTCAGTTAGATTTTTGGTCTAACTTTTGGGGGTCAGTTCATTATGTGCCTGGGTATTAAATTGTCATGAAGTCTATTCAGCCATTTGGCCCTCATACATTATGCAGAATTTGCTTTATATGCTGCCACCAGTTCCGTATCGTCTGAGTCCATTTCCTAGTGTCCTGCATGGTGAAAAGATACGAGGACTTGATAAGAGAGGTCGGATTAGGGAATACGCTCCTCTGGAGGTTCAGCTTCTTGTATGCGCTGTTTACAATTTTTTTCACATTAGCCGTATATATGAGTTTTCTCGCCCCATTTTTCGTCGAATACTACTGTCAATGAATGAACGAGCATGACGATGCATAGGAATAATTAAAAAACTGCAACACATTTTTCAAATAGCTTGCTTATGGGGGCGGAAAATGAGTACTATTAATCTTAACAAATGTTAATGGTGCTGTTGATTTTAAGGAGGTTTTAGCATGAAGATCAAGCGAAGGGCACTGTCGCTATTGCTTTCACTGGTTATGGTGCTCACTTTCATGCCTGCGATGTCATTTGCAGATAGTAAAGAAAGTAAGGATTCTGACATTCCGATAGGAATAGAGCTTATGTACGAGAGCGGTACCTATCGTATAGCCCGCGATGGCTATTACCGGACTGATGGATACAATAACGATGATGATGAGTGGGTGGCTACATCTGAAGAGTATTACTATTACTATCCACCAAGATTTTTTGAGGGTGATATAATTGTTGTTAATTATTCTGATCGTAATGTTAGGTTTATTAATAAAGAGGTCAGCGATGGTGAAGATAGCTGGCTTGCATTTGTAGATGAACAAGATCCAAATAATGTAATTTATCCGGAAATGGAATGGGTAGAAACTCAATCATATGAGAACAGGTTTGAACCAGGAAGCAGAGCGAGTTTCAGAGTCTTCATAGAAGATGGCGAAGGAAATCGCATATACAGTGAGAGTTATGAAGCAGCCCTGGATGAAGAAGGCGATGATGAAGAAGATTTCTTCACAGGGGAAGTCGTAGTATCAGAAGACATCGCTGTAGGCGACACTAAAACAGTCACTATTGAAAACGCCTATGATTATGCAAGTTATAAGTTTGTTCCTGAGGTATCTGGAACATACTGCTTTAAATCTACTGGCTCCAGTGATGCATACGGAAGAATTCTGGACAAAAATCAGGAGGAATTATATTCAAATGATGATGGAGCAGAAGGGAGTAATTTCTATATAAATTTTGAGGCAGAAGCAGAGGAAACTTACTACCTCCAGGCCTGCCTGTATGGAAGTAATATCGGATCATTTACCGTTGAATTGAGTGATGAAGAATATGTTCCGCTGGAAAGCTTTGGGGGAGAGATAGTTGCATCTGGATCTATCATTGTTGGTCAGATAAAAGATGTGACTGTTGAAAACGCCTTTGATTATGCAAGTTTTGAGTTTGTTCCTGCGTTATCCGGAACGTATTGCTTCAAAGGGCTAGGCTCAAAAGATACTATCGGAAGAGTACTGGATGACAGTATGAACGTGATTTATAAAGCAGATGATGGTGATATTGGATCACAGAACTTCTTCATCAATTTCGATGCAGAGGCTGGAAGGACCTATTATCTACAGGGAGGACTATACGATATCAACACAGGGTCGTTCTCTGTGTCACTAGTCGATAAAGTGTATGATCCGGAAGAGGCATATGCAGTTACCGATATCGATGGCATCAGATATCGCCTGATAGAGCCAAACTCATCAGAGGCTATGATCGAGTATTCATTAGGCAGTCTTGGCGCAAGTGCGACGATTCCTTCGGAAGTAACACTGTCAAACGGGAAGACTTGCAAGGTCACAGAGATATCTTCCATGGCTTTTGCCAATGAGCATAGTCTGAAGTCTATCTTTATTCCAGCTTCAGTGGAATTCGTTGGTGACCATGCAGCTGGATATATCAGAACCGGTGATGAGGAATGGGTTTTTGTTCCCGTTGAAGGCTTTGTAATCGATGCACCTGCAGGAAGTGCTGGTGCAAAATATGCAGAAGATAACAACATTGCGCATGTTGATACTGAAGCAGAGAGGGCAGCGGCAGAGAAGGCAGCGGCAGAGAAGGCAGCGGCAGAGAAGGCAGCGGCAGAGAAGGCAGCGGCAGAGAAAGCAGCAGCAGAAAAAGCAGCGGCAGAGAAAGCAGCAGCAGAAAAAGCAGCGGCAGAGAAAGCAGCAGCAGAAAAAGCAGCGGCAGAGAAAGCAGCAGCAGAAAAAGCAGCGGCAGAGAAGGCAGCAGCAGAAAAGGCAGCGGCAGAAAAGGCAGCGGCAGAAAAAGCAGCGGCAGAGAAGGCAGCAGCAGAAAAAGCAGCGGCAGAGAAGGCAGCAGCAGAAAAAGCAGCGGCAGAGAAGGCAGATCTTGCTAAGACTGCAGCAGGAACTACACATAAGGTAAGCGGAAGCAAGTACAAAGTACTTACAAATGTATCGGGAACGAAGGTCGGAACTGTTGCTTTAACCACTGCAAAGAACGCGAAGTCTGTGACTGTCCCTGCGGCCATCAAGCTGAACGGAAAGACATTCAAAGTAACCCAGATCAATGCAAAGGCATTCAAGGGCAAGAAGATACACACTGTGACAATCGGAAAGAATGTCAAGATGATCAAAAAGAATGCTTTCAAAGGATCAAAGGCAACAAAGCTCGTATTGAAGACCAAGCTGCTAAAGAAGGCTAAGGTCAAGGGATGTCTTAAGAGCTCTAAGATCAAGACTGTACAAGTAAAAGTAGGTTCAAAGACAAATAATAAGAAATATGTAAAGAGCTATAAAAAGATCTTCACCAAGGCGAATGCAGGAAAGAAAGTCACGGTCAAGTAATTGCCTCGTGTAGTATACAATTATAAACTGTAAGCCTAAAGCCAAAAATAGTGCTTCGGAACGCATCCAAGTTCCGAAGCACTGTTCTTGAGCTTTAGCGTGAATATACCACCGGCTATGCCGGTGAGAATAAAAAGCTTTAACTTCAAGAAGAAAACCTCCAATGCTACCATGGATGTGGCTACCAACCGCATCTTATAACAAAGGAGGATTCAAACATGAGTAATAAAGATGATGACATAAATAGTCTATCACATTCAAAATGGTGTTGCCATTACCATGTAGTGTTCGCGCCAAAGTTCAGACGACAGGCAATATATGGCAAGATCAAAACAGACATCGGAAAGATACTGAGGCAGCTTTGTGAACAGAAAGGCGTAGAGATAATCGAAGCAGAATTATGTCCTGATCATGTACACATGTTGCTCGCGATCCCGCCGAAGTATAGCGTGGCGCAAATAATGGGGTATCTGAAGGGGAAAAGCTCGCTAATGATATTCGATCGGCATGCGAACATGAAATACAAATATGGGAACAGGCATTTCTGGTGCAGAGGTTACTATGTTGACACAGTAGGACGGAACAAAAGGGCGATAGCAGAATACATACGGAACCAACTGCAGGAAGATATCGCCAATGACCAGATATCGCTGAAAGAGTATATAGACCCGTTTACGGGTAGCAAGAATACGTAGGCAACAGAAAAGCGCCTTTAGGCGCCGCCTGAGAATAGAGCTGCGGTTGGCAGTCTATTCGGCGCGTCTTAAGACGCTTGCAAGCAAAAGGCCCTTTTAGGGCCAGTGCATACCACCAGTTCAACTGGTGGTTATGATTATCGTGTGTTTTTATTAACGCATCTACCAAAATGCGATGATTTAATATATAATACTGTCGACTTGAGGGGGCGTTATCTTCTCTCGGGTTGAAATAGGGCAGAGAGATGCATCACGAATCAACGGTGGGTGTCTTTTTAAGTCCATACCCCAATCTTCCGGAAAAAGGGTATAGGGGAGATCAGGTTATCCTCAGAAAGGATCCGGATTGAAAAAATTTAACGGCGAACATTGAAGAAGTATGGGACTAAGGGTGATCCAGTAATTACCCGACTTTTGTGTTGTGCAATCACGAGACTGCTTTTTTAACGTGCGCTATTCTTGGAAAAACTTCAGTCAGAGGCAAAAGCGTGCGACTTTGCATATATATAAATGAAATATAGGAAGAATAAAAGGGGCAACACATATGTATATTTGGCAGGGCTTGCCCTTTGCATAGCGTCGGGCTTTGTAAAAGCTCCCGCTGGGATACTTGACGATGAGTCATTAAGCCTTACGGGTGCTCTTGACAGAGGCTGGCTTGCGATACTGTTCATTGTCCCGACTATTCTAGTGATGGTGTCTGCGGTGCTTGTGATCATTGACAAAGGAAGAGCTTTCGTTTTGGTGCTTACTGCGATTGCCGCAATGATCTACTCAATCATGGATGTTGGTTATATAAGTTCAGGCCGGACATACGAAGGTCTGTTAATGAACGCATTTGGAGTCATATTGATTTCTGCAGGGGCATGCCTTCATAATTTTGGTACAAAAGACCGGGATATAGCGGAGTCAGAGCTCGCAGAACTCAATGCCGCCGTAAATTCAAGGCAGCCGTACGCAGACAGTAATGTTGAAAAGAGAAACAGTGTTCATCGGAGGGGCTGACGGATGTTGAAAGAACAGACTATCTCCAGAAGAAGGCTGGCAATTTATATTATCGCTTGTGCTGCAGTGCTTATTGCGGTTACGGTTTATATGGCAGCTCCAAGGGGAATAAGTTCTCTGCAGGTTTATGCCGAAGATGGCAGCCGGATAGATGAAGAACTGAAGATATACATCGATACAGATACGCGCGTACGGTGCAAGGTGGAGCCTGCGGCTTTCTCAATGAGAAGCGTCAAGTACAGATCATCTGATGAAGAGATTGCAACAGTAGACAGAAAAGGCATTATACATGCTTCCAAAGAAGGCGAAGTTCTCATCACCGCAGAATGTGCCGGAGTCAAAAGGTATTTCACTGTTGAAGTAAATCAATCTGTAGCCGATATATCAGGCATTGAAGAAAAGCTGACTATAATAATTGGCGGAAATATACAGCTTGAGCCAAAACTTATAATGGCGGAGCCGGATCTTGAAGAACCTGAAATAAGCTATAAGACAAAGCAGCCTTCTATTGCTCGGGTTGATGAGAACGGCCTAATCACAGGCGTTGGTGAGGGCGTCACAACTATAGATGTCAGGGCCGGAACTTTCAAAAAAAGCATAGAGGTGACGGTCATAAAGGTACCGGCACCTGTATACCATCCGGACTCCAAAAAAGAAACCGATACCAAAAACAAAAGAAAAACAACTCAGGACGATAGCAAGACCCGCAATAAAAAGAAGAAAAACAAGAAAAACAAGAATAAGTCTGATAGTGATGCGGAGGACAAGAGCAACAACGGTTCGGATGGCAGTGATGACACAGATGACACCGGCAACACTGATGACACCGGCAACACTGATGACACCGGCAACACAGATGACACCGGCGACAGTATTGATACGGGCGATACAGATAATACAGATACTGATAACATTGACGATGATGGCTCAGACAGCACAGATGATTCTGGAGACAGCGCTGATCCTGGAGTAAGCACAGATGCTTCAGACGATAGTAACAGCATTGACCAGGGCAGCACAGATGGCTCCGTCGACAACAGCACAGATGTTGATCAGGGCAGTTCTGACAATGCCTCACCAGACATAGGAATTCTTGAAACAACAAATGTACAGAATTGATAAGTAGATAAATCAGGTAAAGATGGCAGAAAAAACGAAGAGACAATTCAAAATAGAACATTGGATGGTGGTAGCAGGTTTTCTGGTACTCTATGATGTCATAGCAGTCTCTTTGGCATACTTCATTGCGCTTCTTTTGCGATTTGATCTCAGATTTTCCGCAATACCCCCATCATATCTTACTACATGGGAGTATTTTACACCGATCTACGCAGCGGTATGTATTGCTGTATTTTGGGCGTTCAGGCTTTACAGAAGCATATGGCGATTTGCCAGTTATACGGAGCTCAAGAGGATCACCTCCGCAACTATATTGACATCGCTGATACACATCTTAGGCTCTATCCTGACGATCAACCATGTCGTGACAGGGGGGCTTGAGGGTGTGTTCAGAATGCCTGTGTCATACTACCTGTTCGGTACTATACTGCAGTTTGTATTTGTGCTTGGGATCCGTTTCTCATACAGGTTTGTGCTGCTGATGAGGGCAAGCAAAGATAAAGAGAACTCGGCCAGAGTCATGCTAATCGGTGCGGGTTCTGCAGGGCAGGTGCTACTCAGAGATATCAGAAGAACCAGAGAGATGAAGGAGCAGGTAGTCTGCTTCATCGATGATAACCAGAACAAATGGAACCGTGAAGTGGACGGCATATCGGTAGTAGGCGGCAGGGAATCTATTATTGAGGCGGTAAAGAGGTTCAATGTCGATAAGATATATATAGCGTTGCCGAGCATATCCGCAAGGGAGAGGAAGAAGATTATAAAAATTTGCAGAGAGACCGACTGTGAGATCATGAATCTGCCGGGCATCTATCAGCTGGCGCTTGGCGACGTGACAGTCAACTCTCTCAAGAAAGTCGATATTGAGGATTTGCTTGGGCGCGATCCTGTCAAGATGAATTCAAGAGAGGTTCGTGATTACCTCGCAAGGAAGACCATACTTGTTACCGGCGGAGGAGGTAGCATTGGGTCTGAGCTGTGCAGACAGGTTGCAAAGGCGCCTGATCTGAAGAGACTGATCATATTTGATATATACGAAAATAACGCGCACGAGATAAAACTGGAACTTATGGACAAGTACCCTAATCTGGATCTTGTCACGCTTATCGGTTCAGTCAGAAACAGTCGCAGGATCAAGCAGGTGTTCGAAGAATACAGACCTGATATCGTATTCCATGCTGCGGCTCATAAACATGTACCGCTGATGGAAGACAGTCCTTGTGAGGCCATAAAGAATAATGTAATGGGGACGTACTATACAGCATATGCTGCAATGGCATATGACTGTGAAAAGTTTGTACTCATTTCAACTGATAAGGCAGTAAACCCTGTGAATATAATGGGTGCCAGCAAGAGACTGTGCGAGATGGTAGTGCAATCGTTCGCAAAAAAAATTGCTGAAGGCAAAGCCACAGAACTTCCAGATATGCATACTGATACGAACACATTCCTTTCAAAAGAGGGCATGTCATCTGAAGCCGCACACGATTGCACTCTCGAACCACCTGAACAGCCGCGCACAAAATTTGTGGCGGTTCGTTTCGGCAATGTACTGGGATCAAATGGATCGGTAATTCCGAGATTTAGAGAGCAGATAGAAAAGGGCGGTCCTGTGACTGTTACGCATCCGGATATAATTAGGTATTTCATGACTATACCTGAGGCTGCATCGCTGGTGCTGCAGGCTGCTACTTTCGGAGGAGAGGGGCGCATATTCGTACTTGACATGGGTACACCGGTGAAAATCGATGACCTGGCGAGAAACATGATAAAACTCTCTGGATATAAACCTGATGAAGACATTAAGGTGGTATATACCGGGCTAAGGCCGGGAGAGAAGCTCTACGAGGAGAGGCTAATGGATGAGGAAGGCCTCACCAGGACTGAGAATGAGCTGATCAATATAGGCAAGCCGATACCTTTCAACGAGGACGAATTTATTAAAAGACTGCCAGCACTATTTGATGCAGCTTACGAGGACAGGGAAGATGATATACGAGACATAGTAGCAACCTATGTATCGACATATCGCGATGCGGGCAGGCACGGATCAACAAAGAAGACGATAGCATACGAAAAGCAGATGCTTGAGATGCTTGAAAAGAGGACAGAGAAACTGTAGTAAAAAGGGAGAACAAGAATGGCTTTCAATAAAGATATCAAACTCGAACCTTTTAAGAATAAGATATGGCTCTCATCACCCACTATGCATGGGGACGAGCTCAAATATATGCAGGAGGCCTATGAAACCAACTGGATGTCTACTGTAGGCACAAATATAAATGAAGTTGAAAGGCTCACCTGTGAGAAGATAGGATGTAAATATTCTGTGGCGCTTTCTTCAGGTACAGCAGCACTTCATCTTGCTATAAAACTTGCCGGAGAAAGACTGTACGGGCAACCGGCAGCAAATAAAGGAACGCTCGAAGGGCATAAGGTGTTCTGCTCTGACATGACCTTCGATGCAACCGTTAATCCGGTGGCATATGAAGGTGGCGAGCTTATTTTCATCGATACAGAATATGATACATGGAATATGGATCCGGTAGCGCTCGAGAAGGCGTTTGAGATATACCCGGAAGTCAGACTCGTTGTAATGGCACATCTGTATGGAACTCCTGGCAAGGTTGACGAACTACGCGCTGTATGTGACAAGCACAATGCTTTGATAGTCGAAGACGCTGCAGAGTCGCTGGGAGCCACATATAAAGGCGTTCAGACAGGTATGTTCGGAGACTACGCAGCAATTTCTTTTAATGGTAACAAGATCATTACGGGATCATCCGGCGGCATGTTTCTGACTAACAGCAAGGAAGATGCCAACAAGGTGCGCAAGTGGAGCACACAGTCCAGAGAGGACGCAGCGTGGTACCAGCACGAGGAGATGGGCTATAACTACCGTATGAGCAATGTGATTGCAGGCGTTGTAAGGGGTCAGTATCCATATCTAGAGGAACATATCGCTCAGAAGAAAGCCATATATGAAAGATATAAGGAAGGTCTTAAGGACCTGCCAGTTAAAATGAATCCTATCGAAGACTGCTCCGAGCCAAACTATTGGCTGTCGTGCATGATAATCGATAAGGATGCAATGTGTAGGCAGGCAAGAGGTGAAAAGGATGCGCTATATCTGTCGGAGGTAGACAAGAGTTGTCCAACAGAGATCCTTGAAGCCATAGCTTCACTTAATGCAGAAGGCAGACCGATCTGGAAACCGATGCATATGCAGCCGATATACAGAACCAACGCATTCATTACAGCAAAAGGTAACGGCAGAGCACGTAGCAACGCATATATTCAGGAGACCGGACTTACAGATGTAGGAGCCGATATCTTCGAAAGAGGACTGTGCTTACCTAGTGATAATAAGATAACGTTAGAGCAGCAGGATAAGATAATCGATAGCATAAAGAAGTGCTTTGAATGATTCAAGTGTCATAGCAATTAGTTGTAATTAAGATAGTTTTCTTCGGGGTAATCGTTAACAAAGAGAGGCCGCAGAGTTGAATAATTTCAAAAGCTATATAACAGATACCGTAGGAGTGATATCTCTACTAACTGTGGGAATTGCACTCAAAAACGCAAAAGACAAAAGGGCCGATGATATAGTTGGGCACAAGCAGGGGCTTTATGAGGTATACATCAAAAGGCCTCAAGATTTCTTCTTTGCGCTTATCGCAATAATTGTTCTTAGCCCTGTCTTCGCAGGAGCAGCTTTAGCAGTAAGGATCATGCTAGGATCACCTGTGCTATTCACACAGGAAAGGCCGGGGTTAAATGGAAAAGCCTTTAAAATGTACAAGTTTCGAACCATGAAAAATGAATATGATGTTAATGGAGATTTATTGTCTGATGAGGAAAGGCTTACAGAATTCGGTAAGGCTCTTAGAGCGACATCGATTGATGAACTTCCCGAGCTAATAAACATTGTAAAAGGAGAGATGTCATTTGTCGGCCCACGACCCTTATTGATGCGGTATCTCGATAGATATAATGAAAGACAAGCAAGAAGGCATGAGGTTAGACCAGGCATTACTGGATTGGCTCAGATTCATGGTAGAAATTCTATTTCTTGGGATGAAAAGTTTGAATGGGATGTGATATATATTGATAATATTACTTTTGCAAGTGATGTAAAAATAGTTTTAGATACTATTAAAGTAGTATTGAAGAAAGAGGGAATACATTCAGCCTCATCGGTAACTATGAATGAATTTACTGGTGAATAGGGTAATTGGGGGCTTTAGGGATGAGAGATATAATAGTAATAGGAGCCGGAGGGCTTGGAAGGGAAGTGGCTTGGTTGATTGAGCGAATCAACTTAAACCGTCCTACTTGGAATATGAAAGGATATTTGGATGATAAGGAAGACATAATTGGGAAAAAAGTAAATGGATATGCTGTTCTTGGCAACGTATCATTGATCGAATCTTTCCCTGAAGCTTTTTTTGTGTGCGCGGTAGGATCATCTGTAATTCGTGAGAAGATAGTTGAGCGCGCAAAAAGATGCAATCCGTTGATTAGATTTGCAACATTAATAGACCCAAGTGTTTATGTTTCTAAATCTGTTGTTATAGAAGCAGGAAGTATAATATGTATAAATAGTGTTGTCACAGTAGATATACACATTGGTGAACATGTCATTATTAATTATGGCAGCACAATAGGACATGATGCTAAGATAAATGATTTTGTAACACTATATCCAAGCGTTAACGTTTCCGGTGCGGTTACCATTAGGCGTTGCTCGGAGGTAGGAGTTGGATCACAAATAATACAAGGAAAAACAATTAATGAAAACTCAATAATCGGCGCGGGAGCAGTAGTGACACACGATGTCCCTAAAGGGAGTGTTGTAGCCGGAGTTCCAGCAAAGGCAATTAATATAAAGATAAAAAAAGAGGAGGCATAATAATAAGGATGTCAAAATTCGTTCTCTTAGGGGGAGGGGGATTTTCACTAGAGTTACAAAGTTTCATGAAAGAAGATGGGCATAAAGTATTGGGATATTATGCCCTAGAAGAAAGCGCGGATCTAAAAGGTGTTATTCCTTGGTTAGGGAGTACGGATTGTGCAAAGTCTAGTACTCTAGATAGAAGCGCGGAATATATCGTAGCAGTAAGATTGCTAAAATATAGACGTAAATTTATTAAGTTTATCAAGGACAATCAACTAAAAGCGGGGACCTTTATTCACAGCGAAGCATACTGCTCACCATCAGTGCAATTAGGGTCTGGAGCAGTTGTTTTTCCAAGAGCTATGCTATCAGGCAACGCTAAGGCAGGTGAGTTCTTGTTTATGGATAGTCTCTCTATTATCAGTCACGGAGATGTACTGGGCAACAATGTGGTGATTGGGCCTTCCGTAACTATTTGTGGTGATTGTATGATTGGAGATAATGTAACATTTGGAGTTAACTCTGCTATACTTCCAGGAACAGTAATAGAATCCAATTGCGAAATAGCGGTTAACACTTATCCAACAAGATTTGTAAAAGAAAACAGTACAATTTTGACACAGCCTGGGAAGAATATCGGGATTGTTTTTAACAAGAATTTTAGGTAGAGGTCTATATTATGAGCAACACAATTAATGATGTAAGAGCACTAGCAGAGTCTGTAGGAGCGAACCTGTCAGGCTGCGATAACCAGACTAACCTTTTTGAGGAAGGAATAATAGATTCATTACAGATAGCATTGATGGTAGGAGAAATCGAAAAGAAGTACAGTTTTCAATTTGAACTGGATGAAATTAACCCTGATGTTTTCGAAAGTATTGAAAGTATTTCAGCATTTATAGATAAAAAAAGGAAGTAGAGATAGTACTCTTAAAATGGAAAAATTAATAACAGATTTTCTTGATAAAGCAGTAGATCTTTGTCCAGATAAAACAGTTTTTATAGAAAAAGATAATAAGGTAACATACAAGGAACTGCGCATTTATGCACAAGCGATTGCAAGAGCACTTGAAGAAAGAAGATTACTTCGCAAGCCAGTTGCGGTTTTTTTTGAAAAAAGCATTATGTGTGTTGAGACCTTTCTCGGGGTTGCATACAGTGGCAACTTTTATTGCTTGATTGACATAGACATGCCTGATGCGAGAGCCAAGACAATGCTTGATGCGCTAAAACCGTCGTTGCTGATAACAGACAAGAGACATGCAAGCAGGGCGAAAAAAATCACAAAAGAAATACCCATATTAATAGTTGAGGAACAGATTGATCTGTACTATGGACAAATAGTATGCAAAGACCTTAGAACGTCATTGCTTTCTGAGGATATTTTATATATCTTGTTTACTTCTGGCTCGACAGGTATTCCTAAAGGCGTTATAACATCTCACAGAGCGCTAATAAGCTATGTAAATTCTGTCGCTGAAGCGTATAGACTTGATGAAAATACAATTATAGGTAATCAAGTACCATTTTACTATGTAATGTCGATATTTGATATATATGCGACTATAGCGATACGAGCTCAGATGCACATTATTCCAAGAAAGTATTTTGCTTTCCCGGGGATGGTAGTTAGATACATTCATTACAACAATATCAACACTATTAATTGGGTCCCATCAGCTTTAGCACTTGTTTCAAATGTTAATGGCTTTAAAGCAGCGGATATATCTTGTGTTAAGACAGTGTTGTTCGGCGGGGAGGTTATGCCCGTAAAACACCTTAACGCATGGCGCAGGGTTCTTCCAAATGCCTCTTTTTTTAATGGATATGGCTCAACGGAGTGCACTGAGGCGAGTTTGTTTTATGAAGTTAACAGAGAATTCAACGAAGGGGATGTTATCCCAATTGGTAGGCCATATTCAAATACTGAGGCTCTGGTTTTTAATGAAGAGAATAAGATTGTTGAAAATGAGGTAGGAGAGTTATATATTAGGAGTGATGCTCTAAGTTATGGTTATTATAGAGATAACAGTTTAACGGACAAAGTTTTTATCCAAAATCCTTTACATAACAGATTTAGAGATATTGTATATAAGACCGGGGACCTCGTTAGATATAATCAGTATGGTGAAATAGAGTATATTGGCAGAATAGATGATCAAATAAAGCATATGGGGCGAAGAATCGCGCTCGGGGAAATAGAAGCCAACGTTTCCTCAATCAATGGGGTAAGAGAAAATTGCTGTATTTATGATAACAACAAGCAGCAAATAGTACTTTTCTTTTCCGGAGAAATAGAAAGCGAAAAGATAGTTAATGAGTTAAAAAAAACAATTCCAGATTACATGCTTCCTACAAGATGGGAACAAGTAAAGGAATTACCACGCAATCCAAACGGAAAGATTGATAGATCGCAGTTATCCGGTTGGCTGAGTTCATTAAATAATGAAAAGTGAACGATAACAGCAATGTTACATAAGAATTAGTAATTATAGCAAAAGCATCCTACTCATCTAATGATATGAAAAATATTTGGATATTAAATCACTATGCAGGGGACTCTTTCTTTTCGAAAAATGGGAGACACTATTCATTTGCTCATTTTTTTGAGATAAATGGATATAAGCCAACTGTTTTTTGTGCAAATTCTAAGCATGAATCAAAAGGCCATTTTTTCGATAATAGCAGACTATATCAGGAATATACCTGCGATACTATAAATGTCCCATTTGTTTTTGTTAAGGCAAGATCATATTCTGGCAATGGCAAAGCAAGATTGATGAATATGTTAGATTTTTTTAGAAACGTTAAACTTGCTGCTAAGAAATATGCAAAAGAAAACGGAACACCCAATATTATTTATGCCTCCTCTGTTCATCCTCTTACACTAATTGCAGGGCTACAGCTGGCTAAACACTTTAAAGTGAAGTGTATATGTGAGGTTAGGGATTTGTGGCCAGAAAGCATAGTGGTTCTGCGCCCTAGTATAAATAGGCACAAGTTGTTACTAAAGATTTTATATTATGGAGAAAGATGGATTTATAAAAAAGCAGATGCAATCGTTTTTACTATGGAAGGCGGCTATCACTATATAGAAGATAAGGGATGGGAAAACGATGTTGATAAAAAAAAGGTTTTCTATGTAAATAACGGAGTAGATTTAGATGCTTTTGAGAAACATGTAATTGAAGATACTATTATAGATGAGGACTTGCAAAATAATAGTGTCTTTAAAGTGGTATATACTGGCTCCATAAGAAAGGCCAATGGATTAGGAGAAATTGTTAATTGTGCAGAATTGTTAAAAAACGAGCATGGCATTAAGTTCTTAATATATGGGATCGGGGAGGATCTAGACCAATTGAGAGAAATCTGTGTTAGAAAAGGCGTAAACAATTTGATGTTTAAGGGGAAGGTGGAGAATAGATTTATTCCATACATATTAAGTCATTGCAACCTTAATTTGCTGAATTACAGCCCAGAAGTGGCAAAAGTGTTTAAATATGGTAGCAGTCAGAATAAACTGTTTGAGTACTTAGCAAGCGGAAAACCAATACTGTCTGATACAAAGATAGAGTTTAGTGTAGTGGATAAGTATAGATGCGGAATAAATAAAAACATAAGTACAGCAGAAGAGTATGCCGACACTATAATTCAGTTTTATAAGATGGACAAGAAAAATTATGAAGCGATGTGTGAGAATGCAGCTTTAGCAGCAAAGGAGTATAATTACAAAAGCTTAGCTGAGAAGATGCTTGCGATAGTAAGTGATTTAGAAGTATAGCAGAATAATTTAGATAAAAGGTAAAAAAATGAGAATAGTAACTGTGGTTGGGGCAAGACCTCAATTCATTAAAGCAGCAGTTGTATCAAGAATATTGCGCCATAAGGCAAGCGAGATACTGATACATACAGGACAGCATTACGATTATAATATGTCGGACATATTTTTTGAAGAACTGGACATTCCAAAGCCTGATTACAACCTAGGGATATCGGGAGGCAGTCACGGATCAATGACAGGAAGGATGCTCAGCGCCATAGAGGAATTGCTATTAAGAGAGGAGCCGGACAAACTGTTAGTTTACGGCGACACTAACTCTACAATGGCGGCAGCTATCGCAGCTGTGAAACTTCATATACCTGTGTACCATGTAGAAGCAGGTAACAGGTTCGGAACACTTACTAGCCCAGAAGAGGTAAACAGGATAGTCACCGACCATGTATCGACTTGTCTGATGCCTTGCACAGAATCAGCAGCAGCATTTCTAGCAAAGGAGGGCTTGGGAGAAAAAACTCAGATAGTTGGAGATCCAATGTACGATGCTTTCGTGTATTACGGAAGCAAGGTGACAGAAAAAGACAAGAACTCTTTATTCTCCTTTGATGGTGAAAAGGTCCCTAGACCTAAAGAATTCTACTATCTTACTTGTCACAGACAGGAGAACACTAATACTGACGATAAGCTCAGAGAGATACTGAAGGCAATGAATAGTCTGGATGCGCCTACTATCTATCCTGTGCACCCGAGAAATAAGGATAGAGCATTGAGAGTTAGCAAAGACCTCAATAACATAATACTTACACAGCCAGTAGGATACCTTACGTCGATTTCTCTAGTGAATGATGCAAATAAAATTGTGACAGACTCAGGCGGCTTGCAGAGAGAGGCGTTCTTCGCTGAAAAACAATGTGTGACTGTGCTTGACTTTGTTGTATGGCCTGAGACTATGATTGATAACAGAAATCAGCTATCTTCACCTGACAAAGATGCAATCCTTGCTAAACTTGATAAAAAGCAATCTATAAATAAACAGTACAAACCATTCGGGAATGGTCATTCAGGAGAGAAGATAGTAGAATTACTGCTTTCGGAATAACACGGGGGAGATAACATGCAGTTTAACAACATTTACAAAGGATTGATAGCGGGAGAAGAGAAACTTGCTCTTGTAGGACTTGGTTATGTAGGTATGCCTATCGCCGTTGAGTTTGCAAAGCATATCCATGTCATCGGATTTGATATAAATGAAAATCGCGTAGAAGAATACAAAAACGGCATAGACTCTACAAACGAAGTTGGCGAAGCTATCAAGAATACTACAGTTGAATTCACAGCTGATCCCAAGAGGCTCAGAGAAGCAAAATTTCTGATCGTAGCAGTACCTACGCCTGTTAAAGAAGACAACAGCCCTGATCTCAGACCTGTTGAGGGCGCATCGAGGATCATAGGACAGAACCTCTCACAGGGCTCAATAGTCGTGTTTGAATCGACCGTATATCCAGGCGTTACAGAGGATATCTGTGTACCTATCATAGAGGAGGAATCCGGCCTCAAGTGTGGAGTAGACTGGAAGATCGGCTACTCGCCAGAGAGGATCAACCCGGGCGATAGAGTCCACACTCTTACGAATATAAAGAAGGTAGTATCTGGAATGGACGAGGAGTCTGCACGCGAGATAAAAAAGGTCTATGATATTGTCATTAAGGCAGGTACATTCCCTGTATCTACAATCAAGACGGCAGAGGCAGTCAAGGTAGTCGAGAACAGCCAGAGAGATATTAACATCGCGTTTATGAACGAGATAGCCATGATATGCGACAGGATGGGCATCGATACTTACGAGGTTCTTGCCGGGATGAACACAAAGTGGAACGCTCTTGGGTTCAAGCCGGGTCTCGTAGGTGGACATTGCATCGGAGTCGATCCGTACTATCTGACAAACGCTGCGGAGAAGCTGGGCTATCACAGCCAGATCATCCTCAACGGCAGACAGGTCAACGACAGCATGGGAGCTTTCGTTGCTGATGCAGCTATCAAGCATATGATAGAGGCAGGGATGGCTCCTAGGAAGGCGACTGTTGTAGTACTTGGTATTACGTTTAAGGAGAATTGCCCTGACACAAGAAACAGCAAGGTTGTAGATATCATCGACAGACTGAAAGAGTTCAACATCGATCCTGTTGTAACGGACAACTGGGCTGACCCTACTGTTGCAAAGAATGAATACAGTGTCGATCTCGTTCCTTATGAAGAGATACCTAAGGCAGACTGCGTTATTGTAGCGGTAGGCCACAACGAATACAGATCTATGTCAACGATGCAGCTCAAGAGGCTCTTCAAGGATGAGCTGGCCGATGATGAAAAGGTGTTAATCGATGTAAAGAGTCTGTATCGCATGGACGAGCTTGAGGCATCGGGTATGAGATTCTGGAGACTGTAAGAGAGGAGACCCGCCGATGTTATTATCGAAAGGACTGCCGAAAATCGGTATAGAGTGCAAGTGCTTCGACGAGAAGGAATTCGAGTCGCTCGGACTGGCTGGCTACAACGACGGCAAAAATGTCTGCACCTTCCTCGCCGCTGCAAAGTATGCAGCTGGCCTTTCGGAAGGAATAAGCATGATACTCACTTCGCAGAAGGTGTACGACGAGCTTATGGCTGCGGGAAGCTTTGGAGGAAGCTATGGCATCTGCATTGTGGATAACCCGAGACTGACATACTTTCTGCTGCATAACGCGCTCTGCAATTCTGAGGAATACGCGCGTCCGCGCTATGAGTCGAAGATCGCCGAGAGCGCAAAGATCAGCCCTCTGGCTTACATTGCTCCATACAATGTAACGATAGGCGAGAATACCGTGATTGAGGAGTTCGTCTCGGTCAAGGAGAATACCGTGATAGGCGATGACTGTGTCATAAGGACAGGCACAAAGATCGGCGGCCCGGGATTCGAGATCAAGAATGACGGCACAAAGGCCATCACGGTTACGCATATCGGCGGAGTTAAAATCGGAAACAATGTTGAAATCCAGCAGAATTCCAACGTCGATAAAGCCATATATCCATGGGACGATACCATTATCGATGATCACGTCAGGATCAACACACTTGTGCAAATCGCTCATGGCGACAAGATCGGAAAGTTCACCGAGATAGTTGCTCACGCAAGTATACAGGGCAGAGTAAGGATAGGCGAAAACGTCTGGATAGGCCCTGGCTGCGTGATCAGAAACGGCATCTCGATAGGTGACAACGCCAGAGTTAACATGGGAGCTGTAGTCACGCTCAGCGTACCTGCAGGCGAGGCCGTCAGCGGCAACTTTGCAAGAACGCATGCTGCTCTTATTGAAGAAATGAGAATTTACAAGAAATGAAGAGATGTATTTTTCATTATCCCGGACCGATACAGGAAAACCCGTCTTCAGGATCCGCAGTAAGACCCAACAGAATGCTGAACGCATTCAAGGCAATAGGATATGAGGTCGAAGAAGTTACGGGCTTCAGTAAAGAGCGGGCAGAGAAGATCAAAGAGGTCAGGAAGAAAATAAGAAATGGCGTAAAATACAACTTTGTATATTCCGAAAATACGTCTATGCCTACAGCGATGGCAGACAGTGACCATGTTCCGAGACATCCGGTGATGGACGAAGTATTCCTCAGGAAGTGCAGAAAAGCAGGAATCCCTGTGGGCCTGTTCTACAGAGATGCGTATTGGCAGTTCCCACTCTACAAGGAATCTGTAAAGTGGTTTGTGCCGATGGTGACTATCCCAATATATAAGAATGAGCTTAAGGGGTACAGAAAGTGTACAGACGTTCTCTTTGTACCGTCCAACGAATTTGCGGAGGCGATAGGGTACAAAGGCAGATATCAGGAGCTGCCTCCGGGCGGAGATCCAATCAGCATAAATGAAGATACAGAGAGAACAGATGACAGGATTAGAATCTTTTACGTTGGGGGCGTAAGTGGTCTTTACGACATTACGGTTCCGGTACAGATCATATCTGAATTTCCTGAGTACCGGCTGACGGTCTGCTGCGCTGAGAAAGATTGGGAAGCAAATGAAACACTGAAAGGCATAGTTGCAAAGATCGACAACATTTCAGTGATTCATAAAAAGAAGCATGAGCTGGGGCCTTTCTATATACAGGCAGATATTGCGATGGCGTTTTTTGAGAGAAATGCTTACAGAGATCTGGCAATGCCTGTAAAGCTGTTTGAATACATAGGCTATGGAAAACCGGTTATTGCTACTGCAGGTACAGCTGCAGGCAGGTATATCAAAGATAATGATATTGGATGGGCTATCGATTTTGATTCTGAACAGCTCAGAACACTGCTCCGTTCATTGGCTAAAGACAGAAATATAATACGCACAAAGACAGATAAAACAATTGCTGTTGCTCCGGGCAATACCTGGGAGGCAAGAGCCCAAATGGTTGTAAAGACGCTTACAGAACTTAAGCAGTAAATAAAGAAGAAGAAAAGAAATCATAAGTCATGAGAGGATAACATGAATATTCAGACAGTAACAGTAATAGGGGCCACAGGAACAATGGGAGCGAATGTCGCAGGGATATTTGCCTCCTTTGGGAATGCAAAGGTATTTTGTGTTGGCAGGGACATTGAGAAAGTCAGGAATACTATTCCCAGGATCATTGCTTCTGTGCGTGCCGACAGTATCGCAGATAATCTGGTTCCGGCTGATTACACTATGCTGGATAAATGCGTAAGAGAATCGGATCTGATTTTTGAAAGCACTTCAGAAAACATACAGGTAAAGAAAGAAATCGCCAGGCTGGTATCTCAAAGTATCAATGAACATGCAATAACATGTACGGGTACATCAGGACTATCGATCCATGAAATTTCCAGATGCTATCCGGAAGAAGTCAGAAAGCGTTTCTTTGGAGTGCACATGTTCAATCCTCCATATAGTCTGTCTTTATGTGAGCTGATATCAACAGAGGCGACATCCGAAACAGTTAAAAACGAGCTCCGAGAGTATCTTGAAAAAAAGCTGCTTAGAACAGTGGTTGAGGTAAAAGATTCCCCTGCGTTTCTAGGTAACAGAATAGGCTTTATGTTTATAAACGAAGCCATGCAATATGCCGAAAAGTATAAGGACAGTGGAGGGATAGACTATATCGATGCAATACTGGGTTCGTTCTCCGGCAGGTCGATGCCTCCACTTCTTACAGCGGATTTTGTTGGGTTGGATGTCCACAAGGCAATTGTTGATAATATCCACAATAACACTGACGATTATGCCAATGACTCTTTTACTCTGCCGGAGTTCGTTCAGACATTGATTGACAATGGCGCTTTAGGCAGGAAGAAGGGCGAGGGGCTATATAAAACTTTTTACTATGAGAATGGGCTGAAAAGAAAAACGGTATTGGATCTTAACAGTGAAGTCTATCGGGATAAGATAAAGTATGTTTTCCCTTTTTCAGAAAGAATGAAAAGACACATTTCGGAAGGGGATTATATGCTCGCGTTTGAGGCACTGATCAACAACCATTCTCAGGAAGCAGAAATATGTCTTTCATTTTTGCTGAAGTTTATTATATATGCTGTTTATGCAGCTGATAAAATCGGAGACGGAATAGACGCAGCAGACGATGTGATGGCAGCTGGCTTTAACTGGTGCCCTCCGCTGGCATTATATGAAGCGCTTTCTCAGGTTGCAGATGTCAGGGATCTTATCAGGGAAAGAACAGAATTATACTCCGTCGTGGATGTAGACAGATTGCTCGAAAAAATGGTGCCGTCAAAGTATGATTTCAGGAAATTTTTCAAGACAGGAAGACAGTAACATGGATAAGGTATACATACTCGGTGGAGCTCAAACTGATTTTGAGAGGAACTGGAAAAAAGAAGGAAAAAATCTGGTCGCTCTGCTAAAGGAAGTGATCGCAGACGGACTGGATAATGCAAATATATCATATGACTGCATCAGGGAGCTTAACAACGATAACAGGATTGCTGTTTTTGTCGGAAATTTTATTGCAGAAAAATATGTGGAACAGGGACATCTTGGAGCATTTCTTACTGAGGTGGATTCGGCCTTTTACGGGGTGCCTTCTGCAAGATATGAGGCTGCCTGTGCTTCATCGTCAGTGGCGATTGATGCAGCGCAAACAAAAATAAGATCAGGAGATTATGACGTCGCAATAGTGGTTGGCTGGGAGCTGATGAAAACAGTAGATGCGAAAACAGGAGGAGACTTCCTCGGCCGCGCTGCATATTATGATAAAGAAAGCAAAGGAATAGAGCTCCCATTTCCAAAGCTGTTTGCTAAACTAGCAGATGAAACGATAGAAAAGTATCAGTTAGATGAAAAGAGATATCTGAATGCACTTGCAGCAATCTCTGCCAATAATTACTCAAATGCGAAACGCAATCCTCTGGCACAGACGAGAAAGTGGTTCATGAGCTATGAGCAGGCCAGTAACAGAGGTACAAATACAAATATGATTGTGGGGGGACGCCTGGCTGTGTCTGATTGTTCACAGATCACAGATGGTGCGGCAGTAGTAGTCCTTGCATCAGAAGGTTTTGTAAAAGAACAGAAGATAAAGAATAAGCCTGTCATTAAGGGCTTTGGGCATCGTGTTGCACCACTTCAGTTTTCAAAAAAGATCGGGGAAAGCAGTAATTCGGAATATATTCTGCCATGGACAAGACAGGCTGTTCTGGATGCGTATAAGAGGAGCGGACTTTCCGTTGAGGACATTGATGTATTCGAGGCGCATGACTGCTTTACTTCGAGTGAATATGTTGCAATAAGCTGCTTTGGCCTGACAGAACCCGGCAAGGAATACGAAGCTGTTGAAAGTGGGCTGATTGCATTTGATGGCAAAAGGCCTATCAATCCGGGCGGAGGGCTTATCGGATGCGGGCATCCTGTTGGGGCAACAGGGACCAGAATGCTGCTTGATTGCTATAAGCAGCTTACAGGTGAAGCAGGAAGCTATCAGGTCAAAGGGGCTAATAATGCTCTCATGCTGAATATCGGCGGAACTGCTACTACAAATTATGTGTTTATTATCGGCAATGAGTAGATGAAAGGCATATTGATTCCATGGATTTTACGTTTTCAGATTATCGAAAGTTGCTTGGGACATTGCAGGAAAAAGCATTTCTTCCAATCAGGTTCTGTGATACAGGTGATTATTCCGGTAGAGTCGCAATCATAAGGCACGATGTAGATATGAGTCCGCAAAAGGCTGTTGACATAGGGTCTATCGAGAGTGAGACTGGAATAAAAAGCACTTTCTTTGTTTTGCTTTCATCACGCTACTACAATCTGGTGTCAGGCGAAAACAGGGAAGCAGTCAAAGAACTGATTAGACAGGGTCACGAAATAGGTTTGCATTTTGACGTCACTAATTATGATGAGGATTACTCTTTAGATGAATTATGTGATGCTATCAAACGCGAACGCCTGTTGCTGGAAAGTCTTTTCGACATACAGGTGAGAAGCATGTCGTGGCACATTCCCAAAAGGGAACTGATCGGAGTAAACATACCTGCGCTGGATGAAATAGGACTGCTTAATGCATATGATCCGGAATTTTATAATGGTTATAAGTATGTATCTGACAGTATGATGAGATGGCGGGAACCAATAGATGAATACCTCGAAAAAGCCGCATATGAGAAGATGCAGATTCTTACCCATCCGATCTGGTACAGCTTCAAGCAGAATAAAAAGGATCTTGAGATATTAAAAGCGCATCATTTCGGCGAAATAAAAAAGGACTGTATTTATTTGGACGCTATCAGACCGGGATATAAAGATATTTTGGAATTATCAGAATAGTAAAAAAGGCAAATGTTCAGAGGAAGACTATAATGGAAATATCAGTAAAAGAAATCGAAAAATGTCTTGAGGCAAATGGTATAGGATACAAATATACCGGAGACAAAAGTGCAGCAGTAAAAGGCTTCTCTGCAATTAACAATTATAAAAACGATACGATAACCTGGATAGGGCGTAAAGAGATTGCTCAGGAGTATCATCCTGATGCATTACTGGTTATTGCCCAGGACGGGCTGGATGTCTCGTTCAGCAACATGTTTATATGTGATAACTCAAAAAAGGCTTTTTTTACGATTATCGAAACCTTTTTCAATGAGGACGTGGTGCTTACAGATGTAGGGAAAGGCACATATATAGGAGACAATGTAAAAATTGGCAAAAATGTTAAAATCGGACATAACTGTACGATAGACGGAAACGTTGAAATTGAAGACAATACAATTATTCATCATAATGTAACGATTATTAATAAAGTAAAAATAGGAGCAAATTGTGAGATTCAGTCTGGTGTCAGGATTGGTCATGATGGGTTTGCCTACTCGGAAGATGTGGACGGTATCAAAACAATGATAAAGCATCATGGTGGAGTAATAATCCATAACGATGTATTTATCGGATCAAATACTGAAGTTGCAAGAGGAACGATAGATGACACCGTGATTAATGAGGGCTGCAAGATTGATGCTTTGACTCATATTGCTCATAATGTAAAACTGGGGAAAAACAATGGAGTTATAGCTGGCTGCACGATTTATGGATCAGTCAGAACTGGGGACAATTGTTATATAGCAACATCCGTCATCAGAGATCAGGCAGTTTTAGGCAATAATGCTTTTGTCGGAATGAACAGTACGGTCACAAAAGATATTCCTGATAACAGTGTGGTCGTAGGCAGTCCAGCAAAAGTTATTAGAACAAATAAATAGTATCTTAATATAATATAAAGGGTAGTATATCCGGAAAGAGAGGAGTTATTAATGGAAAAATCCTACTTTGTACATCCAACCAGTATCGTTGATGATAACGTTGAGATAGGAGAGGGAACAAAAGTCTGGCATTTCAGCCACATCATGAGTGGAGCGAAAATCGGAAAGAACTGCTCATTCGGACAGAATGTCAATGTCGGCAACAATGCTATCATTGGTGACAATTGTAGGGTACAGAACAACGTATCGATTTATGAAGGAATCGAGTTAGGAAATAACGTTTTCTGCGGACCTTCAATGGTATTCACCAATGACCCGTTCCCAAGAGCAGATTCAGATAAAGGAAAAGAATTCTGGAAAAAGACTATTATAGGAGACGGATCATCGATCTGTGCTAACGCTACTATTGTATGCGGTCATAACCTCGGAAAGAGAGCTATGGTTGCTGCGGGAGCTGTTGTCACAAAAGACGTTCTTGATCACGCGTTGGTTGCAGGCGTTCCTGCAAGAAGGATCGGATGGGTATGCGACTGCGGAACCAAGCTGGATAATGATCTAAAGTGCCCATATTGCGGCAAAGAGTTTAGAAAAACCGATTCCGGATTGACGGAGAAATAGTCAAGGTCATATATGAAAATCATTCATGGAATGTCTGAAGTGGCCGGACAGGGAATAAACACGGTAAAAGGCCTAAGGGCGAATGGATACGATGCTGTGATGGCAGTCTGGCAGAAGAATAAGTTGGCTGACGCCCCAGACTTCGACCTTGGAGTTAATAAATCCAAAAAGTATCTATTGCCAGTTTACGCAATCAAAATGGCCACATTCGCATTTAATGCAATGCGCAAATATGATTTAGTACATGTGCATTTTGGCAATTCTCTTTTTCCTTTTGGACTCGATACCTTTTTTTATAGGCTGTTCAAAATCAAGTGTTTTGCCGAATTTCATGGATCTGATATCAGATTCCTTTTTGCCCCTGAATACAAATATCCATATTTACAAAATGAAAACTGTGATCAGGATAGAAAGAGAGAGAAATCACGTAAAATTAGGCTTATTAAGCGGGCAGAGGGTGTCATTCTGCATGACCATGAGCTGATTCCACATCTCCCCGACACCGAGACTCCTTTGTTTATTGTTCCTCTCAGAGTAGATGTCAATAGTATAGAGACCGCATATCCTTCCCTAAAGAAAGAACATAAGCCGATAATAGTACATTCTCCAAGCAAACGATCCGGGAAAGGTACAGAACAGATATTGAAAGAACTCGAGAAGGTCAAGGGTGAATTTCAGTTGGTGTTGGTTGAAAATAAATCTCATAATGAGGCTATGGAAATCTATCGTTGTGCAGATATTATTATAGATCAGGTATCGGTTGGCACTTATGGCGTATTTGCCATTGAAGCGATGGCTATGGGAAAACCGGTGATTACATATATATCTCCGGAAATGAAGGAACAGCTCCCTGAGAGCCTTCCAATCATCAGCGCTGATTTTGATGAACTTTCGGATGTTGTAGAACATCTGATTGCTGATCCTGCATCACGGTATGAAATAGGGCTAAAAAGCAGAGCTTATGTAGAGAGATATCACGATAATGTAAAGGTTGCAAAGTGCCTTTATGAAGTATATGATGGAACAGTTAAGGAAAGAAACCTGTTTAAAGTACTGTAACACTATTATTATAAAAACAGAGAGGTTAGCAGAAGCATGAAAGTAAAAGTAGGCATCATTGGAGCCGGCAATATGGGGAAAAACCATATAAGACTTGCAAGAGAGATGAACAATGAGTTTGAGTTCGTGGGTGTATTCGATCCGGATGAAAACAGGATCAACACACTCGGACTGACAGATTATTATTTTAAAACGGAAGACGAATTGATAGAAGCAGTAGATGCTGTCATCGTTGCGGCTCCGTCTTCGCTTCACAAAAGGTTGGCTCTCAAGGTCGCTGCAGCTGGAAAGCATCTCCTGGTAGAGAAACCGATTGCACTCTCCGCAGCAGATGGACAGGAAATCGTTGATGCATTTGCAAATACAAAGCAGGTGCTGCAGGTAGGACACGTAGAGAGATTCAACCCTGTAGTTCTTGAGCTTGAAAAAATCGTCAGAAATGAAGACGTTGTAGCTGTTCACATTGAGCGTTGTTCACCTATGGACAGAAGAATCAGCGACACAGACGTTGTTTATGACCTCATGATCCACGATGTAGATATCCTGGTCAATGGACTCATGTCAGGTGCAAACGTTGAAACCGTCACTTCAATGGGAGCGAAAGTATATAGCGACAAATTTATGGACTATGTCGAGAGCATGTTCAGCTTCGACAACGGCGTGATCGGATCAGTAGTGAGTAGCAGAACTACAGAGAGCAAGATCAGAAGAATCCAGCTCCACTGCAGAAACGCTTATATCGATGCAGATCTTCTGCACAGAACGCTGACGATCTCGAGAAAGACATCATATACTCTGGACGTCGGATATGATCCGGCTTACAGACAGGAGAACGTTGTAGAGAGAGTATTTGTTTCGAACGAGGAGCCTCTGAAGGCAGAGCTCAAGCACTTCCACAACTGTATAGTGGAAAGCAAGCCTGCAAAGACAAGCGGCAAGTCCGCGGTAAAGAGCGTAAAAGTTCTTGATACCATCAAAGAGCAGATATACTGATGCAACAGAAAACATTGCGGCAGTTTGATAAGATACAAATTATATGAGTTGAAATAAAGTAAACATGGAGGACAGAAAATGCAGTTTATTGATTTACACAGACAGTTTGACAGGATCGAGGACGGGGTTCGCGAAGGATTCGATGCTGTTCTTAAGCACAAAGGCTTCATCGGCGGCCCTGAGATCAAGGAGCTCCAGAAGCAGCTCGCAGAGTATACGGACGTTAAGCATGTGATCGCATGCGCAAGCGGTACAGATGCTCTTACAGTACCTCTCAAGGCATGGCAACTGAAGGAGACAGATGCGGTATTCGTTCCTTCCTTCACATTCTTCGCTTCTGCTGAGTCCATCACTCTCGCAGGCGGAACACCGGTCTTCGTAGATGTAGACTATGACACATTCAATATGGATCCAGCAGATCTTGAAGCAAAGGTAAAGGAAACTCTCGAAGAGGGTAAGCTCACTCCTAAGGGAATCGTTGCAGTCGACCTGTTCGGCCTTCCGGCAGACTTCCCTGCAATCAGAGAAGTAGCTGAAAAGTACGGCCTTTTCGTTCTTGAGGACGCTGCTCAGGGCTTCGGCGGAACGATCGGCGACAAGAGAGCAGGAAGCTTCGGTGATGTAGGATCGACATCGTTCTTCCCTGCAAAGCCGCTCGGATGCTATGGAGACGGAGGAGCTATCTTCACAAGCGATGATGATATGGCTTTCCTCATCGACTCCATCCATGTTCACGGCAAGGGAACAGACAAGTATGACAACGTCCGCATCGGATACAACAGTAGACTCGATACATTCCAGGCAGTCGTACTGCTCAACAAGATGACTCTGTTCGACGATGAGCTCGACAAGCGCAACTTCGTAGCAGCTGAGTACACAAAGAGACTCAAGGATACATTCGAGACTCCTGTGGTTCCTGAAAGATTCGGTTCATCCTGGGCACAGTACACACTGAAGGCAAAGGACAAGGAAGAGCGAGAGACTATAGTAGCCAAGATGAAAGAGCAGGGGATCCCTGTAATGGTATACTATCCAATACCTATCCATAGATCGGGCGCTTATAAGCACCTCGGAGCAAAGAACCTCCCTGTCACAGATGAGCTGAGCGACAGAGTGTTTAGCATCCCGATGCATCCGTATCTTGAGGTAGAAGAGATTGAAATGATCTGCAACGCACTCAAGGACATCGTAAACAGATAAGAACAAAAAATGCAATAACAGATTCAGTAACATGGCTCCGTCGTTAAGAAGGAGCCATATTGCTGATTAACGGGAACAGAATGTCAGAAAGCAAACAACAGAGTTTTATTAAAGGAAGCGCCATACTGATCGCCTCAAATATGATCATAAAGGGGATCAACTTCTTTCTGTTGCCTTTATATACGAAATATCTGACGCCGGAGATGCTGGGTATCTCGGATTCCATATCCAACTTCACGGCCATCCTTTTCCCTCTGCTTGTTATGGGTCTGGACAGCGCATTTAGTGCGTTCTACTTTGACAGGCATGATGAACACCACCATCACAAGGTGATGAATACCATAAGGATCACGATGCTGATCGCGAGCCTTGTACCGGTACTGATGGCGGCAGCATCCAAGCCTATCGCCTCGATGCTTTTCGGCGACAGCGAGTACTACATACTGGTTGCCGTTTCGCTAGTCTCTGTATCCCTAAACCTTTGGCAGCTTCCGTTCTCGCTGCTAGCTAGAATGAGGAACCGCATGGCCCTGTTCGCGTTGGTCAACACCGTTGCATCCCTTGTGATGATATTCCTTAATGTGTTCTTCCTGACGACAGTGCATCTGGGGGCATATTCGCTGATATTCAGCACGGCATGTGTTCAGCTGCTACAGTTCCTGATGTACCGCTTACTGATGAGGGAAAGGCTGGATTCCAGGGCTTACGACCGTGACCTTCTGAAGAGGATGATGACATTCTCACTGCCGCTGATCCCGAACGCGCTTGCAACATGGGTGCTGGCGTTATCAGACAGGTATATCGTTCTTCACTACTGTGGAACCGATGAGGTAGGTCTGTACGGTGTTGCAGCCAGATTTGCCGCTGCTGTATCGCTCGTTGCCAACGGGATATATATGTCATATACGACATATGCGTACGATAAAAAGGGCGATGCGGACGACAAGCAGAATTATTCAAGGATCCTGAACGCATTCGTCTATGCGATCATGGGCGTATGCGTCACTGTATCTTTATTTGCCAGAGAGATCATTGATATAATGGCGGATGCAAGCTATGCGGATACGGCTGTGCTTATTGCTCCGATATTATTCGGGCAGTTGTTTTACGGCATTAATACACTTGTAGGGTATGCGATTACATTTGAGAAAAAGTCAAAGTACATTCTGCTCATCACTACTTCGGGAGCAGTATTCAATGTTGTGCTCAACTTCATCTTCGTACCGGGCAACGGAGCGCTTGCGGCATCATATACAACGCTGGCAAGCTATATGCTCATGGTAATGCTTACGTATTACTATGCTCAGAAGACTTACCCTGTCGAATATGAGACGATGAAGCTGGCCATCTCGATAATTGTGGCTTTGGGGATATCGTGTATTTCAATCAGATTTGCGCTGCTACCTAGAGCGTTGACATATGCAGCTATGGTCACTGTATATACGTATTTTTTTAAGGACAGCGCCGCAGACTATCTCAATCAGGCAAAGAAAATAATAAAAAAGGTATTGTAAATTGTAGGAATCTTCTCCTTGATGACATCAGTACCAAATAGAAAGTGTTTCAGATAACGCATTCCCAGAAAAGGACTTTGCACATAATGCTATCAGATATGTACGAACTGTTTTCGGCTGATAAAGGCAAGCCTTAGTGACAGGATGTTCTGCTAAATATTCTGAACATGTTGAAGCAGAAACGTTTGATAGGTTTGTCAAAGAACTCAAACAAAGCAACTGATAGCAGAAAACAGCAAATAACACAATTGATAACGCTGTATCCACGACAGATATAAATTCTGATACTTCTCAAAATCACTGCTTGTGCTGATGTGGTAAGCTGAGTAGCACATAAGCCATAAGAAAGCAGCTGATAAACCAGATTCCACCATTATGAAGCACTCCGAATATATTCGAATACATCGACTGTAAAGCAAACAGCTTAAGAGGTGTAAGGAAAGTCCATCTGAGCAATGAATTGCTACCGAGGACCAGCCATAAGCAATGGATGAGAAGATATGTTTGTAATACCTGCACTAATCGCTTGGCATAGAACTGCTTTATCTCCAGGTTATCGTATTCAGGCGTGTCGAGATTTCCGTAGTTGATCAAAAAGCCTGAAAGAATGAAGAACATAGACATTACAGACGTGAGATCTGGTATTAGATTGTCAATAGCAGCGGAGCCAAAGGAGCACCCGTACATAGTTATGGAATACCTTATAAAGATAACAGTGCGCAGACGATCCGTACTATATCTACTCCGTAGATTCTGTAATGTTTGATGGTAGCAGCCATTGGTTTCTCTTTTCAAAGCCTAATTTACAATACTGATTAAAACATCATATGTTGCAAAATGACGAATAGTTTCGTAGAATATAGAGCGTTGATGTGTTCAGGATAATAGAAGGTTTTTCGATTACTCTATTTACATACAACAAGTATAGAAAAAACTTTTATGCTAGGTAATGGAATTCCATTATAACAAATGAATTGGTTGCAAGCCTGTTATCTCAATTCATGATATTCTCGGGCTTACTCTAGTTAAAAAATGATTGTGATTTATTAATAATATAAAGCAAGTCCATTAGGTCGACGAATATATTTTTCAGCGAAGCGATAGTATATATACATGCTAATGAAATACTGGAATGACCACGCAAGTTTAATCCTTGATTGGAGATAGCTCTTTCAGAATCGCAATTATATGAAATAGTAGATTATGCCTACCGGCGTGTACATTGTTTAATTCTCTAATGAGAATAAAATAAAAAAGATACTATAAAAAAACAACTTTGGAGGATACTGATGAAATATGCACTTATTGGCTGCGGAATGATCTCGCCTAATCATATTAACGCTGCACTTGCAAATGACCTTGAGATTGTTGCGCTTTGCGATCTTGTAGAAGAAAATAGAAACAAAGCACTTGAGTTAATACCTAAAGAAAAGCGTGAAAATATAAATCTATATGAGAACTACTTTGATATGTTAGATATCGAACACCCGGATATAGTTGCAATTGCTCTTGGTAGTGGTCTCAAGAGAAGGCTGTCCATCGACTGCATGAAGGCTGGTGCCAATGTTATTGTTGAAAAGCCTATCGCGTTGTCTCTAGAAGATGCAGATGCAATGATTAGTACTGCGAAGGAATATGGTGTAAAATTGATAGTGAACCACCAGCTTAGATTTGGTGAAACGGTGAGGGCGCTTAAGGCTGAATCACAATCTGGCAATTTCGGAAAGCTCCTACATGGTACTGTGCAGGTAAGAAGGAATCGCAATAAGGCATATTTTGATGCTGGTAAATGGCGAGGTACATGGGATAATGATGGCGGAACACTAATGAATCAATGTATCCATTATACAGATATTCTTCAGTGGATTATGTGTAGTGAAGTTGAGGAGGTGTTTGCTTATACTGATAGAATGATACACCCCTATATAGAAGCTGAAGATTTGGGTCTTGCATTGTTAAAATTCAAAAATGGAGCATATGGCATTATCGAAGGAACGGTCAATACATATCCTAGAAATCTGTCAGACTCCATAGCCATTTTTGGTGAAGAAGGGACTGTATCTTTAAGAGGAAAAACTTTATCTGATGTAGAGGCGTGGGAGTTTAAAACTGGTCCAAAGAGCAGAGACGATGCAATTAGAGCTTTTGGAATTGAGCATATGGGTTCAGGACATGCTCCACTTTACAAATATGCGATTAGAGCAGTAAATGGCAATGATGATGCGCTATGTCCTGCTGAAGAATCGAGGAGTGCACTTGAACTTGTTCTTGCTATTTATCAGTCTGCAAGCGAAGGTAGACCAGTCAGATTACCGCTCAGTAGAGGAGCTACTACAGATTTTGTTGGGAGATTCGATAAAAAACTATGATAATCCCATTAAATAGAGAAAGTAATATATCATCTGTAAAGAGAATCCTCTTGGCAGGCATTGTTTTGTTTTCAATTATTCCTGATATAGGGATAAAGTTGCAACTTGCAGGATTCACCTGGACTGCCTACAGACTGATTGTTCCATCCAGTTTGTTTTTAGTAGTGCTACTTGATGGTTTTCACATCAGAATAGACTATAGAAAATATGTTAATCGATGGATTGTGCTATTATGTGTTTGGCTATTTTATGGAGGAATTCTCTTTTTTGCATCTAGTTATGTGGAGCATCATGACGGATTAATAGAATTGCTATCTATATTTAATGGCCTTGCTGTTATGTACTGTTTAGAAAGATTGGTTAAAAATAAACAGGACATAGAGTTTTGCATAGAGTTAGTATTATTTGTATTATCATTAAATATAATAATTGCTTTTACTGAAATTCTTACAGGTCATCACTGGCTTGCGTCTGCTTATAATGATTCAATGTCTAGCATTTCTAGATATGAGAACAGGAACATGGCAACTGGTTTTATGTATAACATGAATGACTTTAGCGCAATGATATCCTGCCTTTGTCCAATTTTATTATTCAGTAAATCCTACCTGAAGAAAATACTGCTTTTTTCGAGCGTTATAATAATAAATCTAATTAATGATGCTACTATATGTAATCTTGCAATAGTCATTGCTGTTGGATTTTATTGCTTTTTTTTAAAAAATCTTTCAAAGAAAGGGACAATAATCAAAAGAGTACTAGCGTTCTCATCTGTTTTTGGTCTTGTTTTTATACTTATAATGATAGGCACAAACAGACTTTTAGTTGGGAATAACTTAATTGGAGCTGTTTATAGACAGTTTAGCAACTTTCAAGGTCATACGGGATCTCTATATATTAGATACAATGTTTATAGGGAATCAATAAAAGCGTGGATTAATAGTTGCTTTTTGGGAATAGGACCTGCTGGGTTTACAAACTATTTTATTGCAAATGTAAAAGATGCAATCGTTGTTAACCCACATTCTCTCTTTCTTGAAATACTAACTGAATATGGCGTTGCTATTCTTTCTGGGTTTGCTATTAACCTATGGGTATTGTTTTACGGATCATACAAAAGGTATACCAACGAAAAAATAAAATATATAAGAAGAGGGGATCTGTTTGTAATGATGCAGGTTATAGTGTATATTATAGCATCGTTTGCACCAAGCTCCTTTCTAGGATACTCATACCAGTGGCTTATAATTGCAATAAGCAGCAACATGGTTTACTTTTCCGGCCTACCACAATCAAGTATTTAGAAAAAGATAATGGAGTTATTTGAGGTACGAAATGAATAAAGTCTTATTTCAAAAAAGAGAATTGTCAATAAACATCAAAGAATATTTTTGGAAGTTATTACAACAATGGAAATTGATGATTATTGTATGCCTGTTTTTTACACTTGCCTTGTCTTTGGTGGTTTTCCAAAGACAAAAGAATGAGGATAAAGAGTATAAAGAGGCAAAAAAGGAATTAGAGGAGCTTGCAAATGAAGCCTCAGCTGCAGAGGAAGTGATCCTGAGTGAGTTAAGTTCTGAAGACCGGGCATCAGTTGAGTATGCGTTAAGATTTAAGAAGCTCATTTCTGATAGACAAGACTATTTGAATAATAGTTTGTTACTAGATTTGGAGCCTTTACATGTAAAAACACTTACGATTAGTTATTCTATATATGACATTGCAGAACCACAATCGGTAGTATCTATAGCTGATGGGTATGCGGCTTTAGTTAATAATAGTGAGGCTATAAGGCAGATTGGTGCTGTATTGGCGCCTGATGCTGATATTCAATATGTTAAAGAATTAGTTAGCATATCTAACCGCTATAGTACTGTAGTTGGAGAAGGGGAAGCCGCAACAGTATTCATCACTATTTTGATACCTGATGATGCAGATGAGAATAACGTAGCTAAAACAATTAAAAATTTGATACAAAATCGTAAAAAAGAATTGTCTGACAGGATTTCAGATCACAATCTGAAAATAATCACAGAGGAAGTGTTTTATGCGATCAGAAATGATATTACTTCTTTAAAAACAGATTGTATGAATTGGATAAATACATTGAAAATATATCGAAGCAATGCTGAGGCAGCTCTTACTGATCAACAAAAGGCCGCTTATGATCAGATAGAGGAAATGACTGCTAATGCTGACGGTATGGAAGAAGTATCTAATGATACTGTTGAAAACAATGAATCCTTCTTCAGTGGGAAAATAGCTGTTATAGGAGTGATTGCGGGCATAGTATTATATGCTATCATCTATTTTGTTGTTTTGATTATTAGGGGCAAAGTGGTATCTGCATCAGACGCGGAATACTACACTGGTTCTAGAGTAATAGGTGAGATTTACAATAACGAATACGCTTTGAGAAGAACGGATATTGTTCACAGCAGTTTTGTTACAAAATTTCAAAACTCTAAAAGACGCAACTCTTCGGAATCTGACATTTTCCATATTTTAGAAGCTATATGTAAAAAACATGATATTAAAAAATGTGCTGAACTAGTCCTAACTAACAAAGCGCCTTATGAGAAAATTGTAAAAAGTATTAAAGACAACTGCATAGAAAAAGGGATTGATTGTTGTATCATATATGAAACAAATGAGATTAATGAGTTGGAATTCGTTGAAATTGATAAAGTCGTGCTCTTTATTGGGGATGATACTAAGGTGAATCATTTGAATCATCTGTTGGAAGTATTGCATGAATATGAAATAATAATACTCGGTACAGTTTTCTTCGGTACAAGGTAATAAATCTTATGGGAGAAGCATCAAATAACCAACTATGCATAAAAAATAAATCTTGTGAAAATTGAATGCAAGAATAAACTCTATAGAAATAACTAATCTATAAAAACGTCTTGGTAGAGATTAAGTAAGATTTGAGCCTCTGCTAGACTACAGAGGTATGATTTCCATCAAATGAATTTGATGTTGCATTCCTTTATGTGCTAGCTTCGTTAATGCAGAATGCTCATCGATTGCATGGTTATAGTAATAGTTAATATCTGTTGACATATTGATTAATGAATAGATGTATCAAAAATAAACTGTTTATCATAATAGTTATAACTATGGCAATATTGCCTCTTCTACTTACTAATATGAAGAAAGGGGCGGTTTCTGCTGTGGACGGAAGAACTCTGACAGAAAAGCCTCTGATAGTAAATGAGGGTTATCCGACCGGCATGGAAACATACCTAAGAGACCGCCTGGGTATGGCAGATCAAATTAAGGTTGCTTATGCGTCATTGAATGACGCGCTGGCAGATGAACTTATCAATACAGCATATCAGAATGGCAAAGAAGGATGGACGTTCTTCAAGATCCATAATAATCTGGAATACTCAGATTACCATAAGGCATTCGCTGATTATGTGCTCAATATGCAGAAGTACTGCGAGGCCAGGGGAAGCAAGTTTTATTATGTTTTCAATCCTGAGAAGGAGTCTGTATATCGCAGTTATCTTCCTGCAGGTGTGAATTATGATGACTCATGGGTAGATCATATGCTTGCATATATGCAGCAGATCGGAATCAACTGTATCGACTTAAGGTCCATATTAGCCGAAAAGAGCAGTGAAGAGGATGTATTCAATAAGAAATATGATGCAGGGCATTGGAACAATACCGGAGCCTTCTATGGTATGAAAGCTCTTACCGAACACATACATGCAGATAATCCTTCAGTCAAAGTGCTTGACAAAGAAGAATATTATATCACGACAACTATAGCTGAAAAGATGTATGGTTCCAATCAGAAGATCAATGAGGATGTGCCTTCGTATACTCTGAAGTCTGAGTACACAGATGTAACAGGCGTACTTGCTTCTGAAATAAGCATGAGTGAAACTTACCCGCATATAGCGATCTACACCAATGATTCAAAAGAGGCATCTGCTGTGTCAAGGATGCTTGTGCTTCATGATGATCTATACGGTCAGTTCTCTCTAAGTAGGGCAAAGGAAACGGTAGAGATGTCCTGTTTCCAGAATGCATTAAATCTTGACTACTACTATAATATTTTCAGACCTGAAGTTGTAGTGTTTGAGACCATGGAATATGTCATTAGCGATGGCTATTTCAGCTCCGATTCGATGGCTTCTAAGACATGGCAACCAGCTGCGATCAAAAACTACCCGTCCTCTTCTTTTGACACACGCAAGGACGATCTGCTGGCCGGTGTGGAGGAAGCTGACTTTGATGTTGACATAATGTTAGATCCGGGCAAGACCATAGACAGGGTGCATCTTTCTAAACTGATAGATAGAGGTAAATACTTCTATTTGATCAATGATAGCGGAGTGATAGATTTACAGACCGACAGCAATGGAGTAGCAAGCGCCTCTGTCAGGCACAATGAGTTCAAGCCCGGAAAAACGGCGACGCTCTATTATGTTGCTAAAAATGGCCAGGAAGCATATATAGAGGCGGACATTGTGTCTTCTAAATATGTTGCATCTCATTCAGCCTCGATGTATGAGAATATTCTTTGCTTCTCAGATAGGCCTATGCTGGGAGAATCAGACTATTCTAATGGAATTTGGAGGATTGCGTCAGGCGGTACAGGGACAAGAGAGATATCTGATGTTAAGGGCTCGGGCTTTAGCAAAGGATTTCACATCACAGGCGAAACATCGATGTCTGGAATGATAGAAGTAGCTGTTGATGAAGTCCCTCTAGAATATGGCATGACTTATGTGCTCAGTTGTTATGCTAAAGGCTACGGAAAGCTTCATATTGAAGAAGGCAAGACTGCATGGGAAGGTGTTTCACATGATGTCACTAATAAATGGAAACAGTACAGTTTGTCATTCACGGTCGGAGAGAAGGATGGAGCCACTGTGGGCGATTCGGACGTAAGTGTATACTTTGGTGTCAACGGCGGAGTCGAATCTGATGTGCTGATTTGTGGTATGAAGCTTGAGAGATCAGATACCGGCAAAGCGAGTAAATGGACAGCCAATCCGGATGATTCTAAACGAGAGAGAAAGCTTCCGTATTAGCGCTTATGGAAAGCGAATATCGTTGAAATATAGAAAGGAGCTTATTTGGGTTTCACACAGGTAACTTTTCTATTCTTATTTATGCCGTTGAGCATATTAGTATATTTTGCAGCATACTGTTATTTTGGCAGAGACATAAGGGTATGCAATGCAGTCCTTATATGCGAAGCGCTAGTGTTTTATTGGTGGGCAGAGCCAAAGCTGCTTCTGTTTTTTATTTCGCTTACACTGTTCATGTATATCATGGGTAAACTTATATACAGGTCGCGAAATGCTAATGAAAAGCAGTCGTTGATGATTTTTACTATCATCTTATTTATTGTTTTATCGGTAATATACAAGTATCTGCCTGCAATGAAGATCATTGCTAAGGATGAGCAGCCTGTTACTGTGCCGCTTTTCACAGCTATGCTTGTGCCTATGGGTATCGCATTTTTCGTTCTGAGTGCCATCTCCTATATTCTGGATATATATACTGACAAGGCAGAGCCTGGCAGTGTGACCGATGTTTTCTTTTATTCGATGATGTTTCCGAAGGCTGCATGCGGACCTGTAGCTCTGTGGAGGGATTTCAAACCTCAGATAAGGGAGCGCAAAACTGATCTCAAAAGGGTCAGTGATGGCCTCAGCAGGATAATTATTGGTTATTCCAAAAAGGCTATAATAGCAGATACCTTTGCCTCGCAGATAGCGCTGATTGATGCAAAGGTGGGTGCAAACACTACTGATTCTCTGACTATATGGCTGCTTGGTCTTTTATACTTCTTCAGGATCTATTATGATTTTTCAGGCTATTCGGATATAGCCATTGGCCTGTGTAGCGTTTTTGGCTTTGATATCGGAGAGAACTTCAATACACCATATCTTTCGACATCATTAACGGACTTCTGGCGCGGATGGCATATCTCTCTAGGCAGGTGGTTCAGGGAATACATTTACATACCTCTTGGCGGTAACCGCTCGGGAAATCTGTATTTCAATATCTTTATTACTTTCATGATTGCGTCTGCATGGCACGGATGGAAGCTGAATCTGCTTTTATGGGGAGCGCTTAATGCCCTTGTTGTCATTGCAGAGAAGGCTATGAGCAGAAAAGACCGGGAGACCAGGATGCCTGTCTGGCTGAGGACGGCACTTACGATGCTGCTGGTATACTTTGGATGGATGCTGTTCAGGGCAGCAGATATGACTTCAGCTGCAGCGATATTCAAGGCATTGTTCGTACCGGTGGGTGATGCAACGCCCAATTTCACATGGCAGTTCTTCCTGACGAAACGGATAGCAGTATTTCTTATCATAGCCGCAGCAGGATCATTTGGTTTGTTGAGACAGCTCGGAAAAAAGTTAATGGATAGAATGGGATCTTCGAAATATGATATAGCGGAAAAGACATTATTACTGTTTCTGTTTGCTGTAAGCATTATGTTTGTGCTTAGTAATTCATACACTCCGTTTATTTATTCACTGATACCATAAAATTCATGAGGAGCGTTTCTTGAAGACAAGAATTACGAAACATAAAATGACAAAAGAAGAAAAGCTGGCAGGACTTCTCATCTGTCTTGCCGGCTTTTCTGTGGTGATTGCAAATATATCGAATGGGTATGATAAGCTGTCTTTGGAAAGACTAGGTATATGGTATGTGGCTATCCTGATAAGCGCAACTGTTATTAGTGCCGTTTGCTATGTAAAAGAAAAGAAACAAAGTTTAGCCACGTGGGCAGCAGAAAACTGGTTTATTGTTATTTACATTTTGTTGCGCATTGTTTCAGGTATAGTCAATGGTTCTATTGCAAATACATCATTCCTGTTGACGGTTTCCAGTGAAGCATATTTATTATATGGCATTAATTCTACCGCAGTAAAAGAGATTAGCGTAAGGTTCATACTGTGTATGATAACTGCGTTCGATCTTATAGCGGTAAGTCTATGCCTTTATCACTATATGTTTCTAAACGCACAAACTCAGGATGCATTGAACGCATATGCTCAAGGTACAGTCGCAATGCCGTTTTCTCTGGTGTTTCATAATCCTAACTCGGCAGGTCTTCTTGCAGGTCTTGCTGTAGTAATATTAAGTACGGTACTGCTCAAAGGCTATCAGAACAGTGCAAAAACTTTGCTGATTCCTCTGATTGTTATTAATATCATCTTTGTTTTGTGGACAGGGTGCAGAAGCGCTATAGCCGGCGTTTTAGTATTCTGTGCAGTGTTGATTCTGAACGGATATACTTGCCTGAAAGGATACAAAAGGTGGCTGAGTATAGTTGTTGTATGCTGCATTGCAATGCTGATTCCAGTATATGTCGTGGCCTTTGTTTCTGACTCTCAGAATGGACTGGCAAATACCGATCAGGAACTTCAGATAGATACGGTTTCATCCGGAAGATACAATATATGGAAACAGCATATAATAAGCCAGAAAGGACACTATATACTTGGATTCAGTACGATCAAAGACGCTATCAACGCACGTGCTGAAAACTTTTGCAAACTAATGGAAGATGGAGTATCGGCTGAGTCTGAGCAGCTTAGTGCAGCAGCAGATACGTCACTTGGTCCGCATAATGGATATCTTGAACTTATGCTGGTATCGGGTTTGCCGGGCTTTTTGCTTATACTTCTATTCCTGTATAAACGCATTGGAGACATGGATAACAACTTTATCAAGTCTCATCCCGAGATACTCTGTTTGATTTATCTCTTCGTTATATGCACTCAGGAATCGCGGTTCATTACATCTGGTCTTAACTGCATTACATTAACTATGATGTTACTACTGAACTTCAGACCTGATGATAATTGCTGCCCTGCAGAGACATCGCGGGAGGATCATCCTTTGTGCCGTGGTGTGACAGAGTCAGATGTATATGTGACCAATGACGATGGAAAAAATGTAAGGACACATATTCTGAGGATCAGTAAAAGTGCCGAGGTGAATATAAAAGCAGTATGCGGAGTGCCTGACAGCCAGAACAGAGGTCATCTGGGCTTTAGTAAACTCAGTCAGTTGGTAAGCATGCACGATGACGAAAGAAACATCATTGCAGCATCTAACGGAGATTTTTTTGATATAAATGGAGAGCCTTCTGGCATTATGGTGTCGGAAGGACAGATCATTAAGGATTCAGGCAATGAGCCTTTTTTTGCAGTCCTTGATACTGGTCGCTGTGTGATCAGAAAAGCAGGTGGTAAAACCAAAGATATAAAAGAGGCCATTGGTGGAGATCGGATTCTTGTAAAAAAAGGGGAGATCATTGCAAATGACATTACTGCCAGTCATCCAAGGCAGGCTGTAGGCGTATGCAGTGATGGTACTGTAGTGATTGTAAATGCAGAAGGCCGTCAGCCTGATTCAAGTGGACTCAGCATATATGAGCTTGCTGAACTCATGAAAGCTCAAGGCTGTGTAAGTGCACTAAATCTTGACGGAGGAGGGAGTGCCGGGTTCATGACAAAGAGATCTGGTGATGAAGCGCCTGTATTCCGCAACACACCTGCAGATGGTTTTGAAAGAAACGTTTCATCGGCACTTCTAATAGTAAATACAAATGGCGAAAAGCATTCGGGCAGACAGACTTCAGCAAATAAGGCTGCTAACATGCTTAACAACAGCACTAGGCTTGAGAGGACCTTGTTTGGAAAATACAAATATTGCATAAATGGAGAATCTGCTTCGGGAATTTTTACTATAAATGGCAAATCGTTCCTTTTCGACAAGGGCAACGGTGTAAGCAGAAGCATCAATATAGGAGAAACTTCTTATACTTTTAAGAATGGAATATATTCCGGGTCATCTGACCCGGAAGCGGGAGATGTTTTGATGGGATACTGCGGATCCAAGGCTTTTGGAGGCAAAAACCTTATATATGCTCTCCAGAAGGGGAATTTCACCCTGAAAATCGGACTTGCCAGTATGGCCGTCAAAAATAAAGATACCGGGGCTGACATCGGAGAGATGGATAACTGGATGAAAACACAGGAAGAATGTCTTCCGTGGTATGCTTTCAGACATTGCATTAAAAAGGTATACATTGCTGATGGGGTCACAACAGTCGGAAGCAGGTTCCTTTCCATGCCTAAGGGAGTTGTAAAAGGGGGAACAAAGACACCTGTAAATGAGCTGCAGGAAATAAGGCTGCCTAATTCCCTTAAAGAGATAGGGGCATACGCATTTTATAATAAACCGTTGCTGAAAAGTGTTATGCTGCCATCTGCAGATATTGTAATTGGTAAAAGAGCTTTTGACGATGACGTAGGTATATCGGTAAAGGATTAGTACGATGGTAAAGATCAAAGTCATGACCGTAAATGGTGATACTATGGAGCTTGCCGGTGTATGTCCCGGGCAGAAGCCGGACAGAAAACCGAACATGCACATACGCAGCGAAAAGGGTGAAGATGTTGCTGTTCGCTTTTTTCCTATGCCTTTCAACGACAAGACCGATAGTGAAGGCAATTTAATCAGAATATTCAGGGGGTTCAGAGCAAAATTGCCTTTGTATGATGGTGCAGTCTATAGCTTTTATACAGAGGGCAAGTCGAAAGACGACCCGTCACAGATCAAAAGAAAAGCTCAGGAGATCAGCTTCGGAAGGCGCTCGAGACTGCAGGATGTCGATGGTGCGTATGTCGATTCCGGAGCCTTTATTATCAGAAGAGAAAACGATTCAATAAGGGTAAACAAAGCATCATGGATGCTCAGAAAGCAATGTGCTTATAGATATAGCAAGACGTTAAAGGCGCAGAACAAAGAATATCTCATGCAATTTCGCAAAGATGCAGAGATATTGAGGAAAAACTCCAGGCCTATAGTTCTGATTGCTGACCGCGTCAATATGGCCAGAGACAATGGGGAAGCGCTGTTCAACTATTTGATGGCGAATGGTTATGACAAAAAGTACGATGTATTCTTCTGTGTTCGTAAAGATACTACTGATTACGAAAGGGTAAGCAGAGTCGGCAAAGTGCTTGACTTCGGCTCTGATGAATACAAAGTTCATTTCCTGGCAGCTCAGAAGATAATCACATCGGGATTTGACAGATGGTTTACCAATGCATTCGGAGACGACTTTGAATATATGGCGGATATGTACACCTTTGATCACTACTTCCTTCAGCACGGAGTGATAATGAATGACTGGTCGCGCGAGCTAAATTACACAAACCGGGGCTTCAAACTTTTCTGCACCACCACAGAAAGTGAAAGAGACTCTATACTCGCAGATGAGTACGGGTATACGGAAGATGAGGTGCAGCTCACAGGGCTTCCGAGATTCGATCTCCTCGAAGACAGGGCAAAAAAGCTGATCGTGTTTGCCCCGACCTGGAGGGTAGATTTAGCAGGGGAGATAGACAGTGAAAGAGGCTCGCGGCTTTACTCTGAGACTTTAAGAAATAGTGAATACAGAAGTTTTTACAATTCGCTTATAAATGATAGAAGGCTGCTTGATGCCATGCGTAAAAACGGATATAGGGGGGAATTCTATCTTCATCCGTCTTTTATCGCGAATTACACAGATTTTGAGGGAAACGATGTGATCGGTGTATACCGGGATGCCGAGTATAACAGGATATTCTGCGAGGCATCCATACTTGTGACAGACTATTCAAGTGTAAACATTGATTTTGCCTATCTCGGCAAACCAGTCGTATATTCTCAGTTTGACAAGGATACTTTTTTCAATTACCATGGGTGTGGTAAAGGCTACTTCGATTATCAGGAGGACGGTTTTGGTCCTGTCTGTACAAGCATAGAAGCGGTAACGGACACTATAATCAAGCTGATAGATAATGAGTGTATAGCTCCAAAGGAGTACATCAACCGCGCAGAAAGATTTTTTAAGTACAGAGATAATAATAATTGCAAAAGAGTAGCCGAAGCAATTTTTGGAAAGGAACAGGAAGGTTAATGGAAAGAATCAGATCAACAAAAAGATGGCTTGCACCGGCAGTATTACTGCTGGTTCTTATACTTGCCTTTGCATGCTTTACATTTGATGCTGATGCCGTATCAGAAACAAGCAGCAAAAGCTTTAAGCTTATGGATGGTGTTACAGAAACGACAGCTTATGTAACAGATAGTGGCAAAGAAAATATCAGAGTGCATATACTGAGAGTGCAGAATGGGGCTAACGCGTCCATAGTAAGCACTTATAAGGGCTATTATAAAAAAGGAAGCACAGCTGCTAAGAGAGCAAAAAAAGCTTCGAGTCTGGACTGGGGCTATGAGAATCTTAAGACACAGGCAGCAGCTTATAACAGCATTGCGGACCCTGCAGGAACAGTAATCGCCGCATCGAATGGTGATTTTTACTCAGGAGAAGGTATTCCTGCGGGCAAATTCGTTATGGAAGGCAATGTGATCAATGCTTCAAATTCAGAGCCATTCTTTGCTGTTCTTAAAGATGGGAGTGTTACTATAAGGACAGGAAGTGAGTCTATAAGTGACGTTCAAGAGGCTATTGCTGGCTCTGTAATGCTTGTCGACGGGGGAAAGGTTGCTGTTGAAAAGGATAGTAAAAGAGAACCGAGACAGGGAATCGGCGTCTGCAGCGATGGAACTGTTGTAATAATAAATGCTGACGGCAGAGAGACATCAACAGCAGGTGCAACTCTGTATGATTTTGCTATGATCTTCAAGCAGCAGGGATGTGTAAGAGCGATCAACTTTGACGGGGGCGGCAGCGCTACATTCCTTACAAAGAGAAGCGGAGATTCGAAACTCGTATACAGAAATATCCCGGGCGATGGGTTTGAGAGAAACGTTTCTTCATCACTTCTTGTTGTAAAAAACAAAGCAGCGTCAGATAAGACGATCACAGGTTCATCATATGTCTCGATGAAGAAGAGCAATACTGTACTGAAAAAGGTGTCAGGAAAGTACACATACAAGATCAACGGTAAAAAGCAGACCGGATTCTTCCGTATAAATGGAAAGTCATATCTCTTCAATAAAAATGGTAAGGGAATGACAAAGAAAATCAAAATCGGTGATGTGACATATTCATTTAAAAATGGTGAGCTTAAATCCGCATCAGATAAAAATGCAGGAACCGTACATATAGGATACTGCGGATCAGCGTCAGGTGGACAGAATCTGTTGTATGCATACCAGAAGGGTAACGATCGTCTGAAAATAGGCCTCAATCCGCTATACAATAAGAAGAATAGCGGTAAGATGATGAACTGGAATGCTGAGAAAGCCAATACCACCGCTATTCCTTGGTATTCGATGAGAAGCGATATCAAGAAAATATATATAGGCGACGGTGTCACCAGTATCGGAGACAGATTCGAGTATGTTGCAACTGACAAGATCTTTGACGGATCTAAGGCGCCGACCAGCAAGTTGACAACGGTAAGGCTTCCGTCATCTCTCAAGACTATCGGAAAGTACGCTTTCTATAATAAGCCGGCTCTGAAAAACGTAGTGATTCCTGCTAAGGTGACTTCGGTAGGCTACAAGGCATTTGGTTATGCCGGAAAAGGATACGTACAGTTCAAGGGCAGTAAGCCGCCAAAATTCGGAGGTAAAGTGTTTGATAAGGCAAAGTTCACTAAGGCATATGTAAAGAACACATCTGCATGGAAAAAAGCCGTAAAAGCAAACAGATTCAAAAAGAACGGTTTCAAAAAGACAGTTTCGTATAAGTAGTTAAAACAATAAGTGAACTGAAGGGGGCAAACGGTTTGCCCTTTTTCAGTAGAAGGGAATTGCCAAATGGTTTTCTTTATCATGATCCTGTTGATGATAGCCCTGACTGGTGCGGATTTTGCCAAGCCGGGGGAATTCAATACGGATTATCTGAAAAAGAAAAATACTACAGCCATTAACGGGCTGTTTGTAATATTGGTATTATTCAGTCATTATGCGCAGTATGCTGATTTCAGCGGACCTTATGACATTCCATATCTTGTTTTGAGGAAACATTTAAAGCAGATGGTGGTTGCAACTTTCATGTTCTATTCAGGATATGGAATGATGGAAGCAATCAGGACAAAAGGAGACGTATATATTAACAAGATACCGGACAAATTCTGGAAGCTCCTTCTCCGTTTTGATATAGCTGTTTTGCTATATCTATTGCTGAACGCAGCTTTGGGGATCAGATATCCGATTGAGCGGGTGCTGCTTGCATTTACGACCTGGACCGCTGTTGGCAATTCAAACTGGTATATCACAGCTGTACTGATACTGTATATCATCCTGTATGTATCTTTCAAACCATGTATTTCCGGAGGCAATTACAGAAACAAACGTATATGGGGGATTGCTTTGACTTTTGCCATTACTGCAGTGGCGATTTACATTCAGATAAAGATCGGAAGGCCGGATTATTGTTACAATACTATGATGATTCTCCCTTTGGGATGCCTTTATTCGGAGCTGCGCGGAGATATTGAAAAAATCATAATGCGCAGTGATGCAGCATATCTGATTGTTTTGACAATAGTGACAGGTGTATATATAGTTTCTTTTTTTCACAGAGAATCATTCGGCATAGCAGGGTATACATTCTGGGGCATGGCGTTTATAGCTATGGTACTGCTGGTGACAATGAAACTGTCAGTGTATAACGGATTCCTTGAATGGACGGGGATACATGTTTTCGGGATATATATACTTCAGCGAATACCGATGAGTATACTAGACCAGATGGGATATATCGAAAATCATAAATACATGTCTCTGGTCGCGGCCATTGTTGCTTCATTTGCCATGGCTGCTGTATTTCAGAAATATACAGACAAACTGATACGGTTTATAACAGCCAGACGCACATAATCGACACAGCAGGCATCAACAGGAGACAAAGGATCATGATAAAAGAAAATGGCGCCGAAGTAATGACGCCTGAAAACAATATCATAATAGCTGATGATCTGAAATGCAGTGACTGCACCATTGATTTCAGGGGCAGCGGCAATATATTGTATGCAGAGCCGGGTGTCGATCTGGCCGACAGCACCATAGTTTTCTTCGGAGACAATGCTCTCCTTTACCTTTCAGAGAACAAAAGGCATCAGTATAAGCTCAAGCTGGATCTCTGGCGGGAGACAACGGTGTACTTTGGAAAGAACAGCTATTTCAACGGCTTTTTCTCTGCCATCGCTTCAGAGAGGCAGAACCTCATAGTTGGAGAAAACGGTGTTTTCTCGTTTGGCATTTGGCTCAGGACTGCTGATCCGCATCTGATATATGACATATCGACCGGAAAGCGTACAAACATGAGCAAAAGCATAATGATCGGCGATCATGTCTGGATAGGGCAGAATGCTCTGATCCTAAAAGGCTCCAGGATTGGCTCGGGCAGCATCATAGCCGCAGCTGCGGTACTGGCCGGAAAAGAAGTTCCTTCCAATTCGGTATTCGCTGGCAACCCGGCACGTTTGGTAAAGGACAAAGTTTTCTTTGTAGGCAGAAGCGTTCATAACTACACCCAAAAGAAAACCGAACGTTCCATGAACTCTGATGTGAAAGATTTCATCTATAAGGAGCCGGCTAAGAGATTCGATTTCGAGGGTATAAACAAGGCGCTCACGAGCGCTTCGGATGCCGGTAAGAGACTGGATATAGTCAGGGAAAAAATAGCAGAGCGCTCTGATAAGGACAGATTCCACATAGGGACAGGTGTCGATCATAAAAGATCACATCTGTTCTTCGGAAAGCGCGGATAGGCTTTGAACATTTTAGGCACAGGAGGCCCGGATGTCTGATATAAAATATAAGATCTCGGTTATTACACCTATATACAATGCGGAAAGATTCCTTTATGAAGCCATCGAAAGTGTGATCACTCAGTCGATGGGGTTTGATGATATACAGCTTATTTTGGTTGATGATGGCAGCCCGGACAGCAGTGCAGATATCTGCATGCGATATGCCGCCGCTCATCCGGATAACATTATTTATGTCAAAAAGGAAAACGGCGGGGTTTCAAGTGCCAGAAACGCCGGCATAAACTATGTATCCGGCAAATATATCATATTCATGGATTCGGATGATCGGTGGGACTGCGAAGCGTTTTTACGTATATATGAATTTTTTGAGGCTCATCCCGGGAAATTTGATGTGTGCAGCTGCCGCATAAAGTTTTTCGGAGATTATGAGGGAAGAGAGCACCCTCTTAATTATAAGTTTACAAATGGAGCACGTGTGGCTGATCTGATCGAAGAACCAGAGATCATCAGCTCAACTATAGGAAGTGTTGCTGTAAGAGCTTCTGCTGTCGGAGAACTCAGGTTCAATGAAAAGATTTCTGCCGGTGAGGACTCGCTGTTTGTCAACAGCCTGCTGCTTGAGAAGCCATGTCTCGGTATATTACCTGATGCGTTATTTTACTATAGAAGAAATATGAATCAGAGCAGCGGCTCGTCATCGGCTACGCGTAAAGTGTCGTGGTATACTATTGTTCCCGATCAGTACTATCTGGGCCTCTGCGGAAGGTCGATCGAAAAGCACGGCGAAGTGCTTCCTTTCATCCAGTATGTGATCATGTATGATCTGCGCTGGAGAAAGTACGACCCTTACATGATGACGGTGCTTTCAGACGATGAAAGAGAGCAGCACTTAAGGATATTGAGGGAGGTGCTCTCTCATATAGACAATAAAGTGATAAGGAAAGCAGAAGGCTTCAATCAATACCGAAGGCTCTATCTGTTCGAACTGAAGCATGGCTCGGGTCTACCTGCCAGAGCAGAGCTTAAGGAAGGGGTTTTAAGGTACCGTAAGACACGGATTTTCAACTTTACGGTAAGTAATGTTGCCCGCGTTACTGTATTCGAATTTGAGAACGGAGGCCTTACCATCGAAGGTGTATGCGGTATAAAAGGGCTGGCTCAGGATTATGAGCTGGCCGCAAAAGATGACAAAGGTAATCTCTATCCCGCAGTTATGGAGCCGTATGAAAAAAGGGATGTAAGAGGATTTGCCGGGGAATATGTGATACATGGCGAGAGTTTTCGCATTACCATGCCGATCCGCTCCGGAATGACAGTAAAGCTCGCTCTTATGATTAGAGATGAGGAAATAACTCTGAATCCGTTTTTTGATGATTATCTGCGAATTCGCAATATGGCAAAGACCGGGACGGCAGACTATTGTTTCAGGGAAGGGTATATTATTCGAAATATAGCAGGTGAGCTAACAATTGTTAAGGACAACGTCGTAAACAGGTTGAAGGCAGAACAGGCCTGGAAGAGGTCTGTAAATAATGCAGAGAATCCGGAAACCGAAGCACAGCATCGATATGAGATAGAACTGGGCAAGATCATGAGAAGCGCAAAAGCTGGTAACCAGGTAGTTTTCATTTCTGGCAGAGCTGATGACGTGCTGTGCGATAACATGCAGCATGTATACGACCGGATAAGTCTTCCAAAGACGTTTTATTCAAAGACCGGGATTTATCGTGATCCGGAAATGTACAGGAAAGCAGCGGAGCTGGTATGCTCTGCAAAAGTAATAGTTACTGATGATTATCTTCCTGTACTTCCTAACTATCATAAACAAGCAGGACAGCACATAGTACAGCTCTGGCATGCAACAGGAGCATACAAACACTTTGGAAAGGATTCAGGCTCGATTCATCCGGCAAAAGACCGTCTTTACCACAAAGACTACGATCTTGTGACTGTCAGTTCCGAGGGTATCAGACAGATATATGCCGATTGCTTCAGGATCCCCGTTGAGCGGGTCAGAGCAACAGGTGTAGCAAGGACTGATGATCTGTTTGACATTAGGCTTAAAGAAAAGGCTTTGGAAAGAATATATATAAAACATCCGGAGTTCAGGGATAAAGAAATCATACTGTATGCTCCAACGTTCAGAGATGTCCCGGGCAGAGGAAGATCACATTTCAGCCCACAAATGGATTTCAGAGTATTGTCGGAAGCTATTGGCAAAGATCGAGTCTTTGTTTTATGTCCTCATCCTGTTATGACTGAGCCAATAATAACGGAGCATTATGATAATGTAGTTGAAATCAGAGATGTCTCCACATCAGATATGATGTATGCAGGAAGTACGCTCGTTACAGACTATTCGTCAGTTATTTTTGAGTTTGCGCTTATGGGCAAACCTATTCTGTTCTACTGCTATGACTACGACACTTACGAGAGAGATTTCTATCTGGATATGGAGCATGAACTGCCTGGACCGCTCCTGAAGACTCAGGAGGAGCTGATGCATTATCTTAAGGGTCAGGTTATTAACTTTGAAGATAATTATAGTAGGTTTTGCGAAAAGTATGCAGGAGCATGCGACGGACACAGTACTGAAAGAATATGTGATTTGATAAACGACCTGTATCACGACATAGATCCGCAGGACAGGAGATGAGGCATTATACCTTGTATTCAGGTGCTGCAGCGATTTCGTTGCCGTTTGCGATTATTGTCCATTCCAGCACTTTTGGATCTGTGCACTTTGAAGCGGGTATCCTGACAGAAAAATCATAAATACTGCTGATAGGAGTATCAGCAAAAGAAAAGCGGGTCTTTGAAGGCGTGCGGGATATACTGGCAATATACTTGGAATTGCCGCAGCAGACTCTGATTGAAAAGGAGTCGATTATCTCGGGACATCTGATGGTTCCGCTTATTTTTATTCCTAGAAATGACTGATGAATTGTTTTGATTATCAGACTGTCTTTGCTGAACAATCGTCCGGCACGATGATTGTTCACATATACATATCCGTTTCTGAGAGAAATCAAACTCTTTAGAGAAACTGCCCCATATTTCTGTGTAAAAAGATAAATCTTGGTTTCAGTAAGCATTTTTGGTGCTGAACATATCACATCATCATCCAGGCGGGAAATTAAATTATTCAGCAACTCAATATAAGGCTCGCTGATCTGTTGAGGTATAGTGTCAGGAATAGCGGATGTGACACGGTATTTCAATGCGTTTATAAGTGCATACTGCACGTATGGTATTATGCGGCCATACAAATCTGCAGAAAGATCCGCAAGATATTCATAATAATACCTTGCTGTGTCAATATATGCAGTCGGCTTACTCAGTTTAGTCTGCGTAAGAGAGATTTCAGTATTGCGCTTTCTTATATGGTAGACTGAACCTGCAAGAAGCCCGTATTGACGAGCTTTCAATATCAGCTGATTTATGAATTTGGCATCTTCACCATAACTCAGTCGCGTATCAAATGTAAGGTCTCTGATGTCTTCGGACCGGCAGAAAGCCGAACAAACCGAGAATTGCCCATAGGTCGGGTGCTCGAAGATGTCACATATCATGTCGCCGTCTTTGAATTTGTAGTCGAGTTTGTGATACCCGGTATCTGCTTCGAAATAGTCCATCCTGCAGGCAATAACATTGATGTTTTCTCCATTGCTTTCGAACATATCCCAGACAGACCTGAAAGCATCAATATCCCAACGGTCATCGCCATCCATAAAATTTGTATATTTGCCGGCAATAAAAGGAATACCGGCATTTCTGGCTGCGGAAACACCGGCATTTTCCTGATAAACGTAGGTGACGTTATCAGGATAAGCGTCTCTGATTGACAGACAGATCTGCTCCGTGTCATCTGTGCTGCCGTCATTTACAAGAATAAGCTGGATGTTTTCTTCAAATCCTATGCTTTGGGCGAGCACACTGTCGACGGTTTCTGTCAGATATGCGCTGACGTTATATAGAGGTATGATAACTGAAAATTTGTAATCCATAAAAGAAGTATATCATAAAAAACGACTGGAAAAACAAAGAGAGTATTACTGACCGGTTTCTGCAGACTTTTTGAAACTGGCAGTTTCAGATGAGATCCTGTAACTGACGACCTTATCTGATGTACTGATGAACCGCAGAGGTATTACTCCTCCTGCCGGGATGTCTGTCAGATATATCGATGACGTCTCTACACTCTTGCCGGCTTTATCGAGCAGTTCCACATCTATGTTGAGGTAGTCGATGTCTCTTCCGGAATCATTTCTTATGCTGGCAAAGAATGTATTTATCCCATCTCTGTCAGTGTTATGAAATGTAAGCCCGCTGAGTGTTTCGAGAAGCCACCCCTGAGACAGGAGATATTCCGTCTCCTCGCTATAAGCATCGCTGCTGAGGTCCAGACCGTACTCTCCTCTGTACAATTTGTATAATGCACGCACTCTGCGGCCGTATGGCTCTGAAAAAGCAGCCCAGAATTTGTTAAAGTCGCTGGCAGGATCAAACTGCCTGGCTGCGCTGCGGCAGCTCTTCAGTGCTGAAGTATATTCTTTGGCAAGGTCTGCAAGTTCATCATCCTTGTACTTCCGGTTCATATATTCGGAGACAGCATCATATTCGGCGTCTATGAAAGACGTATCCGTGATCCGTCCGTCAGTCTGCAGCTGTGTTTCGTCAGCATCAAGAGACCACCCGGCGTACAATCCGCGTTCAACATTACGGGTGAATCTCTGATCGATGGAAGTCATCGTGAGAAGAGTCCATACTTCGGCGGTCACCGCAGCGATAAGTAAAAGTATTACAACAAGAAGCGCGTTTCTGCGCCTTCTTTTCCTTGCCTCTATTTCCTGTTTTCTGTATCTGTCTGTTCTCATTTCAAAGCAGATTATAGAGTATACAGTTAAGTCTGGCAAGCCGCAGAGGGGTATTTGACTGATCATGCATTAATAATATAATATTATCAAAGTATGATTTCCGGCGGAACAGCCGCCGGCGGCATATCAAGGACAATAACAGCTGGAGGGAGTCAGTATATGGTGATAGGATACACAACAGGTGTTTATGATCTGTTTCATATAGGCCATCTTAATCTATTAAAAAATGCGAAGGGCATGTGCGACAAGCTGATCGTGGGAGTGACAGTCGATGAATTAGTCGAATATAAAGGCAAACAGGCTATGATTCCTTTTGAAGACAGGATAGAGATAGTCAGAAGCATCAAATATGTAGATGCAGCTGTACCTCAGTATGATATGGACAAATTGACTGCCTGTAAAAAACTGGGTGCAGATTATCTATTCGTAGGTGACGACTGGTACGCGACCGAGAAGTGGCAGGAGTACGAAAAAGCCTTTGAAGAAGAAGGCATAAAGATAATCTACTTCCCATACACGAAGGGAGTATCGTCGACAAGGATATCAGAGGCACTGAGGCATGTCCGCGGAACGACTCTTCACGAAGTGAAGTAGTGAAAGGATAAATGATGATAGTAGATCCGGTATATTGTGCCAGTTCATTTTTCGAGTTCAGGATGATCGAAGACTTCAATCACATTTTTGCGCCAGGAGTATTTCCGCGCAGATTTGAGATACCGCAGAACAGGACTCCTGTGCATGACAGCTTTGAGCTTGAGACTGCGCTCAGAAAGGCAGTCAGCGATGCTCTTCAAAGCGGCAGCTGTGCTCTGATGCTCAGCAGCGGCATCGATTCAGCGATCCTTGCGAAGATGATGCCCGAAGGATCAAAGGCCTATACGCTGAGGTGCTGCGCACCGGGAGCTGTAGATGAAACGGCACAGGCTAAGATATTTGCAGAGACCTGCGGACTTGATCATGAAATTATAGATATAACCTGGGATGACTATGTCAGATACACGCCGTCTCTGCTGAGACACATGGGTCAGCCGATACACTCAATAGAACCGCAGATACACAAAGCTGCCCTGACTGCAAAGGCAGCAGGCTTCGATACTCTTATTTTCGGCGAGACCGCTGACATAATTTACGGAGGTCACAGTATACAGCTGTGCCGCGAGTTCGGCCTTGATGAATACATTGATTATCACAATTTCATCGATCCTCGAAGCGTGCTGAAAGAAGGAGTGATAATCAGGGATGCTTATGAACGGCACTTTGCTGACGGCAGAATGGATGTATACGGCTTCCTGAACGACACTCACCTGAGACAGTCGCCGAATTCATATGTCAATTCATGCTCGCTTGCCGGGATCAGATTTGCGGCACCATACCTGACGACTGAGCTCGCGGTACCGCTCGATCTTGACCGCATACGCTCAGGGGAGAATAAGTATCTCGTGCGCGAGCTGTTCCACAGACTTTATCCTGACATGGGACAGCCTAAAAAGCTGCCGATGCCGAGGGCGCTCGCGCAGTGGATGGCGGATTACGAGGGAGCAACGAGGCAGGAGTTTTATCCGGGAGCCGGCAGAGACATGACTCCCGATCAGAAATGGTATATTTACATCACAGAGATGTTTATGAATATGGTTGTTGATTAGGCTTGTGCAGGCCATAAGTGTACAAAAGGGAATGGAGAAAAAAACGGTTTTAAAAAAGATAGCGAAGAAAGCAGCGGCGATACTTTTAGTCGCCTGCTTTTTTGTGAATATTCCTTTCGCAGCGCTTCAGTTTACTGACGCGTCAGGAGAGGTAAAGATGGGGCAGGCAAAGAGAGGCGAGAACGGCGTCAAAGGCAATAAGCCAGGCGATAAAAGCGGCAGAGAGGTGCTTATCTCTGACTGGTCATACAGTGTGTTTCCAAGAGCATCTGAACACTGGTCGTATGTCATAAGGGCAAAAGATCCTGATGTAGGGAGAAGGCTTGCAGAGAATATGAAAAAGGGATGCTTAAATGATCACATAGGATATGATCAGAATTATCCTGACCGGGGAACTCTGTACAATGAAGCGAAAAAAGTCGGATGGGACTTGTCAAAAGTAGAGAAAAACTGCGAGACTACCTGCACGTGCATCATAGCGGTGTGTCTCAACGCCGAAGGCATAAAAGCTCCGAGGTACTGGATGTCGGGTGATGTAAAGGACGATCTTGAGGCGACCGGAAAGTTCTACATCTTTGACTCCGAAAAGTATACGACATCATCATCAAGGCTTGCGGTAGGAGATATACTCGTTAATCCGGGAAAGCACACTGCAGTGGTGGTGGAGAGCCCTCATCCGTTTACCTATCCTGTGAAATACACTAAAACCACAGGAAAGACCGGAACCGCGCAGGTAGCCGAAAAGGCGGAAATGACCCTTAATCTGAATAATGGAGAGGATCCGGTAATCGTAACTGCGGATAAGGAGCTGGATCTGTCAGAATATGAGCCTGAAAAGAACGAATTCAGGTTCATAGGATGGGAAAGGACCGGCGCAAGTTCATTTTCTGCGCGCTATGAAGGCAAAAGCGCAGCGATAGTGGTAAACAGCGATCCGGTCAACATCTCAGATCAGGATTAAAGATAATCGTGAATATTCAGAATAAAAAAGAATCCCGCGTCACAGGATCCCCTCTGACGCGGATTTTTCTTCAGTTTCTTCATCGAACTCTTCAGCATCGATGTCGTCAGTTTCTGACATTTTGTTATAGATAAACGCGGTTTTTCTTTCAAGAATTCCCTTTATGGTGTTGAGCCTCTCTTCAATACCTTCGATCTTTGCGGCACCGCGGTTTTTCTCTATAAGCTCAAGTGTGCGGTCGATGCGTTCAAGTTCATCTTTATAAGCAGCGAGCTTCCACCTTCTGTTGTAATCTATATATGCAGCTCTGATAGTTGCTTTTTCTTTTTCCGCCTCTGCCCATGCGGCCTTATATTCATTCTCGCTGTTGATATACGAAGGTACATACTCTTTATCAGAGAGCGCAACGTGATCCTCCGTAATATCGAGATACTGCAGATATGGCTTTATGCCGCTGCCGGTAAATTCAAGCCTGAGAACAAGACCTTCCATTGGAGCGCCCATAACATCAGCACGCTCTGTGAGGAAAAGATCTCCGATGGAATAGAATACGTACTTGCCGTTGATAATCTCAGGTCTCTGTATCACATGCGGATGATGCGCGACGACTACGTCGCAGCCAGCATCCAGATACTTGCTGATGGCTGCACGCTTTGCAGGCTCGGCTACATTGTTGTATCTGCGGCCTCCATGGTAGATCAGCACAAGATAATCGCACTTTTCGCGGACCTCACTGATCATTGCTGCAATATCTTCTTTACGGCGCGATCTGAGCGGTCCGACTTTGTTTCTGAACTTGCGGATTCCATGCTTTCTGCCCAGGATAGCGATTACTCCTACCTTGACATCATCACCGAAGATCCTGTATTTGAGTTCCTCATCAGGGAAACGGCCGGCTCCGATAAACGGAACACCGTACTTCTCAAAGGACTCAAGGGTATCAATTATACCCACTGAGCCTCTGTCTCCCAGATGATCATTGGCAAGGGAGACGATACCATCAGGGAAGAGCTCAGGGAAATCAGCCAGCACATCAGGTGCGCTGCAATTGATGTCCCTTTTTATGCTCGGGGTATATTTTGTGTAAGACTTGCGGAATCCGGTAGCCGGACTTGCGAAGTTTACGAAGCACGCGTCTCCGGAGTTAAGAAAGTCGACAACAGACTTATCCATAACCGAGCAGAGCTCATTACGCGATTTAAGATACAGATCTCCGGCGAAGCAGAGCGTTGTTTTATTACTTGCTTTCGTTGACATAGTTCAATACCTTCTCGTATAAATACTTTTTGCCTGGGAGCTCGGTAACCTGCGGGGCCATGCATTGAGGATGTGAATTGCCCTCAACTATTACCCAGCCTCTGTCAGAGTATGCGAGATCCCAGCCGATTACTTTCATTTCAGGAATAAGCCTGGCCATATCACGGGCCATCTGAACAGCTTTATCCCACTCAGGAAGCTGAAATCCTACTATCTGGGCGCCTGTATCAGGATGAAATACATATTGTTTGCCGTCTACATCCCTGCCCGGCGCTTTGATGATGCCTGTTTCAGGATCGATCATCGCACCCATACCGCCGCCGCTGGTGTTGTCGGTTATTCCACCGCCCATTCCGATGCGGAGGAAAGTCCAGAGTATCTCGATATCGTTATCTCCATTAAGGAAAGATACAAGACGTACGGAGTTTACGGATGCAGGATGGAAGTGAGCCAGCTCTTCTCTCTGGACTATCAGTTCTTCTGCAACGCCGGTTCCTGTGGACATGAGTATGTCGAACAGGTCATCGACGCTCGTAAACTTTCTGGCGTCGATCATGACCACGCCGTGTCCGCCAGAGGATTCCATCGGTTTATAGATGAACTTCGGGTGCTTTGCGACGAATTCCCTGAAAGCATCTCTGTCCTCTTCATCATAGAAAATCACAAGGTCACGTCCGTAGAACGGAGTGAATCTCCGGTACGACTCCGGCTTCATATCAAGATAACGTCTGTAATTCTGATTGTTGAAACTTCTGTAGAATTCGTGACGGTTACGGTTTGTAATATAAAGCTTTCTGCCTTTATGCGTGAGCTTTTCAAACTGGAAAGAGAAATAATCCTGAGAATTTGAACCGTAAAGGATGTTGCAGAACATTATATCGTCATACACTTCCTTGACTCTTGCAGGATTTGCAGCCTCTTCAGGACTGAGGTTCGCCTCTATAACCGCAAGACGGCTCTCTTTGTTGCGCTGTTTTTTGTCTTTGCGCTTTTGCTGGAATGTAAATGTGGTGAGCGAATAGAGCTCGAGGAGACGTCTGCGGTCTGCGGCAGTTATCTCATCTTTTGCCATATACTGGGCACATGCACGTTCAAGAACGCCTTGCTGATAACGATGGATGCGCCTTGTGGCCTTTCTTTTAAAAGCTTTTGGTGTCAGCATAGTGAATCTCCGGTTCATGATCTGTAATTGCAGTCGTGAGCAAGATTGCCAATTAATACTTTACTATTATATAATGTCAAAGTAGGTATTTTCAATTCCTGCAGTGCAATACGTTGCTTCTTTGCGGGGGTCAGGACAGGGTTTTTTGATCAGAAAATGGAACAAAACACCAGCAAAACAAAGCGTTCGGTGTATGCCGATAAAATAAGTGAAAAAACAGGATGGACCCATGAGCAGGCGCTCAATGAGCTCAGATATGCTGACAGCCTTGGTATCAAAAGGAGCCTGTATTACAAGCTCAACGGATACGAATGGACACACCGCGATCTTGATGCTCTCGCGTATGAGATGCAGCAGAAGGAGACCCGCGAACAGGACAGTATCGAAGAAGATATCAGTGTGATAATGAAAGATACGGGCTGCTCGCAGGATGAGGCGGCAGAAAACCTGCGCCGCAGGACTACATATAAACTGCTGAAGCGGACATTTACTGCTAACGGCTGTCATCTGATGAATGATGCTGAGCTGGAGGCTTTCGCGGAAAAACGTGAAAAAAGGCTTGATATGACAGAGCGGATAGCCGGTTCTGCTGTTCTGACCAGAAACGATCCGCAGATAGCAGAGCTGTACGGCCTTGCGCTTCCTGCAAGAAAACAGCGGATCAACGAAGCGGTCTCTTTGTATAAGGGGGACATAGACGAATCACTCCGCCTGAGTATCGCTTCTGACATGGACTACCTGAACCTGAAATACGGTCTTTTCTTTAAGGAATATTTCCTGTACGGCCTTGAAAATAAAACGAGGCGCGAAATTGAAGCATTTATACCGAATGCGGGCAGAAAAGATTATCTGAGAAAGCTCAATTCTCCACGAGGATTCATTATATGCAGAAATAAGGCTTTGTCGTATGAGCATCTCGCGCCTTTGTACAAGAGAGATCTGGTTGAGATAAACGGAGAAGAAGATTATCAGACTGCTGTCAGCTTTATCAGACAGCATGGGGATTTTGTATTCAAACCGCTCGACCAGTCGTTCGGTAAGGGCATAAGACGGATCTGCACAGACGGCAGAATGGATGCTGAAAAAACCGCGGCAGAACTGATCAAAGAAGTGCCGTTCGTTCTTGAAGAGACGATAATAGCAGAGGAAAGCATCCGGTCGCTCCACCCGGCATCGCTGAATACGATCAGGGTAACGACATATCTTGATGATGATGGAAGTGTAAAGATACACTTGCCGTTCTTCAAGATAGGGCAAAAGGACTCCTTTGTGGATAACGGCGGAAGCGGCGGCATATTTGCTCTTATTGATGCCGGTACAGGTACTGTCATCAGCAACGGCAAAGATGAGAGAAACATTATATATGGGAGACATCCTGACACAGGCGTGCAGCTGAAAGGTTTCCGTATTCCGGAGTGGGAGTCGCTGGTCGGCTTTGCTGAAGAAGCGGCCCATATGTTCCCTGATGTGAGATACGCCGGATGGGACATGGCTCTTTCGGAAGACAGGGGCTGGCTTGTTGTGGAAGTCAACTGCAGAACGCAGTTCTACGGGCAGCAGATGTGCGACGAAATCGGAAAAAAGGAAGATCTCGAGAATCTGATAAACTGGAACCGGATCAAAGATACCGAAGACGGATTCGATGAGATCTGGCAGACTATAGACAGATACTGACGCATCATGCGTATATATACATAACTAAGAGAGGTATTTATTACAGTGATGAAGAGTGCAATTGCGGAAAAAGGGAGACCGGAGAGATTTTTACCTTTGGTGATGGCGCTGATCGTATTATTCTTTTGCACAGCGGTTCCTGCGGCTGTGCATGCATCGTCATTTGTTGAAAAGCCGTTAATAGAAGATCTGACATCGGATGACCCGGATTCTTTTACGGTCACTACCGGCAGTTACCAGAATGTGACAGGACTTCAGGTGAAATACGCGCTGGAATCCGACTTTTCAGATGAGGTTGTCGCAAGTTTTGACGGAAACGTACATAAAGCAACTGTCACAGGGCTGAAGGGCGGCAGCAAATATTATGTGAGGGTCTCCGTCGAACAGACTGACTCTGACGGAGAGATAAATTACAGCGGATGGTCAGACTGGCGGTCTATAGTCGTAACCAGATCAGAAGCAGGCAAAACGCAGTACACGACACTGGTGACAACTAATATTTACAAGGAAAAGGACGCATCGTCCAAGTCGATCACCCTGTGGTTCAACACAGAACTCACTGTTGTCAGCAGCTCCACCAATTCTGATGAAGGAACATGGTACGAGGTGCTGTACAAAGGCGATACATACTATATGTGGGTCGCGAGAGGTGAGAAAAAGCTCAGCAGCGAAAACGCCATACAGGAGTCGTATCTTCCTTACTGCACTACAGGGCTTCAGGAGGAAGTGGTCGAAAAGGCATTTGATATTTATGACAATTGGAACACTTCATATGATTTCAGTACGAAGTATTCTAAAACGTTAAAAAAGAAAAACGGCAGATACTGCCTGCACTGCTCGGGCTTTATCAGCTATATCTTTAACGAAGTGCTCTGCGGATACGCACCGCCGTTCGAACTGACATCTGATCTCAAAGCCATGTCTACAGCAGGAAATCTTATCAACAAGGGATTCAAAAGCAGCACGATAGATAAGAAAGTCGTCTGCACTGCCGGCAAAAGCGGACTCACAAATGCAAAAATCAAAAAACTGAAGCCGGGAGATCTCCTATTCTTCAAGATGAGCTTTGACAACAGGGCTATAAACCATGTAGCGATTTACATCGGCAACGGCCAGGTGATACAGAGTACAAGAGTCAGTATCGGCACATACTCCGACGAAGGACTGGACTCTGACGGCGGCGTCTGCATAGCTCCTCTTAACGGGATGTACAAGGACAACTTCAAAAAGGCCGTAAGAATACTCCCTGACAAGGTAAAAGCCGCAAATAAAAAAATGAAAGTCAAAGTGAAGGCGACGAATGTGAGCTCCAACAGGAACTGCACGAAGTCGAACGGAACCACTCTTCACAAAGGCGACAAGGTCAAGGTGCTGTACACATATGTCACAGCAGGCGGAAAGAAGAACGCGTACATCGCGTATGGCAAGAACTATAAGAAACACGGCTATCTTTACCTGTATAAGAAAAAACTGAAATGATCTCAAAGCCGGCTTAGCGGCACCCGGAGGAAATGACGAATGACTGAAGTACAGAAAGTCATACTTGATATATTCAAAATTACTGCAGATATCTGCGAGAGGCATCAGATACCTTACTTTGCTATCGGAGGCACATGCCTTGGAGCGGTCCGTCATAAGGGATTCATTCCATGGGATGACGATCTTGACATTGCGATACCGATCCAGTTCTTTGATAAGTTCTGGGAAGCGGCTGAGAAAGATCTTCAGCCTCCTTATAAGACCTATACCTGCAATAATGTAAGAACATACGATAAGATCTTCGGTAAGATCCACAATACTGAAACAGCATACATAGAGAAAAAGGAGATCGGCTATTATAATGCTTACAAAGGTATTTTTGTAGATATAATGCCGATGTCGGCGATGCCTGACGACGCTGAAGAGAGGGAGACTTTTTATACAAAAGTGCTTGACTATAAAAGGCTGAACTACTGGCGCAGGTTCCCGTTTAAAGTGGTAAAGTCGAAGCGCAAAAAGACAAAGCTGAAGTGGCTGCTTATGAGAGTGGCCGGGCCATATATAAAGGTCAATTACTATTCTGAAAAATGGCTTGATCTGCTCCGCAGCAAACCATTCGGAAGCACATCCACTACAGGCTATACCTGGTCCAAAAATATAAGAAGGTATACATTCCCGGCAGAACTTTTTGACAAGACAATCGAACTGCCGTTTGAAGATACAACGATCAGGTGTCCGGCCAGATATGATGAGTATCTGACTCTTCAGTTCGGCGATGACTATATGGAGCTGCCGCCTGAAGAAAAGAGACTGCCGCACCATACTGAAGTGGTGGATATCCACAACTCTTACAAGAAGTACATTTGAAACCGGGAGTGAATACGTGTTCAGCCTGATGTTCAGAGTGATAAAAGAGAATATTGCGTACTTCCCGCAGACACTGAGGCTGGCCAGAGCCGAACTCAAAAGGACTTACATGACCTCTGATTTCGGTATGTTCTGGGCGATCATGAAACCGTTCATGTATCTGCTGATGTTTTATGTGGCGATTTCTTCGGGATTCAGGGGCGGCAAAGATATTGAGGGTACCGTATGTCCGTATTTCATATGGCTGGCTGCGGGCATAGTGCAGTGGCAGTTCATCGCGGATCTGCTCGTCGGAGGAGCGTCCTGCTACAACCGACGCAAGTCCATAGTACGCAACACTAAGTTCCCGCTGTCCACAGTTCCGATGATCGCGGTCGTTTCGAAGATGATGGTGTATCTCATCATGATCGGGATCCTGATACTGATGTGCATATTTATGGGGGTAATGCCAAGCATATACTGGCTGCAGCTTCCGCTGTACATAGCGCTTACTGTGATCTTTCTCTATCTCTGGGTCATGATCACATCGCTGATGAGCATCATAAGCGCAGATATCCTTGAATTCATAAAAACAATAAAAACCGCATTTTTCTGGCTTTCAGGCATTCTGTTCAATGTAAAGGGAAGGACTAATCCGTTCTTTACATGGAATCCTATAAGCTATCTGGCAGAGGGGTTCAGAAACACATTCGCCTATCATATATGGATCTGGGAAGAAACGAGCCTGCTGATGCACTTCGTTGTTATGCTTCTGATCATGACAGCTGTCGCTTATCTTCTGTTCAGACGAATGGAAAAGCGGCTTCCTGAGATTCTGTGAGGTGCTGTATGGGCAAAGCAGAAACAGCTATCAGAGTAAGACATGTAAGCAAATCTTACAGGCAATATAAGACAAATATGCAGAAGATAGGATTCCTTTTGCTCAAGAGAGATACAGGAATCAGGACCGATGTTCTGCAGGATATTTCATTTGACATTAAAAAAGGTGAAAAGGTCGGCATAATCGGAAGGCAGCAGTCGGGTAAGACCACACTGATGCGAATAATTGCCGGTGTGATACGCCCGGATTCCGGAAAGGTTAAGATCAGCGGCGGACTTACATCTATTCTGGAAGTCAGACTCGGATTTGACGCGGCGATGACCGGACTTGACAACTACAAAGTGATGACCACCGCTCTGGGATGGTCTTCCGAAATGATAAAAGAGCATGAAGACAGCGTGTTTGAATTCGCAAAGCTTACCGATGAGAAGGATGAAACGCTGAGGTCATACAAAAAAGGTGCTCCGACCAGGCTCGGCTTTGCCATAGCGACGGAGATGGGGAACGACATCTATCTGTATGACGGACCGCTTTCGTTCGGGAGCAAGATCTGGAACAAAATCTGTATCAACAGGCTGCTGAAGCTTATTGACGGAGACACAACGTTCGTGATGTCGGTAAACAAACTTGCTGACGGCGCAAAGCTCTGTGGACGAGGTATAGTCATCCACGAAGGTGAATTAGTCTTTGACGGTCCGTATGCTGATGCTGTCGACTATTTCCGCAAGAACTGCAGGCAGTCATCGCGAAAGAAAGAGACTGAGGCTATGAACGAAGAGGTGGAGGCTGAGCAGGAAGACCTGTCGGATTCCGATGAAGAAAACAGTGATGATATGTAATAACATAAAAAGCATAAAACGTATAACGATATAAAAAATGGGGAGGACAGAAAAATGGAAATGAAGAGGTCTCTGGAAAAGATACTGTCACTCATGCTTTGCCTGGCGGTAGCAGTTAGCATGTGTCTTTGCTGTGCAGGAAGCGTGTATGCTGAAAGCGGGGAAACAAAACTGCCTGTGCCGTTGGCAGAGCCCGCAGGTAATACTGTTCTTGAAAACGGCGCGAGCATCACTGCCGATAAAGCTTCAAATAATGCTTCCATAGCCGGATACAGTACTCCGGTACTCACTGACAGCTCTGCAGACTTTACATATAACGTAAACATGCCGAAGAAGGGTACGCTTGTGGTACAGTATGCATCAACATCACCTGACGTGAGTGTTTATGTCGGCGTCGGATCCAATGCAAGCTATGCCGGAAGCAAAAATTATGACGGCACAGAAGCAAAAATGTACTATGTGCCTTCTGCAGGGAATGTAGCGGTAACATTCAGCGTATATGCACGCGGAACTGTCGGCGCAGCTGCATTTGCGGCATGGTATGTCCCTTCTTCAAAAAAGGTTTCTTCGAAGAGTTCGGAGACGCTGCTCGGCTCAACAGGATACGATTCTGTAAGTACTGTTAAAGTTACAGTGCCTTCGAACGGATATCTTACTGTATCCGCAGACAACGGCATTGATCCGACATACAGCATCCGCGTAAAGGCGAACGGATTCAAAGACTGGTCTTACTTCAGTCAGAGCAAAGGCTTCTCAACCAATATAGGAGTAAAGAAGGGTACATATACGATCAGCCTGAAGGGTGCAGCTGTGTATGAAGTAAGCACTTCTTTCCACAAGGTAAAAGAAACAAGCGCAAAATCCTCAAAGAAAAAATCCGCATCCATAAAGAAAGGAAAGCTAAACAAGGGAATCATTCCGGCTAACAACCGCAAGAAGGTACACTGGTATAAGATCAAAAATCCTAAAAACCAGAAAATGACTCTTTCTGTGAATGCAAAGAAAATGTCCGACGGAGGGTCGATCGGAAGTCTGTATGTAACGGTATATACCAGAGGACAAAGCACTTCCTACAGGGTATATGCAGGCAGCTCGGACATACGCGACATTACATACGGCAAAATCGGTACTAAAAAGGCCTCGAAGGGCACATACTATGTCAAGATCGAGAGCAATGAAGGCGCAAACGGATACTACACTTTCAAGTGGAAATAGTATCCGAAGGCGAACTACAGACAGGAGATCTATCAAAATGAAGAACATACTGGTTCTGGGAGCCGGCAGAGGACAGGTCGGCTTATACAAAGCAGCGAGAGAGCTGGGACACAGATCCATTGCCTTAAGCATTCCGGGCGACTATCCGGGATTCGCGCTTGCTGACGAGATCGATTACGTTGATATAACAGACGCTGAGGCAGTGCTTGACGCTGCCCGCAGGCACAAGGCAGACGCTATAGTCTCCGCGTGCGTGGATATCATGATACCTGCGCTGGGATACGCTTGCGAAAACCTCGGACTCTGCGGCATCTCACATAAAGCTTCTGTGGTCTGTACCAACAAGCTTCTTATGAAGAGAGCTTTCGAGGAGCACGGTGTACGTACGGCCAGATTCGTTGAGATCATGCCGGGCGATGATGCTGACGAAAAGTGCGCGCATCTCAATTATCCGCTGATAGTAAAGGCGGTAGATCTGGCGGGAAGCCGGGGTATCAATATCGTCATGGAAGGTGAATCTCTGAGCGAGGCAGTCACACGCACGATGTCTGAGACGCACAAAGACTACTGCATCGCAGAGGAGTATATCGACGGTTATGAGTTCAGTGCCACAGCTTTCGTAGTGGACGGAGAGGTGCTGTTTGTACTGCCTACAGGCGATGTCAGATACGGCGAGAACGATGAGATACCTGCAGGGCACTACCTGCCGTTCGAGGCGGAGCCTGCCGTGATCGACGATACCATGAAGCAGATGGAGGGAGGCATATGCGCTCTCGGACTCGATAACTGCGCTGTGAACGCCGACCTTATGCTTATGGACGGCAAGGTATATATCCTCGAAATGACCGGAAGGATGGGAGCAAACTGCATGCCCGAACTGTCATCGATTTACATGGGATATGATATTTACCGCATGATAATCGAAACAGCTCTCGGAGAGAGAGGGTTCATTCAGGAACTTTCAGAAGATAAGAGACCTTGCACGCCATGCTTCGCTCAGATGATCGTATCCGAGAAGGCCGGTACACTCAGATCCGTCAGCATAGATGACGACTGCGATGCCGATGTGCTTATGTTCGCTAAACCGGGAGGCGAGATCAGGAAATTCGCATGCACAAATGACTGCGTCGGACAGGTTATCACACAGGCTGCGACGCTCGACGGAGCAAGGCAGAAAGCTGATGATGCCCTTAAACACATACATCTTGAAATAGAGCCATAAAAGCCGGTACCACCGGTATTTAAGGAGGCATATCTGTGAAGAAAAAAATAGCGATACTCGGAGCAGCCCTGTTCCAGGAGCCGGCAATAGTAAAAGCAAAAGAGATGGGTCTGGAGACTCATGTGTTCGCATGGGCAGCGGGAGACCCGGGCGAACAGATCGCTGACTATTTCTATCCAATAAGTATCAGAGAGAAGGATCAGATCCTCGAGGAGTGCAGAAAGATCGGTATTGACGGGATCGTCAGTATTGCATCTGACCTTGCTATGGAAACGGTCAACTATGTAGCCGAAAATATGGGACTTCCATGCAATACTATCGAGGCTACAAAAATCAGCACAAACAAGCACTGGATGAGAAAAGCCTTCGAGGAGAACGGAGATCCGAGCCCGCGAAGCATGCTCGTAGATGCTTCAACACCGTTCGAGAGCATCGACATGGAGTTCCCGCTGATCGTAAAGCCTACGGACCGCAGCGGCAGCAGGGGCGTGCACAAGGTTTATGACCGCAGAAAGCTCAGAGACGCCATCATAAGAGCGAGGGAGTACAGTTTTGAGGATAAGGCGGTCGTTGAGGAATTCGTTGAGGGCGATGAGTACAGCATAGAGTATATCTCATTCGAAGGTCAGCATTGGTTCCTGTCTGCGACTCAGAAGATGACGACCGGTGCGCCGTACTTCATAGAGACCGGGCACAGAGAGCCTGCTCCTCTTGATGACAGCATTATAGATAAAATAAAGGCTGTGTCCGAGCATGCGCTCGATACACTGCAGCTTCGAAACGGCGCTGCCCACATAGAGCTGAAGATAGACGGCGATAAAATAAGAATCATCGAGATCGGCGGCCGTATGGGAGGAGACTTCATCGGAAGCGACCTGGTGGAACTTTCGACCGGATATGATTTTGTGAAAGCTGTTATTGAAGTCGCTTTGGGAATGCAGCCTGAGATACCGGATATAAAAGAGAGGAAGTACGCAGGGGTCAACTTCATCATGAATCAGAGTGATGTCGATGCGTATGAGCAGTTCAAAAAAGATCATCCCGGAACGATACTGAAAGAGCATATCGACTCGGATCTCTCCGACCTGGTAACTGACAGTTCAAACAGACACGGATACTATATATTTAAATTCTGAAGATAAGGAACAGAACGATTATGCTGATATCATTCGTGATACCCTGCTACAGATCAGAAAATACGCTGGCGCAGGTGGTGGAGACGATACAGAATACTGTAGCGCAGAGAGAAGAATTTGAAGCTGAGCTTGTGCTGGTGAATGACGCGTCTCCCGACAATACATGGGGCGTGATCTGCGAGCTCAATGATAAGTATGACAATGTCAGAGGAGTCAACATAGCCAAGAACAGCGGCCAGCAGAGCGCTATTATGGCCGGCCTCAGGCATTCAACAGGCGAACTGGTGGCTGTAAGTGATGACGACGGCCAGACTCCGATAGAGACGGTCTTTGACTTCTATGACTGCATGCAGGAGGGAGGCTACGACGTCGTATGCGCTGACTATCAGGACAGAGGCAAGCGCAGCCTTTTCAGAAAACTGGGCTCATGGGCAGACAATACCATGATGCAGTTTTTCGTGGATAAACCTGCCGGCATGAGACTGTCGGTCTACTTCCTTGCGAAGAGATTCGTTGTGGAGGAGATAATCAAGTACAACAACGCATATCCTCACATGGAAGGCCTGCTTATCAGGACGACACGGAATATTGGCAATGTGCCGGTCAACCAGAAAGAAAGGGCTTCGGGAAGCTCCGGCTATAACTTCAAAAAGCTGCTGTCCACATGGGTGAACGGACTTACCACATTCTCGATCAAGCCGCTCAGACTGGCAGTTATATTCGGCATGCTGATGGCATTCATCGGATTCGTCATCATCATAGTGCTCGTAGTGATGAAACTGACCAGGACAGACATGGCCATAGGCTGGACATCGCTGGTAGCTACAAACATTCTGATAGGCGGACTGCTGATGCTGGTGCTTGGAGTTATAGGTGAATATGTCGGCAGAATATATCTCTGTCTGAACCAGAATCCTCAGTATGTGGTAAGAGAAGTGATTGAACCCAAAGATGCTAGACGGGAGGCTGCAAAGTGAGCAGGAGCAGTGCGGCATACATGGGAAAACACAGCGCGGATGATGCCGGCGTCCGGATCAGAGACGGAGAGAAGGATGCACGCTGGTACAACTGGCTCATCTCTCTGGCGGTCAACGCAGTAATACTCGCAGCGGTCCTGTACTTCACTGATCTGATGTATGAGACCAACGATGACTTCGCGATAGCTGAGAAGCTGGCGGCGGGGTATCCGTATGTGGGATTTGTCAATTACTATTTATGCAGGGCGCTGATGGCCGTGCAGGCCGCTTTTCCTGCGGTCAATAGCTTTACAATATCGCAGCTTGCTGCGTCGTTCGTGTCATTTACAGTGCTTTTCAAGGTGATGCTTGACAGGAACGCATATTTCATCGAGCTGCTCCTCGGGGCTGTCGTGACAGCCTTCTTTTCTTTGGACCATTACAGCAGCATGCAGTTCACCAAGACTTCGGGCCTTCTGATGACTGCAGGTCTTATTCTGGTTGTCGATACATATATCAATAACAGAGGTCACAGGCTCAGATTTTTCATTTACAGCATAATCGGCTACGCGCTGTTCTTTGCCGGGGTCGCATACAGACAAAAGGGCATGTTCCCGGCGCTGGCATATGCCGGAGTATTCATGTTTCTGTGGCTCATCCTAAGCGGCAGAGAATATTTCAGAGGGCGCAGGCCTGTACCGGAGACCGTCCTTATAATAGTGCTGCTTGCCGCGGCAGTGGTTCCTTACGGGATCGATCTGAAGTCGGACGCAGTAAATGCCGGTACAGCTGAGCTGGCTCTCGGCAGGGAGTATCAGGCAGAGAGAGTAAAGATAACCGACTATCCGATGATCGAAAACTATGAGGAACACAAAACCCAGTACGATGAGATCGGACTCAGCGAGAATGACCTTTATCTTATCGACAGGTGGATCTTCGACTATGACGGCGCTGCTTCACTTGAGAATCTAAAAAAGATAAACGAGATCAATTATCCTGGGGTACTTGAATCCAGATCTGTCACCCGCTCGGTAAAGAAGTTCCTGAAGAATTCATACAAGGCTGTTAAGGGACTCGATTTCACGGGCATGCATATACTGATCCTTGCGGTCCTTGCGCTTTATTTCATCAGTGCTGTCAGCCCGCGCAACTGGTTTTATGCGGTGTTCACCGGCCTGCTGACTGCAGGCATATACGTCGCGGTATATTACATATCCAGACCTCAGTACAGGGCTTTCTATGTCGCTGACATAGGCGCGGCATTCTGGATACTCTTTGCGCTGAGCATCATTCCGAAGCGGAATACAAAGTACTTCAGAGTCCTTACATGTGTCGCGGCTGCCTGTGTTGTGGGAATGCTGTTCACCCCGGCACTGGGATCGCTTGAGTCGCAGAGAGCGCACATTGAAAAGCAGATAGAGCCTGCAGCGATAACCGAGTATTTCGCCGCTCACACGGATAACTTCTATATAGGGCCTACGACGGCTATGAAACAGCCGGCATCATACCTCGATCCGCTGGAAGTACCGGTGCCTGCGCCTAATGTCTCAGGAACGGGCGGCTGGGAGACGATGACTCCGTACAAGCTTGATTTTCTGGCGAATTACGGCATATCCAATCCTGTCAGAGACCTGGTGGATACTCCGGATACATACTTCTTCGGAGATTCCAAAAAAGGAAAGCTGAGAGAGTATCTGAATAAATGGTACGGGGGCGAAGGCAAGGAGATAATATTCGAAAAAGTTGATGAAGTGTCAGGTAATGGAGTCTACAGGGTCATAACAACAGAGTACTGATCCGGGACGCAGCCGGGCGGCCATGCCGTGGCGGCAAGGTTGACTAAGGAGCTTGATACTTGATATAATTTCAGATCAGGAAAGCGAAAAGAAGCTAAAAAATGCACTAAAAGAAGAGGAGATCCTTATGAGTAAGAAAATACTCTCATTGCTGCTGGCAATGGCCATGTTTGCGGTCACAGGACCGTTTGAGGTATTCGCGCTCAACGAAGAAACAGACTCAACAGATGTTTCGGGTGAAAGTATTACCTCCGAAACAGTAGAAACAACCGAGACTCCGGAAGCTCCTGCAGTTACCGAAGAGCCGGTTGTAACCACTTCAGGCGCATATAGCGTAGGTGTATATGCTGATAATGTTACTGAAACATCTGCGGATATTTCGTGGGATGCAATAGATGACGCATATCTTTATGAGCTGATCTACAGCGGTTCCGAGCCAATCGAAATAGCTGCGCCGGAGACCACATTCTCACTTACAGACCTCGAAACAGAAGAGAACTATATTGTTACGATCCGTGCTTACGATGGAGAAGATTCACTAATCAGCGAAGGCGCTGTTGAGTTTTATACTGAAAAGGCTCCGGTGGTGACTAAAGCTCCTAAGAAGGTGAAAAAATTCAGAACTATATCCAGCTATCAGTCAATAGTACTGAAGTGGAAAAAATCAACCGATGCTGACGGATATAAGATCTATTGGAAGGGCAGTAACGGTAAAAAGGGTACTATCAGAATCAAGAGCAAGAAGACTACGTCCTATAAGTTCAAGATTGCTGAGGAGGATCGTGAAGTCAAATACACCTTCAGGATCGCGGCAGTAAAAAATGGTGTCGCATCAGAGAAAGTTACAAAAAAGGATTCGGCTGTTCAGCTGATGAGGATGCAGATAACCCTTAAGGTTTCAAAAGAACTCAAGAACCACGACAGACCTGAAGGAAAGTACACCATAAAGCTCAAAGCCGGTACAAAAATCGACACTATCGGATTCACAAACGGAAAATATGTCTTCAGGAAGAAGGTAAAGGGCAAGTTCAGAACTTTCCATGTAATGAGAATTGCTGCCAGGAACCAGAAGATCACATATATTGGAAAATATAAAAAGTCAAAAGGCTGGAAAATTGTACAGCCTATTTATACCAAAGATGAGGCTGAGGATTTCATCAACGCACTGGGAGTCAAGAGCAATACAAAATACCTTATCTGGGTCAATCAGTATTCACAGAGGCTGTATATCTTTAAGTCAAATACAAAGGGCAAAAAGAAAGACTGGAAGCTGCTCAAGAATTGCTATAAGGATGAGGATGATGGTCACGCAGGCTGGCCTGTGGCATCCGGTAAGCCGACCTCGCCTACATCGACCGGACTCACAAGCATCAAGCAGAGAGATCTGGGCGGCGGCGGAAAAGTCCCGTTCTGGAATGTTACAACATGGTTCTCGATCCACGGTAACAGTCCGGGACCTTGGGGACCGCTTGGCTGGCCGAAGTCCGGAGCATGCTGCAGAAATACCACACCACACGCAAAATGGATCTACTATAACACTCCAATGCGCACGTCAGTATATGTATATTAAGAGACAATAACCGGAACATCAGAACAAAGAAGCGTCTCGGGAAGCGCAGGCGCTTCTTTGTTTGTACCACGCGCTGAACGCATATGAAACGATTAAAAGCTTTTTATACCGGTTCGAATAACATAATGAGGGACAGCTACATCTGGAACACGATGTCTGCCACCATCTTTGCCATGCAGTCAGCGATAGTGCTGATCGTTATAACGCACACCGGAGGACTGGAGGACGCGGGCATATTCTCGATTGCATATGCGGTCGGAAGCCTCATGTTCTATATAGGCGAGTACGGCGTCAGAAAGTATCAGGTGAGCGACATCAACGAAGAGATGTCCTTCACGGATTATCACTCGCACAGAATAACTGCCTGCGTTATTATGCTTATCGTCAGCCTGGGATATGTCGCGAACGGATTCTTCAGACTCGGATATTCCCCGTATAAGGCATATATCGTGCTGATGATATGTCTCGTAAAGGTTGTAGAGGCTTACTCTGAAGTTTATTTCGGAAGATTCCAGCAGGTCGGCAGACTCGATGTATCAGCCAAGACCAATTTTTACAGAATCACTTTGGGCGTTGTAGGATGCTGCATCACACAGATTGTCACGGGAAATATGGCGATATCGATGAGCGTGTGGTTCGTGCTGTCGATAATAGCGCTGCTGACCTCAAACATTCTCGTGTACAAGGAGTTCGGTACGCTTCAGTTCATCTTCAGATGGGACAAGATCTGGAGGATATTCAGGGAATGCCTTCCGCTGTTCCTGGGATACTTCCTGCTCCTGTATGTGGGAAACGCGCCTAAGTACGCCATCGACGCGTGCATGAGCGATGTGGATCAGGCCTGCTACAACTTCATATTCATGCCTGTGTTCGCTGTCGGCATGTTCGCGAACTTCATATTTAATCCTATCCTAGTAAAACTGGCACACAGATGGGATGAGGGCAAGGTCAGGGTTTTCACTAAGATCGTGCTTAGGCAGATACTTGTGATTTTCGGCATTACGCTGCTTGCTGTAGCTGTCGCTCTCACGATAGGATGCCCGGTGCTGGGATTCCTGTTCAATGCGGATATCATGGAATATAAAACAGACCTCGCCATCCTTATGGTAGGCGGAGGTATGCTGGCTCTTGTCAATTTCTTCTCTGTTGTCGTTACGGTGATGAGGTATCAGAAGCATCTGATATCAGGATATGTTGTACTTGCAATCCTTGCGTGGCTGATGGCAAACAGGACGGTCAGGATGTACGGAATAAGAGGAGCAACGATTCTCTATACGATACTGATGGCGGGACTGGCAGTCATATTCGCCGGAGTGATGTTTTTATTCATTAAAAAAAGAGCGCGTGAAGTCGGTAAGCGCTCTAATAGGTAACTTCGTAAATATCGATACTGTTATTTGAGAAGACCAGCGTATAGTCTTCGTTTGAGAGATCCCCCACCGGGTGGATCTTTTTTGTTACCATCACATGGGTAACTCCGAGCTCTCTTGCAAGATCGCCTCTTTCAGCGTTCTCCGGATCGAAGAGCTGCTTTTCGTTTCTCTCCATTTCAGCCTTGGTCTCGATCTCTTCAAAGGAGAACGTATATCCCGATCCCTCAAGATAGAAACGTCTGCCGGAGTATGCAGCATAAAGGAAGTGCAGGCTGTCCCAGCGGCGCTCGACGTTATAATCATCATAGCTTACAGACGCGTACATCTGGGTCGCGATCAGCACATCATCGTCCAGGTTGTCGTGTATCCAGTTGACAGCTTCGTATTCTTCGTACTGCAAACTCATATATCTGTTGAATTTAGAATCAGGATTCGCGTGCTTGATCACCTTTGGCATAAGTGTCGTGTAATGCCATGCAAGTACAGCTGTTGAAGGTATCAGCACTACGCAGAAGCAGATAACTGAAAGTTTGCGAAGCTTCTGCATCCACGGAGCGGAACCTGTCCGGGTGTCCTCAAGGAACCAGAACGCTATCAGGGGAGCAAAAGCCACATCCACAGTGCCGAAGTAAATCTGACTGTGGCCATAGTAGCTGAGAAGGATCATGAGGAAGAATCCTACAAACGCAGCTGCGTATACCGTGACTCTTGCGATGTCATAGTCCTTCTGACCTTTCAGTACAAGTACCAGCTCCCTTATATATCCGATAACGAAAGGCACCAGATATATACTGAAGAAAAACACGACGAATACTGCAAATACCACAGCAAGCCTTACCATATAAGGGATGCCGGCGCTGTTCATAAGATCGATAAGAGGAGCTTTCCAGAAAGACAGGTTGGCTACGTTGCCGAATCCGATTATTGACTCTCCGCCTATTCCTGAAGTGCCATCCGAGCCGATTATGACCTTATAGATAATATAGAAACCGATGAATGAAAAAACTACAGCAGGAAGTATCGCCTTATCTGACTTGCGCAGTATTGCAGCGAGTATGACGGTACCGATGAGAGCTCCCAGCATGACAAGCCCGACAGGAGCCTTGATTCCCGTAACGAGCATCATCATTACCGCGACCAGAGCACACTGACCCGCGCGGACAGAAGTGCGCTGACCGGCTGATTTAAGGTAAAGATCGATCATTATTACCCAGGCGGCAGCTCCGATTACAGCGTGACCGGCAAAGTTCTCGTTGGTCAGGAGTATCCTGAACATATATGAGGCGTAAGGCTCTCTTGCGACAAACATGTGGGCAAGTATCACACTCAGTGAGTACAGCCCGGCGCGGTCAGGGTATCTGCTGAAATATCTGAACATCGCGTAAATGCCGAGTCCGAACACATATACTGTCAGAAGAGGCCCGCAGCTCATGACGGCAAAATCCGGAGTCAGTCCGAACAGCCTTACAGGAATCGCGAGCAGTATCTGCGTAAATATATGATAATGGACGGTTCTGCCTGCGACCCATGGATTTCTGAGAGGGAAGTCCTGCGCGAGCTGAGAAATAAGACCCATTTCGTAGGACTTGTCCATGCTCACATAGATACGGAAGACGTATTCAGGTGACATGTACAGGTACTGCGTGGTGAGCATGACAAAGGCCATTAGCAGTACGACATAGACATAGAATGCGGCAGGAATCCCCGCAGGTGAGAATTCTTTGAGTCTGTCGAGAGAGGAACGGTCTCTGAAAAGCAGAATCAGGTATACGACCGACATCAGCGGACCGGCAGACAACAGAAGGATATCAGAACCCAGTGCGTCGGAAAGAAAGTATAGTCCGACAGTCAGAGCCCAGCCCGTGAAAAAGCTAATCAGCAGATCGGAAGAAACATGTCCCGTCTTTATTCTGAGCAGTCTGCATATGAGTGCTCCCGGGATCTGCGCATAGAAGAGAATGTATGCAATGAAAACGAGAATGCGGAAAAAATTCGTGTGATATACAATAACAGAAACAAGCACCATTGCAGCGATTGCTATGGTGCTTATTATACGTATACAGTTCTTCATGCCTTCAAGTCTGTGCATGAGACCGCCTTTCTTACTGCTTCTTTGTCATCACGGTGTTGAACGTGTAGTCATCTCCTGTCTCAATGAGGATCATCTCGCCTGAGGACTCGAAAGAGAGGTCAAAGCTGAACAGATCATTATCCATGTGAAGATGGTCACCGACCTGCTCCCACTTTCCGCCGAGTTTTTCACCGGTAATATTTCCAGTCCATGTGCCGTTCTCTTTGACTGTGATATCGATGTTGCCATACAGGTAGATTGCTTTGTCAGATGTCGCGGTCCAGCTGCCGTAGAATGCGGAAGGATCCTTCTTGACGAATGCAAGCTTTGCGTTATCCTCTTCCTGTTCGAACTCGATGCCGCTGCCTTCCTGCTCGACGAGTTCGCCGTTCTCATCCACAAGGCCTTCGGCTGATTCATATACCTCGCCTTCAGGAACATTAACGGCTTTTTCCTCTTCTTTTTCCTTTGAGCAAGCCGCGAACATGGTGAACATCATTATAATAATCATCAGAAGTGAAGTGTATTTTCTTTTCATTTTGCAGCCCTCACTTTATTTATATTCAAAATATATCACGTACCGTACAGGATCGTCCGGCACGATAAAAGTATATTATATTTACCGGGGTTTGTAAAACATGCGTGTATTAAACATCATTAAGGACGGGTTTTCATATTTGATGGAATATATTATTCTGCTATAATTTGCACATAAAATACCATAGAAATCAATGGATAAATTATACTGAAAACGGGTTATATGGAGGAGATGACATGAGAAAGCATTTCAATAAAATCACATCTTTGATGCTGATACTGTGCCTGTCATTCGGAGTGTTCGCTGTCAGCACAGGCAGTGCATACGCAAAAACCAAAAAATGGGAGATTGTTGTCGGTGAGGACAGATGGGTCGGAGATCCGGACGAAATTGTTTCGGTATATGACGTTTACTCCTTTGAAAATAAAAATGGTCCTACTCAGGCAACTGTCACTTCTGTCGAAACGAGCGACAAGAGCGTTCTGTCAGTAAAAAAGGAGGAGGTACACTTTACTGATCATACGGAGAAAGGGTTTCTTCTGCATGCAAAGAAGGCCGGAAAAGCTAAAATAACAGTAAAGTATAAAAAACCGTCAGGGAAGACAGGTACTCTTAAAAAGACCATAAGAGTCAAAAAGTATCCTAATGAGATAAAGAGTCTCAAGGTAAACGGAAAGACTGTAAAAGTAAGTAAGAACAAGTTCTATTACGCCAAGGAGACCAGCAAGAAGAATGTTACTGTAAAAATGGCGCTCAACGATGGCTGGAAGATATCAGACGTATCAGGCTATAAGTATACAAAATCCGGAAAGAGATCAACGGTAAAAGTAACGAAGAGCATGATCAAAAAAGGCAAATCGATCAGTTTCCCTAAGAAATATAAAAACATGTATATCTATGTATATCTGACTGATGGTAAAGATTACATATCATATGATGTAACTTTCTTCAGACCGTAGTCAGACTGTTTTCACATCAGAGTGCTGTCGCGGACTGATCATCACAGGTCAATAAAAGGGACCGCCGCCGGGCGGTCCCTTTTTCGTGTTTTACTGATCCTTAAAACGATTTATACTTCCATTTCGAGTAAATCTTCTTGCCTCCAACGAGCTTATATGCTCTGACTCTTGCTTTGGTAAATTTAGATTTTTTAACCTTGGTAAATGTCTTGCTCAGATTGCGTTTGCCTTTTACGAAAGAAGATTTGTATACGACGTAGTCAGGCATGTCGCTGTCCGCTGTTGAGTAGCGGATCAGCTGTACCTGATAACCGCTGCAGTTTGAGACTTTCTTCCATTTGACTGTTGCTTTGCCGCTTGTTTTTTTAACAGAAGTGATCTTTGCTGGTGTTTTTGGGATGATCTCGAAAGTGCCTCTGAGCGAGCCGATATAATCGCCTTTTCCTTTGACAGTATATTTGTATTTGCCGATGGCCTTTCTTGTGGACTTTGCGTAGACCACTTTGTATTCAGTGCCTAGTTTCGCGTCGTTAATTCCCAGATCAAGATCGGTAAGAGACTTCTGCTTGCCGTTATAGACTTTTTTAATGTTGCCGAGACCCGGGAGCCCGGTTATGTTATAGCTCCTGACAACAGAGTCGCCATAAAAATTGTCGGTTTTTATCCGGATCTTATGATTAAGGTTTATGCTGACGTAATCGCGGAGAAAATCTGCATCGATGGTGACTTTATTGTCTGAAACCGTGAATTCATCGCTTTTCAGATAGTAATCTTCGTTAAACAGCCAGACAACAGCACCTGACAGATCTATAGGTGAATCAGCTTCAAACGTTACAGACTTGTCGTCATTTTTTGTTTTTGTGAATGTAATCTCTTTCGGGCTGATATAGTAGGATGCTGTCAGCGTTCCGGTATAACCGTTTTTGCCTGTAACTGCGATCGTTTTATCGCCGGTATTGATGCAGTCGTCCGGATACGTCACTTCATATTTGTCTGGAGGCAAAGTGCATTCTTCTCGCCATGCATCCGGATAGTCATCTGAAATGTAATGTTCATACGTTCTCACATAATCCGGACCGTCCAGCCAGAATTCGTTATCTATCACAACGAAATCGGGTTTGAACATGTTTCCGGTATATGCCTGTATGTCGTTGTCATTAATGAAAAGCACAGAATAACCGTCACTGATATCGTTTCCTTCCGCGAAAGCGAACGCAGGCATGAACACAGTCACGATCATCAGTGACAAAATGACAGAGACAACTCTTTTGTTCATCACGATCCTCCTTTCACATGCCGCTTATATCCCTTCACATAACCTAAATGAATCATATCATAAATGTATGGAATTCAAAACATACACCCGGATATGTCGCGTTCCGGTTTTTAAAGTCATAATAATATGCATATACGCTGTTACCATTGAAAAAAAATGAATCGAAATAGTAAAATATCTTCAAAGAAGCATAAATACATAAGCTTTTGATAGAAAGGAAGGTATCTACATAATGTTTAAAGAGAGAGGTATGTACCGTCATCTGATGGCAGCGATTCTTAGCTTTATAATGATATTTTCCGGATTTTCCTTCTTGGCATTTGCTGCGGAAGATTCCGGAACTGTCTTTGAAGCTATTAACCTGGGAACCAGGAAAACAATTACTTTTGAAAATCAGAAGAGCAGGTTCTATAAGGTCACAATACCTAAAAAAGGTCTGTATAGAATAGACTACTACAGTGACTATCATAACAGCTATAATGATGATTTCTGGGTCGGTGTGTATAAAACACAGAGCGATGCAGAAAATATGAACAATATTATCAATTGCAGCTATGGTATCTATAACAGTGACACTCCTGAAACAGATTATGATATATATAGCCTTAATGCGGGCACCTATTATCTGCATGTCCAGTCATTCAGTTCCAAATACCCTGACTTCGGCATCCGGGTAAAAGCTGCTACAGACGATGACCTATATGAACTCTATACAGATAACAGCTATTATGCCGGCGTAAAAGATGCATATTTAGGTGTAGGTTACTATGACTCTGCTAAGGATAAAAGCTATGATGGCAAACTGACATCTGTTACCTCAAGCAACACGAGTGTCGTCAGTGTCTCTAAGCTTTCAGCTTATGACGAGAAAGGAAAGAAAATAAAAATATTCCGCCTGAACTACAAGAAGGCAGGCACTGCCAAGCTGACGGTTAAATACACACGTCCTAATGGGAAAAAGGCTACGATCACAAAGACTCTGGTGATCAAGAAATATCCTAATATGATCAAAAGCCTTAAGGTAAACGGCAAAACGGTCAAAATATCAAAAAATAAGCTCAGGTATACAGTCAAAGCATTTAAAAATACTTCAGCTGCAATCAAGATGGCAACAAAGAATGGCTGGAGAATTACAGAGGCTACTATTGACTACTATGGCAAAACATACAAGTACAAGGAGCTTAAGAAGAGCGTAGTCACCAAGGGCAGCAAGATCAGTATCCCTAAAAAGTATGACCATGCGATAGTATATATATATATGTATGACAAAAACGATAACCGAATCGTTTATGAAATAGATTTTTTCAGATAGCATCTGATCCGGAAAAAGAGAATAAAAAATAGTATGGCAGAGCCGGGGGCAGCGCTTTTGAATCGCTGTCCCCGGCTTATACTGCAGAGAAAGCTGATCTGTGTTAAAATAAATATTATGAAAAAAAGAAACAAAAGGATAGCAATAATAAGCCGTGAAAGCAACAGCCGGACACTCGACGTGGCAATGCTTGAGGAGGAGCTCCTTAAACGAGGTGTCAGGGTAAGAGTTCTGAGCAGGCTGCTGACCAAGGATAAATCAATCAAAGCCATAGGCTACCTCGGTCATGTAGTGAAACAGGAAGCAGCGATACTTGTTTCCGATGTTGTGGTGCTTGACACGTACTGCATACCGGCAAGCATGATCCCGCATCGCAGAGGCACAAAGGTGGTGCAGATGTGGCATGCTTTGAGTGCCGTAAAGAAATTCGGCTGGCAGACAGTTGGCAAGGAAGGCGGATCCTCAGAGAGGACAGCCAGGCTGATGAAGATGCATCACGGATATGACTATGTGGTGTGCGCCAGTGACATAACTGCGAAGCACTTCTGCGAAGCATTCAGGACAGGCCGTGACCGGATAATCAAATGCGGACTTCCCCGTATCGACTATATAAAAAGTGTTGCGTGCGGAGAAAGACACGATGACACAGCAGAGAAGATAAAAGCGAAGTATCCTCAGCTTGGGGGCGGCAAAAAGACGATACTGTATGCACCGACTTTCCGCCGCGGTAAAGGTGTGGACGTTCAGAGCCTCGTGGATGCGCTTGACTCTGATGATTATGATCTTGTCGTAAAACTTCATCCGCTTTACAGGGCAGGCACATCTGAGCAGAACGGCGGTAACACAGGCGTTATATATGACGAAACTTTTTCATCATATGACTGGCTTTCTGTGGCTGACATCATAATCAGTGACTATTCATCGCTCGTGATAGAAGCCACGCTCGCGGACAGGCCGATGTTCATATACGCGTATGATCTTGAAGACTACAGCTCGAATACCGGCCTCAACATGGACTTTGAAAGCGAGCCGATAGCTCCGTATGTATTCAGAGATGCAAAAGAACTGGCTGATTCAATCGGTAAAAACGATTATGATTTCAACGCCCTGTATGCATTCAGGGATCGTTATATAGATGTTGATACCAATAACTGTACCGCTGCACTCGCAGATATAATCGAATCATTATGAACATAGCAAAGAAATTCAAAAAAACAGTCTTCGATATAGCGAAGAAAAACAAAGCCTTCCGTATTGCTGCCAGAACCGGCCGCGATAACGCTTACCGTGCCAAGATGATTCTCGACGATCCGTTCGGGAAGATAGATGACAGGCTTGTCTACTTTCAGACTTTCTCAGGCCGCGGCTACAGCGATTCGCCGAAGGCCATGTATGAGTACATGCTGACAGCGCCTGAGTACAGAGACTTCAGATTTGTCTGGAGCTTCAAAGAACCGGAGAAATATGAGCACCTTCTCAGTAACGGACGCACTCAGATAGTGAAATTCCGCAGCAAGGCAGATAACAAGGCTCTCCGCAAGGCTAAATACTGGATATCCAACTACCGCATGCTCGATTACCAGCATCCCCGTAAGGGTCAGATATATTTGCAGTGCTGGCACGGTACTCCGCTCAAGAGACTCGGCTACGACATAATCGACAGCGATAACGCGATGAACTCGCTCTCCGAAATCAGAGAGAAGTACAGAACTGACGCTAAGAAGTTCAGATGGCTGCTCTCGCCTTCACCGTTCGCTACGGATAAATTTGCTACGGCATGGAATCTGAACGAGACCGGACAGAGAAACAAGATACTGGAGAAGGGCTATCCGCGCAACGACAAGCTGATCAGCTTTATTCCCGAAGAGCGCGAGGGGATCAGGAAGCGGCTTGGTGTAAATGATAAAAATGTGATTCTTTATGCGCCTACCTGGCGTGACAATCAGCACACCAGCGGACAGGGATATACATACAAGACTGAAGTAGATTTCGACAGGCTGCAGAGAGAGCTCGGAGATGAATACGTGATACTGTTCAGAGCGCATTATCTGGTGGCAAACAGCTTTGACTTTGATCGCTACAAAGGCTTTGTCCGTGATGTAAGCTCGTATGGAGATATAAACGATCTTTACATCGCTTCCGATCTGCTGGTTACAGACTACTCAAGTGTATTTTTTGACTACGCGAATCTTGAGCGTCCGATCATTTTCTACATGTACGATCTGGAGCATTACGCGAATGAGATGCGAGGTTTCTATCTGTCGCTCAATGAGCTGCCGGGTCCTGTTGTTAAGGATGAGGAAGCGCTGATAGCGGAGATAAAAGCAGCCGGAGAATGGGAACCTGACGAAAAGTATCAGGAATTCAGGAAGCGGTTCAACCCTTACGAAGACGGCAACTCATCAAAGCGTGTTCTTGAAGAAGTGATCAGATGATCCCGGGCTGCCATACAGCCTCTTAATAATATTTAAGGAAGAGATAAACATCCATACAGATTGATTGCAAGGTAAAATCCCGGCATATAGAATCTTTATACTATGAAAGTATAGGGAGAAGTGTCGGGGTTTTTTATTATGAGTATTTCAAGATTACACAACAGGATACTGGCGGTCATTCTCATGCTGGCGATGGTGTTTTCACTGTCGGTAATTGACGTGCATGCAGCAGGAAGCGGCAGCAGTAAGACCATTAAGCTCCAGAGCTGTCACAAGCCATCGAAAATCGAAATGGGACAGGGCTTTGGAGTCTGGGGAAAGATCAAAGCCAAAAAGAAGATTTACAGTGTGGAGGTCGGTATAGTCAGCAGAAGCACCGGTAAGTGGGTGATCAAATACTCAAAGAAGAATATAAATAAAAAGACTTTCAGACTTGTAAAGGCTGACAAGAAACTGAAATTCGGCACTCTGAAAGCAGGCAAGTATTATTATCGTATAAACGTTAAGCTTAAGGGCAAGAAGAAAAAGAGGATACTTAACAAGAAGTTTACAGTCGTTGATAAATCGAAAAAGTCTTCATCCGGCAGTAAAAGCAAGTCTGCCTCAGATTCGGATGTTGAGGTGATTAAAGTCGAAGACACCGGGTCAGATACCGGAAAGGACAGCAGTAAAGACAGCAGCAAGGAAAGCAATAAAGACAGCAGCGACAGCAGTAAAGACAGCAGCACATCCGCTGTTGTTAATAGCAATGCAAATCCACCGGAGGTCAAACTGAGCGGATTCAAAAGCCCTGTTAAAACGTTCTATGTAGGCAGAGCATTTACTCCTAAGGGAATCGTTACCAGCAGCAGCAAGATCAAAAAGGTTGAAGTTGGAATAGTATTTGCGCCTACCAACAAGTGGACAAGCTACAAGTATACTGCAAAGGTCAATTCTGATTCGTTTGACCTTGAAGCAGCTGCACCTAAACTGGGATTCGATGAGCTGCCGGGGGGAACATATTATTACAGAATGTACGCTCATACAAAAGACGGACTCGTAACTGTGTTTAATAAGAAGTTTACCGTTAAGCCGAGCAGCAAACCGCAGCTGGCGGTCAACTGGGCGATCGATATCGCAAATGATGACACTTTCACTTACGGCAAAAAGCCTATAGCGAACGCTATCGGTTGCTACTTCTGCGGCACCAATGATAAAAAGATCAAGAACGCAAAGAGAAAGAAGATGAAGAAACCGGAACGTTATGAGAAGACATATGTCTGCATGACGTTTGTAGGCGCAGCATATGCGCATGGCGCGGGAGATCCTGAGATACTGGATCAGTGCCAGAGACGCAGGATGACTCTGTATGAGACTAATGACAACTTCACCAAGTTCTCATGCTGGATGAAGATAGGTCTGTGCAAAGATCTGACGATTGATGACCTGCAGCCGGGAGATGTGCTGATCAAGTGGTCTGACTTCAACGACAACAATGGTCATGCATGCATGTATATCGGCGGCAATGACCTCGTAGAAGCCAGCGGCGGCGGCTGGGGACCGAACTCCATCGCAGTTAAGGAAGACGTTGCGGCATCAAGGCTCGCCAGCCTCAGTAACAGCTCCAAGAATTATGTCATGAGATACAGACACTAGGGATCGAAGACTGATCAGTAAAAAGGAAGGAGAGTTTATACAATGCAAGTTAAGAGAAAACTCAGGATCCTGTCGATCCTGATGTGCTTAGCTCTGTTAGTGAGTTTCTCATTTACAATGGTACTTGCCGAAGACGGTGAGGAAAGTGCGGCAAAGAAGATCGTATCTTCTGCATCAGCAGACAGTGAGGATGAATCTGTCAAAAGCCTCCCTGAAGAAGATTCGGCTGATGAGACAGCAGTTGTCAGGAATGAACTTAAAACCGCGGGTAAAGACAGTTTTTTCATTGACGGTGAACCGGGCTATGAAGATGACTATATCGACTGGAACGGTGATGATGACTTCATATTATATAAAGGTGATGTTCTGAATCTGGACTTCTTTATGCATGATGCATGGGAGGAGTACAATACTATACCTGCGTTTGATATATGGAGTTTAAAGTATGATGAGCCTGTGTTCACATACAATCCCGCTGACAGCAGTCTCGTTGCAGCTGCAGGCGAATGGGATCATTATACAGCTCAGATCGATATTGGCTCCGCAGATCTTGAGCCGGGTTATTATTTCATAGCGATACAGGCAATGCCTTGCAATGAAGAGGGTGCATGGGTCGAAGATTTTTCAGGATTCGAGATCCCGGAAGAGTATGTTGATTTCACTATAAATGAGCGTCCATAAGCGCTTATAAGCAAAATAAGGGACTGTTGTACGATAGCCGTACAGCAGTCCCTCTTTTTTTTTGTGATTCAGCCCGGTCAGGCATCCTGGGTTTCAGTTTCCGGCGTGTCAGTCTCCTGCGCATCCGTTTCCTGAGCGTCAGTTTCCTGCTTTTCTTTCTGAATCTTTATGCTTTTTATGCAGCTGTCCATGATGTTCGGGAAGACGGCCGCGGCATTTTCATCAAGACAGACGCCATCTAATATATATATGCTGACTCCGCCCTTGTGCTTTACCGCGAAGTAGTAGCTGTAGTTGTTGTAATCTGACGTCGGCCCGGTTCCTTCTTCATTCATCTGAGGATAAATGTAGAAACCGCTGATGTCGCCAGACTTAAGAGGCTTCTGCAGAACATCGCCTTCGGAGACTGCTTCCCAGTCGTCAAACCAGTTATCTGCCTTTTTGCCTTTCGGCATAGCTTTCTTTGTGACAGTCTCGCTCCTGTAGAGGGAGATGGTGTAAAGCTTTGTATCCTCTTCGCCCGGATATACTGCGGTGATCGCATGCGGTACAGAAGGGTATTTTTCATCATCTTCGGCCCATGTATACGATATACTGTACTCTTCGTCTCCAGTGGTCGGTACTGAGACATGCACATCGTTTACGATAAGAGTTCCCTCAAGCGCGGAGATCTCATCGTTCTCCTCTGAATACTGTATCGGATCATCCTCGTTTATGGATACATTCATGGAGATCTGATTGACAGCAAACACCAGAAGAACTATTCCGACAGCGATCGCAAGAAGAAGAAATCTGCGTTTCACCTTTCCTTTGCGGCGCTTCTTGCGGATCTTCGGCACTCTTCCTGCAGCCGTATCAGCTTCCGGTTTTTCGGTGCTGTCATCAGCCTGCGATTCTTCAGCCGGTTCAGGACCTTCTTCCAAATCCTCTTCTGACAGACCTGCATCCAGAAGCATGTCGTTTATCATGTCTTCTCCTAGCATTTTGAGGAGATGACCGATATGCTCCGGCTCGAGCTCGCCGCCTGCAGCAAAGGTATCAGCTGCCGGCTCTTCATTTACGCCATCAGCCGGCCGTTCTTCGGCCTGCTGCGGATTTTCGTCTGTTTCCGTACCGCTGTCTGCTTCTGGATCTCCCGAAAGGGCAGTATCTTCAGTTTCGTTTTCACCAGCAGCATCAGCTTCGGATTCCACGGTACTGTCTTCAGCTTCGGTGGCCTCGTTATCAGCAGCGGTATCCTCTTCTGACAGACCCGAGCGTTCGAGCATTTCGTTGATGTAAGATTCGCCGAGACTTTTAAACAGATCCTCGATTTTCTCCTGGCTGAGAACATTGTTGTCTCCAGTATCAATATTCAGTTGTTCTTTCAGTTCTTCATTCATACTGAAAAATTATACCATACAAACACAAAACTTACGCACTCTTTTCATTGTTTAAATATGAGTGTTGTGATATTATTTAAACCTATGAGAAAAGGCTTAAGTACACTGTTTTTAATATGCGTTATCATACTTGCCGGTACGCTGGCGGTATATGCCGAAGAAAATCAGGGGCTGACTGTTTACAACACCAGGTTCATCACCAACAACAAAGACGCGACGTTCATTGAAGGTGATGTGCCTGTCGCTAACGGACAGACGATCGTTCTTAAGGCCGGTTTTCATGTGATTGCTGAGAAGCAGATGCCGAATACCGGCAAAGCTTCTTCATTCAGGATCAAAGTGCCTGAGGAGAGCATCAGAGATAACAACGTCTCGGTGTTCTATGCTTCAGAACGTAAGGGGGGCATATCTCAGAGCAAGCCGGTGAGAGTAGAAGTCGAGTACATAGAGAGGCAGAAGCAGAAGATCACCACTGATGATAATGTGTTCTCAATGACTTACCCGGGCCTTGATACCTCTATCAAAGCCAAGGCCACTTCCGGTGAGAAGCTTATCTATACTTCAAGCAATCCTGATGTAGTCGAAGTCGATCAGAAAGGCAATCTGAAGGCAAAGAGCGGAGGCAATGCCGAGATATCAGTCAGGCAGATCGGAAGCAGCGCTTATGAGGAAGCTGAAAAGACGGTAAAGGTATCTGTTGAAGAGATAGACGCCTATACTGTTACTTTCCACTCCAGTGACGACGAAAATGCGACTGTAAAGCAGATAATCGAGATGGATTCACCGGGAGAGCTTCAGGCATGTTCTTTCGAGAACGGTGATCACAAATTCCTTGGCTGGGCTACTGAAGACGGAGGTCTCAGAGAATTCAGAGATTCCGAGTCGGTTACCAACCTTGCGGAAAAGGGCGAAAATGCAGACCTTTATGCCGTGTGGACGGGCGACGGAGCTGTTGCTGCGGTTGCATGGGCTATTGATATCGCTGCTGATGATTCATTTGCGTACGGAGCCAAACCTGCGGCCAATGCCATAGGATGCTATTTCTGCGGCACCAACTGCGGACCGGTGAAATACAACAAACCAAAGGGATATGAAAAGACGTATGTCTGCCTTACGTTTGTTGCTGCCGCATATGCTCACGGAGCAGAAGACCCTGAGGTCTATTATGCATGCTCTAACGGTAAGATGCCTTTGTATGAGAATAATAACAATTTCAGCAGATTCTCCTGCTGGTCTAAAGTAGGGCAGTGCAGCAATCTCAGCATAGATGATCTTGAACCGGGCGATGTCGTTATTCAGTGGTCTGACCGTAACGATAACAGCGGTCATACATGGATGTATGCCGGCAATGGTCAGATCGTAGAGAGCACCGGCGGCGGCTGGGGAGCCAACTCTATTGCACTCAAGGATGGTGCAGCCGGAAGGCTTGCAAGCTACGGACGTAGCGGGCGCAACTACGTAATGAGATATGTCGGAGCGAACGCTCAGAACTGATAATAATAATCATTAAGCCGGAAATTGCCCGGCTTTTTGTTAACCTCGTGATCAATGAGTGAAATGCATGTATAGTGTGCATTTCACTCTGTTTTTATGGTAGAATAAAATTAACTATGGGCAAATCAAATAAAACCAGCATGATCAGGAGTATCAAAAGAAAGGCCGGACGCGCAGCTGCATCGATCAAAGCTGCGATCAGGGATTTTCTGATAAAAGTCAATCCCGGTCCGTAACGGCCTTATTTTGGGCTGGAATTCGTGATGGATCAATACAACAGACTTACCATCTGAAGGATGAAATGAAAAAAAGGATACTGATTCTCGGCGCGGGAAACGCGCAGATAGATGCTATTGAATACTGCAAGGCTCACGGATATGAAACTGTCGGATGCAGCTACACGACTGTAGACTGCGGGATCCCGCATCTGGATATCTTTGAGCAGGTCGATATAAAGAGTGTGGAAGGAGTTGCGGCTCTTGCCGGAAAATACGGAGTGTCTGCGATATATTCGGTAGGCTCCGATATTGCCATGCCTACTGTAATGAAAGTCAGTGAGCAGCTGGGACTGCCGCGGTTCATTTCAGCGGAGGCAGCAGAGATATGCCACTCCAAGGGGAAAATGAGAGAGACTCTCGGTGAAGGATTCGAAGGAAATGCCGCGTTCAAAGTCTGCGGTACCTTAGAAGAAGCTCTGGAGTATAAGGATTTTCCGGCTATGATGAAGCCGGTCGATTCCCAGGGGCAGAGAGGCTGCTTCAAAGTTGAGTCAGCTGAGGATATAAGAGAGCACTTCGCCGCTTCGCTTGACTATTCCTTTGAGGGCAAGGTGATCATTGAAGAGTTCATTGACGGACCTGAGGTCTCAGTCAATGCATATATGCAGGACGGCACTATGAAGTTTGCGATCGTCAGCGACCGCTATGCCTTCGACGAATATCCGGGAGGCATCATCAAAGAGCACAGAGTCCCGTCATCATTCGCTGATGAAGAGGCGCAGGCAAAAACAGTGGATCTGTCAGCCAGAGTGGCCGCGAAGATAGGCATCAGCAACGGACCGGCCTACTTCCAGATCAAACTCAGAAACAGCAGGGAGCCGGTCATCCTAGAGGTGACGCCGAGGCTCGACGGCTGCCATATGTGGAACCTTATAAAGCATTACTGCGGAGCTGATCTGCTTGACGCGTGCTTCAGGCACCTGCTTGAAGGTGAATCGGTTCTTGACGGAAACTATGAGATGCCGCGCGAGGAGTACAGCCTCGTGTTTATGAGCAAAGAGCCGAACACATCGTTCGCGAAGGCGGATTTTGATACTGATGGCGCTGAATATGTCTGCTATTACTACAACGACGGCGACAGGGTGCTGAAGATAAACGGTTACATCGAGAAGTGCGGTTATATAATCCGCAGGACGGAGCGCACCATATAGGCAGCGCTGCAAACATTAATGGAGGATCACCGTGGGAATTCAGAAAAAGCTTAAAAACGTATATACGGTATGGTACCTGCTGACACTCAGGCCTTCGCTTGACGGGGACCCGAAAAAGATCAAGGCCGATCAGAACCGCAAGGTGCATAAGATCATGAAGCGGGCATATAAGATCCCGGTTTACAGAGAAAAATTCGAGCAGTCGGGTACGACTCCTGATGATTATCATTCAGCAGAAGATCTCGCAAAATTCCCGACTCTTACAAAGCCTGAGCTCCGTCTCTGGATGCAGAAGGAGTGGGATGATCATCCTGAGAAGCACGATGACATAAACATCCTCAGCACAAGCGGATCGTCGGGCACACCTTTAAAGATGCTCTACACACAGAAGGAGCAGGCCTGCAGCGATGCCAACTGGGCGAGAGCGCTGAAGGCAGCTGGCTATAAGCCTCTGTTCGGAAAGATGTATTCATTCTCGACGAGCCACAAGGGCCCGCGCAAAAAGAACAGAGACTCCATAATCCAGAAATTCGGACTGATGCGCCGCAAGGTGGTCGGCGAGGATCACATCGTTGGCGACGGCATCGCAGATCTGATCGCAGATATCAACGATTACAAGCCTGACCTCATCTGCCTGCGCCGAAACGTTATGGTGCGCATGGTGCAGTATGCTGAAGAGCATAATCTCAAGGTGTATAAGCCGAAGTTCTACGCGCCTATCAGCGAGATGGTCGACGGAGTGACGCGCAGGATGCTGGCAAAGACACTGGGCGACGGTCTCATCGATGCGTACGGCGTATCTGAGATGGGAAGCTTTATATATGAAATACCTGGCAAACCGTACAGGCTTGTTGCAAATGATATAGCGGTCGCCAACGTATACAATGACAAGAATGAGCTTGCTGACGACGGACGTATCCTTGTTACGTCGCTTTACAAGCACACATATCCGCTTATCAACTATGAGACGATGGATCTCGGAAAGTCGTTCGTAAAGGACGGCATCCGCTACTTCACAGACATCGAAGGCCGTGTGAACGATCTCGTCAAACATGAGGGCGGAGCAGATTCATCGGCTCTCCAGCTGATGAGAATAGCGAACCATACAGTCGGACTCTCGCAGTTCAGGTTCATCGAAGAGACATACCACGATATGAAGATCCAGCTTGTCGCCGATCCGTTCAACGAGTCGATGACAAAAGAGGAGATCGAAAACAGGTTCATCACTGAAGTGACCAAGCTTTACGGAGATGAATTCAGGATAAGCATAGAGTGGCTTGACGAACTGCCGCCTGATCAGACAGGCAAGCAGAGATGTTTCGTCTGCAAAGTAAAATAGCATGAAGATCGCAGTAACGGGTGCGAGCGGTTTTATCGGCAGTGAGCTGCTTGCTCTACTGAATAAGAGAGAAGACGTCAGCGTCATAGCACTCACCAGAGATGCTTCCGGACATGAGGATTCCAAGCGCTGCGAGTGGCGCAGCATGGGCTACTCCTTCGAGAGCCTGGTCAGCGCGCTTGAGGGTGCGGATGTCATCATCCATCTTGCAGGCGTGCGAGGCACAGAAAACGATCCTGTCAAATTCCTTGTCAATGAGGTGATGACAGACCGCATAGTTCAGGCTATGTGGAGGTGCCATGCGAAGCGCATAGTATTTGCGTCGACCATGTCGGTATACAACGATGACAGCCTTATACCGTGGACTGAGGACGCGCCTCTTAAAGGCCGATCCTGCTACGGAGATTCCAAGGCGAACTGTGAGAATGCGATCAGGAAATACGCGGAGACTCATGATATCACATACGGCATCGCCCGCATTGCCCAGGTGCTGGGCGAGGGCGAAAAGCGCCGCGGAATGATGAACGTGTTCCTCGATACGGCACGTGATCACGGAACCATAAAAGTGATGGGAAAGAGTGTACTCAGGAAACAGTACATCTACGTGAAAGACCTGGTCGAAGTGCTTGCTCTGCTGGCGCTGGGCAATGAGAACTACCGCGCCGACAGCAATATCACGGTGAACGTCGGCATGCCGCATGCGTACAGCAACCTGGAGGTGGCGCAGATAGTAAATGAAGTTTACGGCAACCCGGTCCCGATCGACTACGACGATTCGTATCCTGAGAAGGGCAGACCTTTCCTCATGGATATAGGCAGGTTAAGGAGCGAGCTGGGCTATGAACCTCTCGATATGAAGGATGCTGTCAGAGCGTTCAGAGATAATACAAAGTAAAGATTACTGTAAGATGGGCAGACAATGAAAAAGAAAACACTGACTATTTTAATAATAATAATGCTGATCCTCGTGGTGGCCGCGCTGGCATGGATCCTGCACAAGGGCAGTGCTGACAACGCCGCACGTGAGCAGGAGAGCGTACAGAGCGAAGAAGCGGCTAAGGAGGAAGAGCAGAGAAAGGCGGAGGAAAAAGCCGCGGAGAAGGAAAAGGCTGAGCTTTCTGCCGCAGCTTCGCATGTCTATTCCCATCGCGGAACTGAAGGTCCGGAGGAGCACACATTCAAGGCCTACGATGCCGCTATAGAAGCAGGTTCGCGTTACATAGAACAGGATGTAGTCATATCCGCCGACAAAGTCCTTTACGTATCGCACGATGAAAACGCTCTGGCGATGACCGGCTATAACGGCATGTATGAATATATGAGCTCTGAGACCATCGACAGTCTGGAAACAGAAGCGGGCAATAAGATACTGCGTCTGAGTGAAGTTTTCGACAGATACGGCAAGGATATAAACTATGTTATAGAGCTGAAATCAAACAGCGATGCGTGCCTCCTTGCTTTTGAAGAGCTGGTGGACAAATACGGACTGAGTGATGTAATAACAGTTCAGTCGAGGCATGCTGATGCTCTCGAGATACTGGAGCACAAGTATCCGGACATGCCGAAGCTGTTCGTATGCTGGAATCAGGGCGACTTCAATTACGTTCTGGATCTGCCGTATGTAGATATCATTTCGGTGAGGGCTACTGTCGAGACGGGCATTCTGACTGACAGCAACTGCCAGGCTGCCCACGACGCAGGCAAAAAGTTCAGCGCGTGGACAATAAGCACAGAAGACGAGATAAAAAAAGCTATCGATATGGGCGTTGATACATACTTTACGAACGACACACCGCTTGCTCTTTCAATCGAAAAGGATTACGGACTGAAGGTGCGTAAGGAAAGCGGCGCATCAGAAGAGGACTAAGAAAGAATATGAGTTATTCAATAGTAATACCTTGTTACAGATCATCACATACGATCAGGGCCGTAGTCGAAGAGACAGCCGCTGAGATGGAAAGGCTTGGAAAAACGCCTTTCGAATTCGTACTTGTGGATGACTGCTCTCCGGACGGAGGAGAGACCGTAAAGGCACTCAAGGAACTGGCGGAACAATACGATTATGTAACTTCGGTATGCCTGGCCCATAACGGCGGTCAGCATAACGCCATCATCTGCGGACTTAATTACGCAGAGGGCGATATACTCATCCTTATGGATGATGACGGTCAGACGCATCCGTCACAGCTCGCAACTATGCTGGGCGGACTCGACGACGATCACGATGTAGTATACGGGTATTATCACAACAAGAAGCATTCGGGTTTCCGCAACTTCGGCTCCTGGTTCACTCATACTACAGTCAGGATACTCATAGGCAAGCCGAAAGACATGAAGACATCGAGCTTCGTGTGCATGAAAAAGTATGTAAGAGACAGCATCATCACATACCCGGCACACTATACACAGATGCAGGGCCTGATACTGAGGACGGTCTCTGCGAACCGCATCGCGAGCGTTCCTATCGAACACTTCGACCGCGCTTACGGCGAATCAGGCTATACGTTGAAGAAACTTCTCAGTCTCTGGTCGAATATTGCCGGATTCTCAGTCGTTCCTCTGCAGTTTGCGCAGAAGGCAGGCATATTCATAAGCGCATGCGGATTCATAGGCATGATAGTACTCATATTCCGCAAGATAGTAAGCAAGACAAAGATCATCGGCTGGACATCGACGATGATGACGATAATATTCTTTGCCGGCATCATAATACTGACACTCGGTATTGTCGGCGAGTATGTGGGGCGAATGTTCCTCACAATGGGGAATTACCCTCAATATGTTGTCCGTGAAATATACGGCAAACGGCAAGCTGAAACTGATAATTAAAAAAGGAGACAGAACAGACATGAAGATCTTGGTCACCGGCGCAGCCGGATTTATCGGAAGCAATTTCGTATTTCATATGCTGGAAGCGCATCCTGACTATGATATCGTAGGTCTGGATGCTCTCACATACGCGGGCAATCTGGAGACACTTGCTCCGGTAATTGACGAACCGCATTTCAAATTCGTAAAGGCTGATATAACGGATGCAGCCACAATCGACCAACTCTTTGCTGAAGAGAAATTTGATATAGTCGTAAATTTTGCAGCAGAGTCTCATGTAGACAGATCGATCGAGGATCCGGGGCTGTTCCTCAGAACCAACATCCTAGGCACACAGGTGCTGATGGACGCTTCGCTTAAGTATGGAGTAAAGAGATTCCATCAGGTAGGTACTGACGAAGTGTACGGAGACCTGCCTCTTGACAGACCTGATCTCTTCTTCGTTGAAACAATGCCTCTGACAGCTTCAAGCCCTTACTCAGCATCAAAGGCTTCTGCCGACCTGCTTGCAATGGCATATCACAGGACGTTCGGACTTCCTGTAACTATCAGCAGATGCAGCAACAACTACGGTCCTTACCAGTTCCCAGAGAAGCTGATCCCTCTGATGATAGCAAATGCTACAGCTGACAAGCCGCTCCCGGTCTACGGGGAGGGCCTCAATGTAAGAGACTGGCTTTATGTTGAGGATCACTGCAGAGCGATAGATCTCGTCATTCATGACGGAAGAGTCGGCGAAGTCTACAATATCGGCGGACACAATGAGAAAGCCAATATTGAAGTTGTTAAGATCATTCTCGAACAGCTTGGCAAGCCAGAGAGCCTCATCACTTATGTAACAGACAGAAAAGGCCATGATCAGAGATATGCGATCGACCCTACAAAGATCCATAACGAACTCGGCTGGCTGCCTGAAACAAAGTTCGAGGATGGTATCCGCAAGACTATACAGTGGTATATTGATAACGAAGATTGGTGGAAGAATATAATCAGTGGCGAGTATCAACAGTACTACGAGAAGATGTACGGCAACAGATAGGGAGGCTAGAGATGATACCTTTCAATAGACCTCCGTTCATAGGAACGGAAAAGGAATATATAAACCAGGCAATAGATAATCACAAGATATGCGGAGACGGAGAGTTCAGTAAAAAATGCCATACATGGCTGGAAAACAGAACCGGTGTGTCTAAGGCGCTTCTGGTTACCTCCGGGTCGACTGCACTTGATATGGCAGCTATCCTTTCAGAAATAGGACCGGGTGATGAAGTAATCCTTCCATCATATACTTTCGTTTCCACCGCTAATGCATTTGTTCTGAGAGGGGCAAGTCTGGTATTTGTTGATATCCGTCCTGATACTCAGAATATCGATGAGAAACTTATTGAAGAAGCCATCACGGAAAAGACTAAAGTCATTGCACCGGTGCATTATGCAGGTGTAGGCTGCGAGATGGATACCATAATGGACATTGCAAAACAGCATGGCCTTATCGTAGTAGAGGATGCTGCTCAGGGTGTAATATCCACATATAAAGGAAAGGCTTTGGGCTCAATCGGAGATTACGGATGCTATAGTTTCCATGAAACCAAGAATTACAGCATGGGTGAAGGTGGAGCGCTGATGATCAGAGAAGAGAAAAATGTCGACAAAGCGGAGATCATCAGAGAGAAAGGTACTGACAGAAGCAGATTCCTCAAAGGTATGATTGATAAGTATACGTGGGTGGATATGGGCTCATCATATCTTCCAAGCGATATCAATGCTGCATATCTGTATGCTCAGCTTGAGGAAGCGGATATGATAAATGCCAACAGGAGAGCGAGTTGGGACGTATATTATGAAATGCTAACACCTCTTGCGGAGACAGGAAGGATAGAGCTCCCTGTAGTGCCGGAGGAATGCGTACACAATTCGCATATGTTCTATATCAAAACAGCTGATCTCGATGAGCGGACAGCTCTGGCAGCTTTTCTTAAGGAAAACGGAATTGGAAGCGCTTTCCACTATGTACCGCTCCACAGTGCGCCGGCAGGAAAGAAATTCGGCAGGTTCCACGGAGAAGACAGATACACGACAAACACATTCGAGCGTCTGCTGAGACTGCCGATGTACTATGGGCTCGGAACCGATAACGTCGAGTTCGTCTGTGAAAAAGTAAAGGAATTCTACAGATAATCAGGACTGGAGGGATATGATGCCCGCTAAGGAAGCCCGCCCGCTTATAGGGCTGCTGACAAGGAATATACGTGAAGAAAACGGCAAGCTGATTGCGAGCGGTCTTTGTATACTTAAATTTTCAGGAAAAAAGAAGGTTATCGACACAGAAAGAGTCAGGATCGATGTTCCGGTCTGCCGGAATGCCGCAAAGCTGAGCTTCAGCAAAAGATACGGAACACCTGCCCCTATGGGATACCGCCTGAATTCATACCGCATGGAGTTCGATATAGCGGAAGTAAGGGATTTTGATATCCAGAACAAGCTTCTTGTGGTATACACTGACGAAAAAGGCGTGGAATACAGCGGCAGAGTCCTTTATGACGCAGCCGATTTAAGGCACGGCAAAAACAAGAACAGTAAAATATTCGTTCATGATGATTTCTCGGTCTACTTCAGGCAGAACATCCATAATACTACATTTCTTACCGTAAGGGATCCTAACCAGTATGACTATCCTGAAGGACAGAAACGCATTGAGAAAGCTCACCGCAGAGCCGCTAAGATGAAAGACAGCGACATAGTGCTGCTTTACGAGAAGAAGTGCCAGAAGTATGAAGAGAGCGCGTCAGTTCTCTATGAGAAGCTTATCGACATGGGCTATGAAAATGTGTACTTCATTGTCGACAAATCGATCCCGGCTGTACAGGAACTGCCGGAAAAGTATAAAAAGAACCTCATAGACAAAGACAGCGACCAGCATCTGGAGTATTTCTTTGCAAGCAACAAATTCATCTCGACTGAAACGATAGAGCATGCTCTTCAGCTCCGTGTGGCCAACAAGTATGCCCAGGACAAGATCAATACGAATACAGGCGACATGATGTATGTTTTCCTGCAGCACGGACCGACATACATGGTGTCGCTGAACATGGATCTCAGGAACGGATTCCGCAAAAAGACGGATTACAAGCTCCATAAGACCGTTGTTTCATCAAAGCTCGAAGCAGAGCATTTCATCGAACTGGGCGGCATGAGCATGGATGATCTGTATATCACCGGCATGGCAAAGTTCGATAGAAGCGTGCGCAATGAAGGTGCTGACCGCATCGTCATAATGCCTACATGGCGCAGATGGGAAACGAATCAGGCGAGGGACGACATAAAGCAGACCAATTATTACAGAATGGTACGCCTGATGTATGAGTCGGTGCCTGAAGATCTCAGAGACAAGGTTATAATCCTGCCTCACCCGCTGATGGCGGAAAGATTTGCAGACATACCGGCGGACAGCGAGGACTCTGAGTTCAGCAGCAAAATACTCATAACCGACCGCTACGAGCCGGTGCTCAGAGACTGTGAGGTACTGATCACCGACTATTCATCCATCTCGTATGACGCATATTACAGAGGAGCCAAGGTAGTGTTCTACTGGGCAGAGAAAGACGAATGCATGACTCATTACGGCGAGGGCACGAAGCTTATGCTTAACCTTGACAACGTGTTCGGCCCGGTCGCGATGACGGGACCTGAGATAACTGCGGCGATCAGGGAAACTTACGGAAAAGAGCAGGATCCGGTTTATCTTGACCGCTACAGCAAGATAATTGAATTCCATGATGGAAAGAACACAGAACGCATAATTGAACATCTGATAAAAGACGGGGTACTGACGGAGCTGAAATGAGAGTAAGAATTGTTGCCGTCATACTGTCTGTGGTGCTCGTACTGCCGATGCCTGTGTTCGCGGTTGGAGGAACTCCTTCAAAAGGCCATGGCGTGACTTTCGATGACTCCGCGTACAGAACGCTGAGGAACAGGTCCGTAAGGGCAAAAAAGATCAAAAAAGTCGAGCTCCGTACCCTGATAAAAGAAAACAGCGACGGTTATTCCGTGGTTCAGGGAGGGTGTACTGACGGCAAATACGCATACTATCTGATGGTATCGTCGTATACCCAGAATGGCAGAATACTGAAAGTAAATCTAAAAAACCACAAGGTGGTCAAAAGGTCAAAAGTCCTGAACACCTGGCATGGCAACGGCATGGCGTATGACAGCAAAAGAAAAAAGCTTGTAGTCATCGCGCGTGAGCATAGAAAACAGGAGATAACCATCATCGATGCCAGAACGCTGAGAGTCAGCAGGCAGGAAGATGTTAAATATGATTACTTTGAATTAGCCGGAAAAGATTCGCTTACCGGAACACATCAGCGGCAGGGGCTGGCGGCTATCGCGTATGTTAAGCGGTATGACTGCTATGTCGCGCTTGAAAGAACATATAAGAATCTGCTGTTCTTTGACCCTGTTACGTTTGAAGCTATCGGCATGGCGTACACGGATATAATGGAGGATTATCCGGGAACATATCAGGCGATGGATGCCGATGATAAGTACGTTTATCTGCTGCTGAGTTACTACAGCAAAGGCGGAGAGGTGCAGCCATATAACCGCATTCTCGCGCTTGACTGGAACAGTGAGAACCTGCTTCCGGTAGTCAACGGCGAGCTGCTCTATGTACCTGAAGCCTGGAGCTGCAATAACAACGGCAGCGGGAAACCGGACGCAGTTATAAGGGTCAAAACCAACCACGAAGCAGAGAATATTTATCATACGACCGATAAAAAAGGCAGAGAACACTTTTACATGTCCGAGTATTATGGAAGGTATGCCTATAAAAAGGTTAAGGTAAATGGCAAACGGAAGAAACAGCTTTACTTCAAAAGAAGCGGATATGTCTATGATCTGGGCATCATCTGAAAGGAAAGGATTCTCATCTTAGAACAATGATAACAGGAGTAAACTATTATCTCAGCAGGATCATAGAGGCGCTGATCATCAGCGTGCTTGTCGCATACCTGACAGCTCCGCTCAGCATACGCTTAGCGCATAAGCTTGGTGTGATCGACAAGCCGAAGGATGCCAGAAGAGTCCACAAGAAACCGATACCGCGTTTCGGAGGCATGGCAATATTCCTGGGCTCAATGGCGGCTATGACGATACCTGCGGGCATGAACAGCAGGATCAAAGCAGCTATGATAGGCGGACTTCTGATGTACCTGCTCGGAATATGGGATGATATAAAGGATATCAAGCCGGTCGTCAAATTTCTGGGGCAGTTCATAATTGCGAGCATCGTTTACGCGCTCGGCATCAGGATCACATTCATAAGCAACTTTTTCGGAGCGACAGTTACGGATTCACATGCCAACGTCATACTGAGCGCCGGCGTTGCCTATATAATCACTGTGCTGTGGATAATCGGCATCACCAATGCCGTGAACCTGATGGACGGACTTGATGGTCTGGCGGCTGGATCGGTAGCCATAATGTCGCTCTCGCTGGCTTATATAGCGTACATCCACGGTGCAAGGCTGGGCTCGATGCCGGTCTGCATAGCTTTGGTAGCGGTAGCGGGAGGATGCATAGGATTCCTGCCGTACAACTTTTCGCCGGCGAAAACGTTCATGGGTGATGGTGGCGCCTTATACCTGGGGTATATGATAGCGGTGCTTTCGGTCATATCACCGCTGAAACGTGCCACAGTCGTGGGAGCAATCATACCGATGCTTACGCTCGCGGTCCCTATCTTCGATACCATGTTCGCTATGCTCAGGCGTATGCTCAGACATGAATCGATCATGAAGGCGGATAAAGGCCACCTGCATCATCACCTGATGGCCGCGGGCTTCGGCCAGAGACGATCCGTGCTGATCATGTACGGAATAGTCGGTATTATGGGAGAGGTAGCCATACTTATAAGCAGAGAGCTTTACAAAGACGCGATTCCTCTGTTCCTCATAGCATGTCTCTACCTGGGAATCATAATAATACCGAAGAGGCCAAAGAAAGGTCTTAAAACGATCATAACCCAGGATGTGAGTGAGATAGAAAAAGAAAACTTTGTTGATTATCTCAACTACGAGCGCCAGCGCCGGAAGGAACTGCGTGCAAAAGCGGCAGAGCAGGTGGCTGCGGAATTCGCAGAAGAAGCTTCACCTGATATCGACAGAGATATAGAAGAATATTTAAAAAAGCTTGAACCGGCAAGCGGAGAAGTAAAGGAAGAAGGAAACGGGTAAGTGGATTTTAAGGACGAAGTAAAAGACATAATTGAAAACAGGCCGACGCCTGAAGAGAACAAAGAATACTGGGCTCACGCCAAGGCAAAGAAAAAGCACGCTATGCCTGAAAAGAGGAGAGCTTTCCCGCGCAAGCCGGGATATATAATAGCCCTAATCATACTTGCTGTTGTGACTGCGGCATTTCTTGCAGTGATGATAATGGCAGATATGCTCCCGGCAGACCTTACGGTCATACTGGCATGCGGCGTAGTCGCGCTGCTTCTGCTCACATGCTTCATGTTTTCAAGCAGGTATAGGTGGAAGCGCATAACGGGCATTCTGATAGCCATTGTACTGCTACTGCTTCTGACCTCGGTAACAGGAGTTATGCACAGCACATACGCGATGCTCAATAAGATCAGTTCCGGATCAGTAGGCGCGACCGGACCGGTCGCCAAATCCGTCAATGTAGAGGAAGAGCCTTTCAATATCTATATTACAGGTATCGACCAGTGGGCAAGTGAAAAGGGTCTTGATCTCGAACGAAGCGATGTTAATATGATAGTCACCGTCAATCCTGTGACAAAAAAGGTTCTGCTTACATCGATACCGAGGGATTCCTATGTGCTGCTGCACACAGCTCAGCAGATGGACAAGCTTACACATACGGGAATCTACGGAGTCGATGAGACTCTCAACACTGTACAGGACTGGTTCGGTCTGGATTTGAACTACTATGTCAAGATGAATTTCACTGCCGTCAGTGACATAATAAACGCTATGGGCGGCATCAAAGTCTATTCGCCTGTAGCTTTCGAGAGCAGTCTTAAAGGCTATAAATATGAAAAAGGATGGAACAAGCTGAGCGGCAGACAGGCCCTTTACTTTGCGCGTGAAAGACACGCGTTTGAGGGTCAGGACTCCATAAGAGTAGAGAACCAGCAGAGGGTCGTCGAAGCGGTAATAAAGAAGATGACCTCATCGACCACGCTTCTTACAAAATACGGAGATATTATGTCAGCAGCGGGAGACAATCTGTCTACCAATATGTCGACAGCCGACATGACAGAGCTTGTCAGGATGCAGATCACCGATCTGGCAGAATGGGACATCGAAACACAGAAGATAGAGGGCGAATACGGTGAGGATTATGTTGCGTCACTTACACAGGCGCAGAAATTCTCCGTATACGTAACTGATCCGGCTTCGGTCAGTAAGTGCGTGGATGGCATAAAAGCTGTACAGAACCCGACTGCAAGTGAGCTGGAGGAAGCTGCAAAAAGCAACAGCAAAAGCTTTGTGATAAACGCCTTGAACGTGATCGTTGAGAAGATCAAGGCACCCAAAGGAGACGAGTGAAAAAAATATTCAGTAATAATCTTATCAGAGCTGCAGTATTCCTGCTTATAGCTGCGATAATGGTTGCGGGCTGCAGTCATCTTTTCAGGTTCGTGGATGCGGAAAGGACAAATACTGTCTTCGAGGAGTTTTACGAGCTTGAGGATGACTCGGCCGATTGTATTTTTTTTGGATCGAGTGTAACCCAGAGAGGCTATATAACACCGGTAGCGTACCACGAATACGGTATACCGGCTTATTTGCTTGCCAGCGGAACCCAGCCTTTCTGGATGATAAAATATTTCATGAAAGAGACTCTGAAAACCCAGAAGCCGAAGCTGTTTGTTGTTGAGCTGAAGGGTATCTGCAAAAGTGTCGACTGGACGGGCGATGTGCATATACGCAGGATGCTCGATAATATGAAGCCGTCCCTTAACAAGCTGCAGATCATCAGAGCTATAAGACAATACTTTCCGGAAGACATAAACGGTATCGATTCTACCGGTCTGTCATATCTGTTCCCGATCATCAAATATCATTCGCAGTGGAGTCCCAACAAGAGGCTTAAGGAGTTTGAGGCCGTGGACTATTACAACGGATATTCCCCGGTTCTCAGAAAGTCGTTCAATGTAAAAAGCTTCAGACAGTTTGATTATGATGATCACACTCTTCAGATAGACGGGCAGACTGAGGAGGCGCTGAACGACCTCCTGGATTACTGTGATACTCTTGAAGATACAAAGGTCCTGTTTGTTATGCCTCCTTATCAGGCAAGCGCGGACGGCATGGGCAAGATGAACTATGCCAAAAATATAATCGAAAAACGGGGATACGAGTGTCTTAACCTGCTTGACGATGAAAAGAGGGCAGAGATCGGACTCGATGACAGGACATGCTTCCACGATAAATCACATATGAATTATTACGGCGCGCTGATCTACACGAGATACTTCTTCAATTATCTGAAAGAGAATTACGGACTTGAAGACAGGCGCGGCCAGGAGGTCTGCGAAAAATGGGAGAGTGAGTATGAAAGGCTCATGCAGGATCTTGAGACAAGATATCTCGTCCGCTACACAGACATGATGACTGAGATCAACCAGATCAGATCGGAGGACAGATAATGGCGTTCACAGCATTTGCTTTTCTGATCTTTGTCGGCCTGGTAGTTATTGCTTACTACATCACTCCGGCAAAATACAGGTGGATCGTTCTTCTTGCGGCGAGTTATGGCTACTATCTTCAGGCAAGCGCGAAATCCTTTGTATTCATTCTGCTTACAACAGCGGTCACTTTCTACGGCGCGCTGTATATAGATAAAGAAAACAAAGCGCAGAAGGCCTATCTTGCAGAGAACAGAGACACTCTTTCACGCGACGAAAAGAAAGCATATAAGGAAGAGGTCACAAAGCGGAAGAAGCGCATACTGATACTTGTGCTGGTGATCGATTTCGGCATACTTATTTTGCTGAAATACTTCAGGTATTACCTCGATGTACTGGGGATAGGCCTCTTCAAGGGAGACATCCTCATACCTCTCGGAATATCGTTCTATACATTCCAGTCGACCGGATATCTGATAGACGTATACAGAAGCAAGTATGAAGCAGACAGGCATCTGGCTAAATTCGCTCTGTTTGTTTCGTTCTTCCCGCAGATAGTGCAGGGACCGATAGCGCGGCATGACCAGCTTGCTGCACAGCTATATGAAGGCCATAAGTTCAGGTATGAAAACATCGCTCATGGAGCACAGCTGATACTCTGGGGCTTTTTCAAGAAGCTGGTCATAGCTGACAGGATAAGCATGCTGGTAGGCGAGGTGTTCGTCGACTGGGATCAGTACACCGGATGGCCGGTCGTGCTGGGAATGCTATGCTATTCGATCCAGCTTTACATGGACTTCAGCGGCGGTATTGATATAGCCCGAGGAGTCGCACAGCTTATGGGTATTGATATGGCCCGCAACTTCAGGAGACCGTATCTTGCAGATAACCTCACCGAGTTCTGGCACAGATGGCATATTTCCTTAAGCTTCTGGACGCGTGACTATATTTTCTTCAGTGTTGCTATGTCGAAGCCGATAGGCAACCTGGGACGCAAATGCCGGAAGATATTCGGAGACAGGATAGGCAAGATGATACCTGTGTTTATAGGCAATTATCTGGTATTCCTGTGTATCGGAATGTGGCAGGGCGGCGAACTGCATAATGTGTGTTACGGACTGTATAACGCAACCGTTATATGCCTCAGCAACATACTTGAGCCTTACTTTGTAAAATGGCATAAGGCTCTCCACATAAACAGGGAAGGCCGCGCTTGGCATGCCTTTGCAGTTGTAAGAACGTACTTTATCGTCTCGTTCGGCAGACTGTTTTCAAACGGAGAGTCGATGCGTGCCAGCCTGCATATGATGAAATCGCTGTTCATCCCGTATACGGGCGGATTCATGACTGCATACAAGGGGTTTGAATTATCCAAATATGCATACATAGTGCTGGCTGTATCCATCGCGGTAGTAGTGATTGTGAGCCTTAAGCAGGAGAAAATATACAATGCAAAAATGTCTCAGAAAGGCTCAGGCGGCATAATTGAAATGGCGGGCGACGATGAAGGCTCCGGTACGGACGCGGAGATGAGAGAATATATAGACGGAAAGCCAATGCTCATAAGATGGGGGCTTTATCTGGCGCTGTTCCTGGCTGTGCTGATCCTGGGCGTTTACGGGCCGGGATATGATGCATCGGTCTTCATATACAGAGAGTTTTAAAGGAGAAGGGACCACGATATGACAAGGAATGTACTTGAATACCTCGAGAGAAGCGCGGACAGGTTTCCTGAAAAGACCGCTCTTGAGGACGATCACGAAAAAGTCACATACGCGGAGTATATTAAACAGGCTAAGGCTATTGGTTCATATCTGCTCAGAAATGGCCTTGAGGGATACAGCAATAAGCCGGTTGCGGTAATAATTGACCGCAGTATCCGTCCGGTCATAACCTTTATGGGTGTACTGTACAGCGGGAATTTCTATGTGCCTATTGATTACAGTCTGCCTGCTGAAAGGATAAGGCTTATATACGATACCCTTCAGCCGGTTGCGGTTATAGATGGCCGCAGCGGCAGCAATAAGCCGGTGGAAGGCGCTATACTGTTTGAAGACGCCGTCAGCGAAGCCATAGACGAAGACCTGCTGAAAAAGGTGAGATCCGAAGCTATCGATACGGATCCTATTTACGGAATGTTCACTTCCGGTTCGACCGGAGTTCCGAAAGGTGTAGTTATATGCCACCGCGGCGTCATCGATCTGGTCGAGGCCTTTGCGGATACTTTCGGTTTCGATTCAGAGATGAAGCATGCCAACCAGGCGCCGTTCGATTTCGACGTCTCGGTCAAAGACATCTACAACGCGATGAGAAACGGCGCGTCTGTAGTCGTGGTGCCGAGAAAGCTGTTCTCGATGCCGAAGCAGCTTCTGGAATTCCTCACCGAACATAAGGCAGACACTCTCATCTGGGCCGTATCTGCACTCAGGATAGTATCAGATTTCAAAGCTCTCAGCAGCGATATTGAAAAACCTGATTTCAGATATATAATGTTCTCTGGAGAGGTGATGCCGATAAAGGCACTGAACTACTGGATGGAGCATGTGCCTGAGCCTGTGTATGTCAATCTCTACGGGCCGACCGAGATCACCTGCAACTGCACTTACTGGATAATAAAGGGAAGGCAGGATGAACTGAAAGCCCTTCCTATAGGCAAAGCCTTCGTGAACTCGAAAGTAGTGCTTCTGGATGAAAAAAGAGAGAATCGTGTTACAAAACAGGGAGAGATCGGAGAGATCTGCGTCGGCGGCTCCGGCCTTGCGCTTGGCTACTGGAACAATCCGGAGAAGACAAAAGAATCTTTCTTCCAGGATCCTGCAGTCACTGAGCATCCGAGCCTGCTGTACGGGACAGGCGATATGGCTTACTACAACGAGGAAGGAGATCTGGTCTTCGCCGCTAGAAGGGACTTCCAGATAAAACACATGGGGCACAGGATAGAACTCGGTGAGATAGAAGTGGCGCTGAACGCTATTCCGTTCATAGATACCTCATGCTGCCTCTACGATGAGAAGCGGAGCAAGATCGTCTGCTTCTATCAGTCTCAGAGCGACGATGTAAAGGCGATCGCACGTTTTCTGGCAGACAAACTGCCGAAATATATGTGGCCTAATATATATAAGAGATATGACAGGCTGCCGATGAATAAAAACAGCAAGATCGACAGGGTCAGGCTTAAAGAAGAAATGTAGAAGCTCAGCCCTGTATGCAGTAATATATAGATCACAGGAGGAACCAAATGGAAGAACTGCTTAGAATTATGAGTGAAGTCAGACCTGACATCGACTTTGAAACAGAGACCAGGCTGATCGACGATGAGATGCTCGATTCGCTCGACATAGTTGCGATCGTAACTGACGTGAACGACGAATTTGATATAGAGATCAATGTTAACGATCTTCTGCCGGAGAATTTTAACTCTGCAGAGGCTCTTTACGAGCTTATCCGCAGACTGCAGTATGAATAAGGAGGCGCAAAAGTGCAGGAAGAAACCGTAAAAGCTGTATTTCATGCTACACAATCTATACAGGCCGAAGTAGGCAAAGTGATCATCGGCAAGGACGATGTTATCAGCAAGGTGCTGATGAGCATACTTGCCGGCGGACATGTGCTCCTCGATGACGTGCCGGGAGTCGGAAAGACTTCTCTTGCTGTTGCGCTGGGCAAGTCGCTCGGACTCGCATACAACAGAATACAGTGCACTCCTGACGTTCTTCCGTCAGACATAGTAGGATTCTCGGTATTCAACAAGGAAAAGGATGCTTTTACTTATATGCCGGGCATCATCAACAACACCAATCTGCTTCTTGCAGATGAGATCAACCGTACATCCAGCCGTACCCAGGCAGCTCTGCTTGAGGCAATGGAGGAGCATCAGGTAACTGTAGACGGTATCACCCACGCGCTGCCTGATCCTTTCATCGTTATTGCTACCGAGAACCAGGTAGGAGCTGCGGGAACTCAGATGCTGCCGCATGCACAGATGGACAGATTCCTCGTCAGACTTACGATCGGATATCCTGACAAGGAAAGCGAGATCCGTATCATCAACGGCAGACAGACGGCGGACCCTTATGCAGGCATAAGAAAGATAGTAGACCTTGCGTCCGTAAAGGCTATGCAGAAGGCGACTCTTCTTGTGACAATCAAGGATCCTCTGGTCGGATACATCACAGACCTTGCTGAGGCTTCACGTTCAAGCCAGAGTACTGAGCTTGGCATAAGCCCGAGAGGATCTATAGCCGTGAGCCATATGGCAAAGGCTTCAGCTCTCATGCATGGCAGAGATTATGTAAACGAAGAGGACATACGCGACGTATTCTGCGACGTATGCTCTCACCGTATCATACTTACTCAGAAGGCGCGCGCAGCCGGGACTAAGAACAGAGACGTGCTTGAGCAGATACTCGACGGCGTCAAGCCGCCTTACAACGTATAGCAACAGGAGAAGCCGATGCGCAGAAACGTTATCGTCTGGGTATTTCTTATCATATCCGCGCTTATCCTGTATCTGTTCTCGAACGGCAGCGTGACAATGGCTCTTCTTGCAGCACTCATCGCGGCGCTGCCGGTTTCGTATGCTCTTCTCAGACTGACTGCCGGAAAGCTTGATGTATCCCTAAGGGAAGGAAGCGTTTCAGCAGATGAACGACGGACGTTTATTCTGAGGCTTGTTAACAAAGGAATACTGCCTATCGCATCTGTTGAGGCTGAGGCTGTATGCGTAAACCTGCGTACAGGGGAGACGGAATCATTTATTATATACAGGAGTCTCGGGCCGCGCAAAACAAAGGAAATAGTTCTCGAGGTGGTCCCGGGTCATGCCGGACGCTACGATCTTACCGTCGGTACTGCAGTGATAAGCGATCCTCTCGGACTGTGGTCCCGTAAGGTCAGTTTTGACGGGCATATGGGTCTGACCGTGATGCCGTCGCTGTTCGACATGAATATGATAAGAGCGGGTATTTCAGCCATGCCTGAAAGTGACATGGAATCGGTCAGGACAAGAGGCGCGGTATCCGGTGACATGATAGAGATACGTGAATATGTGCCGGGAGATCCTGTAAGAAACATACACTGGAAGCTTTCGGAAAAGACAGGCAAGGCGCTTGTAAGAGTGCTTGGAAATCCTGTATCCGATCAGTACCTCATAATACTGGATAACCCTGCGGACATCTCGCACGATCCGGCAGCGCTGGATGCAGTCGTTTCAGTCTATGCATCCCTTATACACACACTAAGGTCAAATGAGATAACGTGTTATGCCGGATGGACAGACCCGTACACGCGTAAGGCGGTCATACGCAGGATCGCCGATGACAGCGAGGCTGCGGCCGCGGCTGACGAGTATCTTTCTGTCCCGGCAGTCATGCCGAGTGCTTTCGAAAGGATCGACAGAGACGTAGCTGCTGACAGATACGCGCATGTCATAATAGTCAGCTCCCGCATACCTGCAAATATCGATGTCATAGCCAACGGCTGCGGAGTGACCATACTGAAATACGGAGAGCGGGGAAGCTTTACTGAAGGAAGCATGACAGTCGTGGGCTTTGAAGCTGCGACTTATATAAGCGATACAGCCGGAATAGAGATCTAAAACCGGCATATAAATCTGATGAAGGTAGATTTAAAGAAGATCAATTTCAAGGAAATATTCAGAAGCGGCAGGGGGAAGCACGCACGGAAAGAAAACACCGGCAATTCCGAATTCATGGCAGACGGTTTCGCCGAAGCGGATGGGTTTGGCGCAATGGTGCACTCGTCCACACCTATCCTCAGGCTGAAGGACGGAGGGAAGCAGTCGGTCTGGAAACAGGACCTGCTCCTCAACTGTTCGTGTGCCGCGCTGATGACAACGGCATTTGCGCTCTTTTGCATGAGCATCGATACTCCTTTGCTCATACTGTTTGCTCTGCCGTGTTTTGTTATGTACATGGCTGTTGCGACCTTAGGTTCGATCAAGCCGGGTCCTGTAAGGTGGATCGCTGCAGCGGTTATATTTGTGATCCTTGCTGCAGTGGCGGCAGTCTGGCACAGTACTGTGCTCGGCGGTGTCAGTATGCTGATCAATCAGTTCTATGATGTTGCCGAGGAAGCTCAGGCCTATATTTATGACAGACTTCCGGGAGGCGAGGAGGAGTCTGAAATTGCCGGCTATATAGGAATGGCATGGATATCATGCCTCATAGGTCTGCTGACCGCGCTTCCGCCTGCGGAAGTGAGGCGCAGACTGAGCGGTCTGATCGTAATATTGATAATGCTTGCGTTTGCTTACTATGGACTGCTGCCTTCGGCAATATGCATAGCAGTCCTGATAGCAGTTCTTATAGCGGTTGCTTCGAGGGGAAGCATACTGTCGCTCATCCCAGTAGTGCTCGTGGCACTTCTCCTTTTCGGAGGAGTGGTTCTGGCTGACCCCGGCGAGAATTACGGGATATCCCGCATGGATGAGAATTTCAGAGACAGGTTCGCACTGAGATCGACCCTGATCCAGACGGATGATCCATTTTTCGATGAAGAGGAAGAGACAGACCTCGAAGAGGAAGAAGAGGAAGAACCGGATGACGAGGAGTCTGAAGATGAAGCATACGATGGGGAGTACGGGACATATGCTGCGTACGGTACTATAGTACTCGTTATTGCGGCACTTGGTGCGGCTGCTTATATGATAAACAGACGGGTCAAAAGGAGAATAGCTGAAAACCGGAAGGGCATAGACAGCAAAGACAACCGCGAAGCGGTAGTAGCGATGTTCCCTTACGCGATAAGATGGCTGAAAGGATATGGAATAGAACAGAGATCAGCAGCGGTAATATCTATGGTTCCTGAACTTAGTGAAATGTTTTCTGACAGCTATGCAGCGCGGTTCGGAGAAATGTACAAAATATGGAGCGAGGCTGTATACAGTGATCATGCCGTATCTGACAGGGACAGACAGCTCATGGACGGTTTCATGAATGACACAATAGACGCTGTAAAAGGAAAGTGTAAATTCAAAGACGTAGTAAAACTGAGATTCAAATACGCATTGTGATGAAAGGTGTAAATATGAAAAGACGGAATACGGTCCGTGTAAAAAGAATACTTTTGATCATATCGGCGTTTATGCTGATGGTGCTTTTGTGTGGTTGCCGCACAAGAGTTACCAATAATACTGAAGTGACGAATGTGCTCGAAGACGGCGGTATGCTTCAGGAGTCGTATCAGATACGCAGGGATGAGCTCGGGATACCGGTTGCAGAAACTCCTCTGTTTACCGGCTGGGAATCCGACAGTGAAGAGTATGATGAATACGAAGATTATTATGATGATTTCGGAGACTTCGACGAAGAAGATGACGAGGATTACGAAGACGAAGAAGAGCTCACTGAGAGAAGAAATACAGATACAGACACAAACACAGACCCTGCACGCAGACAGCAGTACCAGCCAGCGAGACGTACAAGTGAAACAAAAACTGAGGATATCAAAGTAACGCTTGATGTAAACGCAAAAGACGCGCATTGCATCGCTGCATTTGTCATGATTAAAAAAGGAGCGACTTACGGGGCGCTTCCTGAACCTTCAAGAAGCGGCTATAATTTCAAAGGATGGTATACAGCAAAGAAAGACGGCGACAAGGTGACTTCCAAATCAAAACTGAAGTCAGATAAGGCACACACGCTTTATGCGCACTGGAAAAAGGCTGAAAAGAAGACATATACCATAACCTTTGACGGAAATGGTGAGGAAGACGAAGTCACACTCAGCAGCACTGAAATGACAGTCGAAGAAGGCGGCAAATACGGTGACATGCCTTCAGCAAAAAGGAAAAAGCATACTTTCAGCGGGTGGTTCACTGAAGCTGAGGGAGGCAGCCAGATCACAGGCGGTTCGAAATTTACCGGCACGGAAAACCAGACTCTGTATGCCCACTGGGAGTACGATCCTTATACATGGTGGGACGGCGAATTCAATACCGCTTCGAATGAGATCGATGAAGAAGTCAAAGTCGGATGTATTATTGACGGAAGCGATGATACAGAAGAAGACTTCCTGAAGGAATGCAGAGGCAGCCTTGCGAGTGATGAAAAATCTCCTGGATTTATTATCAAATTCGTTAAGAATTACGATGAAGAAACGGCAGCTACTGAAGCCGAAGCGCTTTACGCAAAATACAAAGACACTGCTCCGGGAGCTAAAGTGATAATAATATCCGATAAAGCCCTGAAAGGAAGCAAGGAGCAGAAACTTCTGTACAAAATGATGCTTTTCAACGCTCTTTACGGTGCTGATGAAGAGTCAGATGATACAGAAGCCATAACAGAGGCCAGAAACAACATTGATGAGGCGACAGCAGATCTGCTCGATGAAGAGAACACAGTATTTTATCCGTTTATTTACTCCGGCAGCGATTATGAAGTGCCTCCGGACGAGACGATCGATGGCTCAGACATAGAAGTGATAGACGATTCATCAGATCAGACAGCCGATGATTCTTCCGTCGAAACGATTGAACCGTCAGGCGAAACAAGCGAGGTGTCAGGCGAAACGAGCGAGGTGTCAGGCGAAACGAGCGAGGTGTCAGGCGAAACGAGCGAGGTGTCAGGCGAAACGAGCGAGGTGTCAGGCGAAACAAGCGACGTATCAGGTGGAGCAAATAACGGCTCAGATATTGAAACAGTGGATGAATCAGGCAGTGAACCGTCAGGTGAAACCTCCGGTGAATAGTCATGAAGCAAAGGATATACAGATACGATAACATTAAAGCGCTGCTCATATTTCTTGTCGTGCTTGGGCATATGACAACGGATTATGTGTCAGATTCGCACCTGATCAGATGGACGACGCTGTGGATCTATACGTTCCACATGCCGGCGTTCATCTTTCTTTCCGGTCTTGTGCATAAACAATATATAACAGAGGAGAGGGCAGCACTCGGCATCAGAGGTGAGACTCGCTTACGCCTTGACAAGGTGCTGGGCTTTTTCCTTTGCGGATACGGGTTGAAGGTATTCCTTCAGTTCACCCGGACACTTATGGGACAGAATCCACTCTGGCACTGGATAGAAGAGCCGGGCATACCGTGGTATCTGTTCGTTATGGCCGAGTATGAGCTTCTCTTCTATCTTATGCGCAGAATAGACGCAAAAGCGAAACCGTGGATGATGATCACTGGAGCTTTCGCGCTGAGCGCAGTCATCGGATATTTTCCTGCTGTCGGCGATGCTTTCTGCCTATCCCGCATGATCAACTTTCTGCCTATATACATGATCGGCTACTACCTCGACATGAAGGAGTTCAACGAATTCTTCGAGGGCAGGCGATGGCTGAAAACAGCAGGATGTACAGGCATTATCGTTTCAATGGCAGTCTGCTGTCACGGCAAATGGGGAATGTACAGCTGGCGCAAGTGGTTCACGGGCAGACGCTCATATGAGTTCCTGCAGGATTTCTTCAGCTATGCCTACAGCAACGGCTGGTGGATCAGACTGGCCGTATGGGCCGCAGCCATAGCGATCACGCTCTCTGTGATCGCTGCTATACCGGATAAAGACTTAGGCTTTATCACGACTGTCGGATCGCGTACGCTCAACGTCTACTTCTGGCACAGGCCTGTGTGCTATCTCTTCAGGAATTGGGAAGTGTTGCCTAAGCTGTTCATGCTCTTCGGAGGCACATACAACGCAGCTGCGGCAGGGCAGGCAAAAGGCCTTGCATTCACAGGAGGCACAGGGATACCGATAATCGCTGCCTATGTGGTATACATACTTATCGCAGCAGCGATGACAGCGTTCTTCAGCCTTAAAGTCTTCGAACATCCATGCAGCGACCTGATGAAATTCGCTGCAAAGCTCACCGGAAAGAAGGCCTGATCCGCAAAACAAAATAATAAAAAGAATAAAAAAATCTTGCTTTTATATTAGCGATTGAATAAAATATATGGGCGCGTCATGCAGATGCGCCCATTAATTATTGCTTTCTGCGCAGTTTACAGCTGCGCCACTAAGACCACAGGAGGTGTCAACATGAGAGATTATGAACTTCTATTCGTGCTTGATCCAAGCCTGGACGAAGAAACTAAGGCAAACCTCATTGAGACAGTCAAGTCTGTTATCAATGCAGGCGGCGAAGCCGGTGAAGCTGATGTCTGGGGCGACAGAAGACTTGCCTACAGCATCAACAAGAAGAACACAGGATACTATGTAGTAATCCCGTTTAAGGCTGAAGCAGAACTGCCGAAGGAACTCGACAGAAGACTCAGGATCAACGAAAACGTAATGAGACATATCATCGTTTGCCAGGACGAAGAGTAATCAAAAGGGGAGGTAAGTTATGAACAGTGTAATACTTATCGGAAGACTTGCCAGAGACCCTGAACTCAGCTATACGCCTAATACCCAGTCCGCAGTTTGCCGCTTTACTATCGCGGTAGACAGACCAAGAAGACAGGGCGAAGACCAGGGAGCGGATTTCATCCGCATCACCGTATGGGGCAGACAGGCTGAGACATGCGACCGCTACCTCAGCAAAGGAAGACAGGTCGCCGTCATGGGTAGGATCCAGACAGGAAGCTACAAAAACAGAGAAGGTGTCACAGTCTATACGACTGATGTCGTAGCCGACAGAGTAGAATTCCTCGGCAGCGGTAATGGTGGACAGGGCGTAAGCCGCGATACGTTCACCGGCAGAGAGCCGGGCTTCGGCAGCAGCATGACACAGGACACCGGTTTCAGCGCACCGCAGGATGCCTTTACGGGCTTCGACGATATGCCTGATACATTCCAGGCCGCTGAAGATGATATTCCATTCTAAGAAAGGGGACAGCACGAATCATGGAAAGAAATTCAAGACCTAAGCGCATGAATACAGGCATCAGAAGACGCAAAGTCTGCCAGTTCTGCGCTGACCAGGACAAGAAGATCGACTACAAGGATGCAGAGACTCTTAAGAAATACATCACAGAGAGAGGTAAAATTCTCCCTAGAAGAGTCACAGGCACATGCGCAATGCATCAGAGAGCCGTTGCAAAGGCTATCAAGAGAGCAAGAGTAGTCGCTATACTGCCATTCGACGCAGATCAGTAAAAACTCATGAGCCGGCCAGTAAGGCCGGCTTTTACTTTCCGGCTATTTACTTTTAAGAGCTTTAGGATGCAGCCCCATATGGCCAAATGGCTTTTAAAATGGTAGCTTAACACGCGCCTCCGTATGACCAAATGGCTTTTAAATGGTAGCTTAACACGCGCCTATGCATGAATCCGCTGCTTAAAGCGTACAATCTGGTATAAATATGCGTAAAGTCCGGGCTGTGTCAGGGGAACACGTACAGAAGTCAGAGCTGAGAAATCTTAGAGAAGCTGATTTTAAACTGACTTTAACACAAACAATGTCCGCAGAGGACTTTGAAAACTTTTGATAAAAATTCGGCATAAAAATTCAATATATTTATCAAAATTACTGCAGAACGTCATTTCTTGTCATCAAAGGAGTAGAATGTGAGCCGTACCCCGTTTTGTAGAGTGAGGTAGCAGTATATGCTACAATGCACTCAAGAAACGGAGGTGTGCTATGTATGATGCTCCATTTAAGCTCCATATCTGCAAGATGAAGGATGAGCATCCTGAAAAGACATTCAAG
>JAFRKO010000067.1 GCA_017431685.1 Mogibacterium sp.
CTCCCAGCTGAGCTATGATCCCATGTTGGTAGCGGCGACTGGACTTGAACCAGTGACCTTCCGGGTATGAACCGGACGCTCTAGCCAGCTAAGCTACGCCGCCATATCGCTTGATTCATTCAATCGCGCTTGATTATATTAACAAAAGGAAAAACGCTTGTCAACAAAATTTCCAAAATTATGTTATACTATTGCAGTATTATTTCGTTGTTAACCTTTTTTACAGTCTATGGAGGAAAAAATATGGGACATCCCGACCCGATAGCTTTTACAATCTTCGGATTAGATATCAGATGGTACGGAATACTTATAGCCTGCGGTATGCTGCTCGCTGTGCTTTTGTCATGTAAAAGAGCCCCCCGTCACGGAATCACAGATGAGGATGTTCTTGACATAGCAATCTGGATGCTTCCTATAGGCGTCATCGGTGCACGCGTTTATTATGTTATCTTCAATCTCGATTACTACAAGACGTTTTCTTCAATGCTGGATGTAAGGAGCGGAGGCCTGGCTATTCACGGCGGTCTTATTTTCAGTGCCATCACTATTTTTGTGATATGCAGACGCAAAAAAACAGATACGCTAAATGTACTCGACCTGTTTATTCCGACAGTAGCCCTCGCGCAGGCTATAGGCAGATGGGGAAACTATTTCAACGGCGAAGCACACGGCGGCCCTACTGACCTTCCATGGGGAATACTTGTCGACGGAGTCAAGGTACACCCGACTTTCCTTTACGAGTCGATATGGTGCCTTCTGCTCTTCTTTGCGCTCAGTTGGTTTAATAATAATAAAAGATATGCCAATGGACAGACATTCGCTCTGTACTGCATTTTTTATTCTCTGGAGCGCTTCCTGGTGGAAGCTCTGCGTACAGACTCTCTGATGATTGGTCCCTTCAAGCAGGCACAGGTAATCAGTATCTGCGCCATCATTTTCAGTATTATTCTTTATCGGTACGTATCAGTTAATAAACCCTTTAAAGAACAGGATAAACAGGAATAGGCAAAAAATGAAAGAAACTGCAAGGGGTGCAGTCTCTTTCGAAAAAGGGTATTGGGACTAGAGATAGGATTGCTTTTGCAATCCCTATTTGCATTATATGAGCCATAACGAACTTTTGCAATGCTTTTGTACTTCAAAAAAACATAATCCGCTTTATTAGTACAAAAAAGCCCTGAAAGCCTTTATTGTCAACCGCTACACGTTAAAGAGGAAATGCATTACGTCGCCGTCCTTCACGACATATTCCTTTCCTTCAGACCTCAGCCAGCCTTTTTCTTTCGCTGCAGATAGCTTTCCGTCTACTTCCATAAGCTTGTCATATGCTATGGTCTCCGCGCGGATAAATCCTTTTTCGAAGTCACTGTGGATCTTACCGGCAGCCTGCGGAGCAAGCGTTCCGCGCTTGATGGTCCACGCCCTCGTCTCATCTTCCCCTGTTGTCAGAAAACTGATGAGGTCGAGCAACGCATATGACGATTTTATAAGCTTATCAAGGCCGGATTCTTCAATTCCAAGTTCCTCGAGGAACATCTCCCGTTCATCATCCTCAAGTTCTGCAAGCTCGGATTCTACTTTAGCGCTTATCACAACTACTTCAGAACCCTCCGATCCGGCGTATTCTCTGACAGCCTTTACGTAGTCATTATCTTCACCCGAAGCTTCATCCTCCGAGACATTAGCGGCATAAATAACCGGTTTATATGTCAGGAGGTCAAGTGATTTTACGAATGCTGCCTCTTCATCACTGAGATCATCGATTTCTCTTGCACGCCTGCCTTCTGAAAGCAGATCGTAGATACGCTTCAGGAGTTCCAGTTCTCCTCTGGCCGATTTGTCAGCCTTAGCCTGCTTTTCAGTCTTGGCTATCCTTCGCTCCATAACCTCCATATCAGCAATTATGAGCTCGGTGTTGATGACCTCTATATCATTTACAGGGTCTATTTTTCCGTCAACATGTACAACGTTCTCATCATCGAAGCACCTTACTACATGTACTATGGCTTCTACTTCCCTGATATGTCCGAGAAATTTGTTTCCGAGGCCTTCACCCTTTGACGCACCTTTTACAAGACCGGCTATATCGCTGAATTCGATAGTCGTATAGATTGTTTTTTTTGAGTTATACACTCTGGAAAGTGTAGTTACGCGCTCATCAGGCACGGTCACGACGCCGACATTAGGTTCTATAGTACAGAACGGATAATTGGCAGCCTCAGCGCCGGCTTTTGTAATAGCGTTAAACAGTGTGCTCTTTCCTACGTTTGGAAGTCCTACTATACCTAATTTCATATTTTTGAATCTCCTTTTTTATATGCCGATTTACTCTATCACGAAGATAGGCTAAAATCAAATCTATGAAAGTTTTTACCAGAGATTACAGAATAACAGGTGAATATCATCCTGAATGGAACCTTTATTTCGACGGCTTGAAGCCTTGTGTGCTTGATATTGAAGCTACCGGTCTCGACAGAACCAGATGCAAAGCGATACTTATCGGACTTCTGATGAGGACTGACAGCGGAGTGCGTATCACTCAGTTCCTGGCAGAAAACCATTACGAAGAATCAAAGGTGCTGGACGCAGCGATGGATTACCTCGAAGAAAACGGTGCCGGATATCTGATCACATTCAATGGCTGCGCTTTTGATGTGCCTTTCATTAATGCCCGTCTGGATGCGAATTTCCTCGGCAGGCAACTGAAAATGTATCATTTCGACCTGTACAGGTTCCTTCGCAGATGTACCGATATGAAGGAACGCCTTGAGTCGATGAGTCAGATGTCCATCGAAAACTACTACGGTATCCTCTCTGACCGCGGTGATACCATTACAGGAAAAGAGAGTGTTGCTTTGTTCGATCAGTACGCCATCAGCGGCAACAGTACCATTGAAAAAATAATCCTGACGCACAACAAAGAAGATGTGCTTCACCTTAACAGACTGATGTATCTGACGCTTGCTGATGTGCCTGATATTCATCAGGCTATGGCTAAATACGGCTTTCCGTCCGCCTGCGGCAGGCTTAGTGTGCGTCCTAAGCTTAAAAGCTTTGCCAGGACCTTGCGTATCACCGGAGAACAGATAACAGACCCCGTATCGGCAGCCTACTTCCCCGACGCTGATGAGCCTTTCACAGTTACATTCAATGCCACATCATCTTCGTTTGAGATCACAGCACCTTTGAACAGTCATGGCGACGATCTGTACATGGACATCTCATTTATTGACTCTCCTTTACTGCGCAATGACCGGGATTGTATAAACGGATATCTTATACTTAACTCCCGCACTGTCAACCTTCTCTCCGGTGTGCTTTCTGAGTCGTACTATCTGAAAATCATAACCACCAGTTGAACTGGTGGTATGCACTGGCCCTAAAAGGGCCTTTTGCTTGCAAGCGTCTTAAGACGCGCCGAATAGACTGCCAACCGCATCTCTATTCTCAGGCGGCGCCTAAAGGCGCTTTTCTATTGC
>JAFRKO010000043.1 GCA_017431685.1 Mogibacterium sp.
ATACGCAATTTCTCTTCAGCGGTCCATTTGCGATTCTTTCCTCCTTTTGGTCTTCCCATAAAACCACCTCCTTGCTTAAATCCTAACATAAGAAAAGTAGACACGCTTTTTTGCATGTCTACTTTGATCTTACAAGTTCAAGCTGTAAACCAGCCCGGCTTTTTTCTTTCTGCTTATTCCGGAATTATCTGTCTTATCTCACCGGTATGCTCTGCAGTATAGCCTCCGAGCTTTTCAAGCTCCGCCTTGAATTCTTCACAGGTGAGCAGTCTCAGGAAGCTCTGCATCTCCGGGAGCTCAAGAGTCTCAGGTCTCATTACAAAATCGTACTCTTCATTGCCGACAGGAATGAAATCCAGTCCCATCGCGTGAGCGGCTGAATAAACACCCATGCCGCAGTCGGCTTCTCCTCCGGCGACCTGAGCAGCCACCGCCATATGAGTTGCCGCTTCCGTGTCGTATCCGTCTATTTCTTCAGGAGAGATCCCCGCCTGCTTCAGCCTGTAATCAAGCAGCACACGTGTGCCAGCTCCCCTCTGTCTGTTGACATACTTTACCCTCGTGAGGTCATCTATTCCTTTTATACCTAAAGGGTTTCCCGGTGCAGTCATAAGACCCTGCACTCTTCCGACGCCCTTTACAAGCACCATTTTCTCTCCCGGGAAGAGCGAGCGTATATATGACACATTGTAAATTCCGGTCTCCTCATCGAGCAGATGCGAAGGTGTGATATGCGCTTCTCCCCTCTGCAGCGCCATGAGGCCTCCGAGGCTTCCTATATGCGTGCTCGAGAGCCTTACGCCCTCTGCCTCACCTGACATCATGTCTGAGATCACATCGAGAAGCATGTCATGGCTTCCCGTACATACGATAGTCCTGTCTATCTCTTCAGGTGAGCACAGCAGTGTCACATCAACGGTCTCACCCGCCTCATAGCCCTCTGTCTCCTGAGGTATAACGCAGAATCCATCTGCTCTCACCATGCTCATGGCAGCTCCGGCTCCTCTTGCAAGAGGAGCGCATACGTATCTGTCTCCGACGCGACCGACTCTCACCCGCACATACTCCCTGTGCTTGAGTGACGAGACCAGCCTGCGGGAAAGCACGGCTTTTATGTTTCTCTCATCTGATTCCCTTATGCCGGTAAACCTTCTGATCACCGGATACGCGAAGTTCTCCATCGCCAGATACGCTGAGACAGGATATCCCGGAATGCCTATGACAGGCTTGCCGCACGCTTTCGCCAGTATCACCGGCTTGCCGGGCTTCATCGCCACACCGTGTACGAATACTTCCCCTATCTCCCTCAGGATGTGGACGGTATAGTCCTCTGTGCCTGCGCTGGAACCGGCGTTGACTATAACCATGTCATTCTCATCCAGAGCCCTGAGCACGCTTGCCTTTATTTCTTCGTAATCGTCCGGAACTATGTCATATCTGTGGGGGATACCGCCCTGCTCACGCACCATCGCCTCGAACATTCTGGAATTCGATTCAATGATGTCGCCCTCTTCAGGGTCCTCATACGGCTCAACTATCTCCGAACCGGTCGGTATTATTCCCACCTTCGGCTGCGCAAACACGGAGATCTCCGTTACACCGCCCGACAGCAGCACTCCGATGTCTATAGGCCGTATCCTGTGGCAGCGCGTGAGTATCATCTCGCCCTCTACTATATCTTCCCCAACAGGCCTCACATGCTGCCACGCAGGAGCTGCAGATCGTATGATCATGCCGCCTTCAGTCTCCTGTGTGTCCTCCGCCATTATGACGGCATCGTAAGGCTTTCTTATGGGATCGCCCGTGTCGACTATGACATAATCCTCTCCCGCCTTCAGCGTAAGCGGTGATGCCTCTGATGCACCGGCTGTCGCCGACGAAATGACTGCTATGCCGTCCATTGCCGCCGAGTTATACAGCGGCGACGAATAAATGGCGTGAACAGCCTCAGAAGTGACCCTTCCAAGAGCATCGATCACCCTGACAGTCTCCGTTTTAGGCTCCGCAGAGCTGCCGAGCGCATCCATGTATATTTCTCTGGCCTCTTCAACAGGCCTTGTAGTCAGATAAAGATTTCTCTTCATACCAGTTCCCTTTTTTATTTCCACAGATGGACTTCCACAATATCTCCGTTCTTTACGCCTTCGCAGTTCTCCTCCATCTCGAAGAAGCCGTCAGCCAGGCTGACCGGAGATATCATTCCGGATCTCGCAAACACCGGCACTGCCTCAGGCATTTCCCCGTCCCTGAGAGTGACAAGCTGGAATGTCCTCCTGCCCGGTGCCGATGGGATATTTGTTTTCACCATTGCTTTTATTGTTATCTCCGGGCTCTGTCCCGTCATGCTTCGCCACAGCCGTATGAGCAGCTGCTCATACACTATGAGTGCCGCAGCCGGATGACCCGGAAGCCCTATGAACAAAGTCGCGCTTTCATTGTCGAATCCGGTTATTGTAGGCTTGCCCGGCTTTGCCGCTATACCGTGCGTCAGGACTCCGCAGTCAGCTGCTTTACCGATCAGATCAGCCGTCATGTCCTTTTTGCCCTGAGAGCTTCCTCCTGACATGACTATGACATCGCTGTCAGCTTTTGAGGCTTTCAGAACGGCTGCTATTTCTGCGTCATCATCCCTTACAGAGACCGTCCTCACTACCTTTAATCCTTCAGTCATGCTTCGCGCTGTGACCGTAAAGGAATTGATATCGCGTATCTGTCCGGGACCCGGTGTCTCCTCAGGGCGCACGAGCTCATCTCCTGTCGAAATCACTGTCACACGCCACGGTACACAGACCGGTACTTCTGTGACCCCCACAGCAGCAAGCACGCCGATGTCCTGCGGTCTCAGCCGTCTGCCCCTTGCAAGAAGCACATCGCCTGCAGCGACATCCTCGCCTATCTGTACTATGTTTTCTCCGGCCGAAGCAGACTTCGATACCGCAAGCATCCCGCTGCCGAAAGGTTCGCAGTATTCCACCATGACTACGGCATCTGCGCCCTCAGGAACATATCCTCCGGTCGGAACATATATGCACTGCCCTGCCTCCAAAAAAAGATCCGAGGAATCAGTGCCGAGCAGCACCTCTCCGGAGATCTTAAGGAATGAAGGCACCATATCTCCGGCTGCACCGATGTCCCGGCTCCTGACGGCATAGCCGTCCATGATGGACCTTCTGTACGGCGGGATATTCTCCTTCGATATTATGTTTTGTGCCAGGACGCGTCCGATGGCGTCATGCAGACTTACATTTTCGATACGCGGCATAATGCTGCTGCAGTGTTCCTCAAGTTTTCCCCTTGCAGCGTCAACAGTATCAACTCTGAGAAGATCCATACCCCGGTCCTCCTCAGTGTCTTGCGCACTCGCCTGTGCGTCCAAGCATTATCTCAAGCCCGTGCTCAAGCGGATGCAGCAGAAACTCCAGGCATTCTCTTACAGCCTTCGGGCTGCCCGGAAGGTTGATTATGAGAGTCTCGTTTCTCATGCCTGCCGTCGCTCTCGAAAGCATGGCAGTCGGAGTCTTGGTCATCGAGTATGCCCTTATCGCCTCTGCTATTCCCGGCGTCATGCGGTCGCACACAGCCGCAGTCGCTTCAGGAGTTCTGTCTCTCTGTGAGAATCCCGTTCCTCCCGTAGTGAAAATGACATTGACCTGTCTCTGATCCGCGAGCCTCATGAGCTGTCTCTTAAGCTCTGCAGGCTCGTCAGCTATGAGCACACCCTCTACAACGTTGTATCCTGCTTCCGTCAGGATCTCTCCGATGAGAGGTCCGCTCTTGTCTTCGCGCTCTCCTGCTGCTCCCTTGTCTGAAAGGGTTATCCATGCTGCGGTAAATGGCCTGTCAGGAGCAGCCTCTATCAATTCGATATCATCGCCTGCCTTCACGCTGCCTCCCTCGAGGACTATGGTAAATACGCCCTCTCTTGGCATTATGCAGTCGCCCACCTGGTGATATATGGCACAGTGATCGTGGCATTCCTTGCCTATCTGCGTCAGCTCCAGCAGAGCGCTGCCTATCCTGAAGCGCGTGCCCACAGGAAGATTCCTGAGATCGAAGCCCTCGACTATTATGTTTTCTCCGAAAGCTCCGAAATCGACCTCCGCGCCTCTTTCCCTGAATGCCTCTATCTTCTCGAGAGCAAGCAGGCTGACCTGCCTGTGCCACTTGCCGGCATGGGCGTCACCATCTATGCCCCACTCCGGAACGAGCTTTATCGAAGGCACCTCTGTTTTCTGTGTGCCCTTTTTTTCGCTTATGCATACAGCAATTACCTTGCCTGTTTTACCCATTCCTCTAGCCTCCTATCTGTGACATAAGGCGATGCTCAGTACGCCCGTCGTCTTCAAAGTGTTTCTCGTCGAAGCAGTGTTCCTCAGGCTTCTCGAGTATGGCAGCGCGTATCGCTTCCTTCAGCTCATCGTCCGTGCCCGCAAGATACGGCCTGAGGTCTGTTCCGGCCTCGTAGCACAGACACGGTTTGAGCTGCCCCTGCGAAGTGAGCCTTACCCTGTTGCAGTCTGAGCAGAACTTGCCACTAAGGGCGCTGATGAAACCTATTGCACCCGCTGCGCCTTCTCTTCTGTAATACACAGCCGGACCGTTGCCGTGAACGGAGCTGTCAGGCTCAAGATCGGGCCACCTCTCGCGAAGCCTGCGCAGCACCTCATCGTTCGATATCCCTCTGGAGCTGTATCCGGCCCCTACAGGCATTATCTCTATGAAACGGACATCTATGCCATGTTCGAAAGCCAGGCCTGCCATATCGAAGATCTCGTCCTCGTTAAAAGATCTCTGCAGAAGGCAGTTCACCTTTGTCTTAAGGCCGGCAGCCGCTGACAGCCCGATGGATCTCACTGTCCTTTCCAGCTTTCCTCCTCCGGTAATGTATGCAAACTTTTCCGGATCAAGGGTATCGAGGCTTATGTTTACGCCATCTATGCCAATCTCCTTAAGTTCATTTATGTAACGGTCGAGCGTCTGGCCGTTCGTTGTGACCGTGACCTCGTCTATCCCGTTTATCGCTTTGATGTTTCTAATAAGGTCGATGCATCCGAGTCTCACGAAAGGCTCCCCTCCGGTGATCTTGATCCTGTTTATCCCAAGTCCGGCAGCAGCTCTGCAGATGCGCTCTATCTCCTCATAAGTCAGTATCTGAGCCATGGAGACCTTTTCACAGCCTTCAGGCATGCAATATCTGCACCGAAGGTCGCACCTGTCGGTGATGGAAACACGCATATAATCGATTTTTCTGCCGTAGTTATCTGTCATTATCAGAATGTAAAGTCTCCGCTCTTGCCGCCCGTTTTTTCGGCAAGATGTATATTCTCTATGACCATGCGCTTATCTATGGCCTTGCACATATCGTAAATGGTGAGAAGCGCAGCGCTGACGCCGGTAAGCGCCTCCATCTCAACGCCTGTCTTTCCGTCAGTTACAGCTGTACAGACAGCTTTGATTGAGCATGCCTCTTCATCGACCTCAAAAGTCACTTTCGCATTTGTCAGGCTCAGAGGATGGCACATCGGAATCAGATCTGATGTGTGCTTTACAGCCATAATGCCTGCCGTCTGTGCAACCGTGAAAACGTCGCCCTTCTTTACCTTTTTGCCGAGAACCGCGTCCATCACATCGCGGGAAACTTTTATGCTCCCCTCAGCAGTCGCGCTCCTTCTGGTGATCTCCTTATCTGACACATCGACCATGAAAGCGTTGCCCTTTTCATCAAAATGTGTGAAATCGCTCATATTCATTCCCCTTTCACGATCAGATCCGTAATGCGCCTGCGGCATCTGCTCCCCTGACATTTTCCGAAGCCCGCACCGGTGCGCCTTTTTACGGATTCGAAGTCATGCGCGCCTCTTTTTATTGCCTGGAGTATCTCGGCCTTCGTTACATCCATGCATGAGCATACGATCTCACCGTAAGCGCTGTCCCTGCTTATCAGATCAGCACGCTCATCCTCACTGAGGTCTCGCGCCCTTATTATCGCCTTTCTGTGAGGATCAAAGTCCGGGTTGAGCTCTGTTTTTCCCGCATGCGCAGCTGCTTTGTCAGCAACTATCTTACCAAGTTCATTTGAAAATGTCAGTCCCGGAGTTTTTATCCCTATCAGGCTGAAGAGGCCGTCCTCCTCTGTGAGCCTTATATCCTTTATACTGTCTTCCCTCTTTATTACATCTCCCCCACGGAGCGAAACGTAATACGGATTCGGTCTGAGCGAGCCGAAAGTCCTTATCTGCCTGTTGAGATCCGCTTCCGGCACTATTTCACCGCAAAGCTCTTTCAGCTGATCCAGTCCGTACCGGCAGGTCCTCATATCCTTCTCTGCCGTTTCTTCTTCTGACGCCTCCCTGTTTGTAGGCCCTATCAGCAGATTGCCGTCGACAGTCGGAACGAGAGTGAGTCCTTTTCCGTTCTCTCCTTCATGAAAGATCACGCGGTCTACGATGCTGCCAGCTGACCTGTCGAGCACTATATAGTCAGCAGCTGTAGGAAAGAGCCGGATGAGAGGGTTTTCGCTCATCTCTCTTATGCTGTCCGATGCAAGACCTGCTGCGTTTACAACCGCTTTAGCGAAGTACGTCTCAGCCTTCGTTTCTACAGTGAATCCTCCGGTTTCTCTTTTCACATCAGTAACGCGGCTGCCGAATACGAACCGCGCTCCGTTGTCCCGCGCATTCTCATATGCGGCAATGCAGAGTTCCCAGGGATCGACCGTGCCTGTCTCTGATGAGTACAGCGCGCTTGTTATACCTTTCGCAAGCGCAGGTTCCATTGCTTCAGCCTCGCTTCCGCTCAGAAGTCTCAGTCCCTGAGTGCCGCCCTCAATACCGTCCCGGTACTTGCGGGCAATAACGGCATCAGCTTTCGGTCCGTAGCTTATCATAAGCGAACCCGGACGTCTGAAAGGCACTTCGAGCTCGCTGCAAAGCCTGTCGAACTCCTCGTTCGCCTGCATGCAGAGCTTGTGCTTCTCGGATCCGGGCTTGTGGTCGTAGCCGCTGTAGATAATGCCTGTGTTGGCTTTGGATATGCCGCGGCAAACATCGCCCTCCTTTTCGAGAACGATGACGTCAATGTCATATCTGGTCAGGTTTCTTGCTGTGAAGCACCCGAGCAGACCCGCACCTATAATGATCACATCCGTTTTAATCATCAGCCGCCTTTCCTTTTTCCAATTCTAAATATATCGCATTTGCAGATGAGCTTCAATCGTGTTAGCATTTTGAAAACGATGTAAAGGAGCTGAAATGTCACCGGTCAAGACTCTGAAAACTGACATCCTTATAGTTGGAAGCGGTGCGGCGGGTATGGCGGCTGCTGCAGCTGCTTCTGATTTTGGTGTTTCGGCGACGGTCGCAGATGACAGGAATGCCCCGGGCGGCGTGCTGAACCAGTGCGTCCACAGCGGCTTTGGCCTTGGCAGATACGGAAAGGAGATGACCGGTCCGGAGTATTCTGGGGAGGAATTCCGCCGTTTCGCGGATTCGTCCGCAGTCTACCTCCCAGGATGCCGCGTGCTCTCGCTGGCAGCGGACAGGACTGCTCTGGTCTCGAATGCCGAGGGGCTCTGCAGGTTCAGTTTCGACGAATGCATACTCGCGACGGGATGCACGGAAAGGTCCCTCTGGTCGCTCTCTGCAGCAGGTACAAGACCCGAAGGCATACATACCGCCGGAGAAGCCCAGGAGATGATCGAGCTCGGTGGTTACGATACGGGCAGCAGAATATTCATTCTGGGCAGCGGCGACATCGGACAGATAATGGCCCGCAGGTTCGTTCAGCTTGGAAAGACTGTGGTCTGCATGGCTGAGCAGAACGGCCATATAGGCGGAATGAAGCGGAATCAGGATGAATGCATCCGCGCATATGATATTCCGGTCATACTGAACTCCACAGTTACCGAAGTTCACGGCTTTCCGCACATCACAGGAGTGACGCTCCATCATATTGACAGCGGTATCGATGAGCTCATCGAATGCGATACCCTCATAACAGCGCTCGGACTTGAGCCTGACAAAACACTTGCGGAAGACCTGAAAACAGCGGACGGCTATCCGCGATGGCTGCACTTCTGCGGTAACGCGGACTTCGTGCATGAGATCGCTGACAGCGCTTCTGCGCAGGGAGAAAAGCTCGGTATCACTGTTGCCGGGCGCATTCTGAATAAGAGAAAAGAGGTATGAGATGTCAGAGATAAAAGCAAGACACAGCAGGAACATCCCTGCCCTGTCAGAAGCGGATATGGAAAAGCTTGCAGGGAGCAGGGTTCTGGTAGTAGGCTGTGGCGGACTCGGCGGCAATATAATCGAATATCTTGCCAGAGCCGGAGTCGGCGCTCTCAAAGTGGTTGACGGAGATGTATTTGAAGAATCGAACCTCAACAGGCAGATACTGAGCACATCTGAAAACATCGGTCAGAAGAAGGCTCTCGCAGCTGCTGAGCGCGTAAAGGCCGTCGATCCGTCGATCGATGTGACTCCTGTCTGCGAATTCCTTACAAAAGAAAACGCATCCGCTCTGATGGCGGACGCTGATCTGGTCGTTGACGCTCTGGATAATGCTGCAGCGAGACTCATTCTTGAAGACGCTGCTGCGGAGGCAGGTCTTGCAATCGTACATGGTGCCATCTGCGGATGGGACCTGCAGGCAATGCTTGTACCGCCGGGATCGGGCCTTCTGCATCAGATGTATCCCGAAGGCTACGCACCTGCATCAAAGACTTCACTGCCCGTAACACCGGCGATCTGCGCTGCGATAGAGGCATCGACAGCTATCAGATATCTTTGCGGCCTCGGTGTGCCGCTGGAGAAAAACCTGCTGATCGGCTCGATCGCCGATATGAGCTTCGATATCATTCACTTTGCAGATTGAAGTAATCTATCATCGATTGTCTGAAGGCACCTCCCAGAACGGAGAGGTGCTTTTCTCTTTTGAAGCAGGCTTTCATCTGCCTTGAGAATCTGTCATCTGTCAGATGAAGCAGTTTGATCCTGCTGTCGTTGCGATAGATTTCAGAGCTCCCTTCCGGCACGAATCCGCAGGCGATGCCATTGGATATCATCTGCCTGTGAAGATCCCTTGAGTCGACAAAATTAACAGAGCTCATTTTTACTGTCTGAGCCAGGCAAACGTGGTAAGGATACTCGTATTCCAGCTTGTGATTAAGGAAGACCATAGGTATTCCGTCCATCATCTTTACCGGAAGCGACACCCTGTCAGCCAGCGGATTGTCGTTTCTGACGGCAAACAGGTATTTTTCGGTATAGAAATCTATGCCCTTGAACTTCCTGTATTTAAGCTCATCAGGATAGATGATCAGGTCGTATTTGTTGATGTCAGGCAGCTCCTCACGGTCCGGTATGGAGTCAACTGCATATTCCACTTCAGGATAAGACACCTTGAAAATCGACATGAAGGTGAACAGATGCGAGTCCGTTCCCACGGCACAGATCCTGATCAGATTGTCATCTCCTGTCGACATGTGCTTTAGATCTTTGGTCACAGTCTCGGCTTCCTGCAGAATGCGGTCGCAACTCTGCAAAAATCTCTTTCCGGCATCGTTAAGAACGAGCTTTTTGCCGTGTCTGTCAAAAAGCTTTGTTCCCAGCTCCTCCTCAAGCGTAAAAATGTTCTTCGAAATGGACGACTGCGAGGTATGCATCAGCTCTGCAGCCCTCGAAACGTTCTCGAGCTTGGCAACTATTGCGAAATATCTGAGATTCTGTATGTTCATGATGATTGAATTATATTCTGTGCTTATTCCAAAAAGCAATATGGAACGCATTATCCGATATTATTTCGAGGAATATCTTTGTATTAAAATAAATACGTAGATATTGGTCTTTTATAAAAAGTATTTATAAGGGAGGTGAAGGGCCTTTTTGTGCCCGCGATATTATGAAACAGTTAGTGATAAAGCCGGAAAAATGCATCGGCTGCCGCACATGCGAACTTGCATGTTCATTCGGCCACTATGGTGAGTTCAACCCTAAGTATGCCAATGTACATGTATTCGAGTATGAGAAAGCCGCTGTAGCCATTCCGATGATGTGCCTGCAGTGCGAAGAGCCTTCCTGCATGAAGGTATGCCCTGTTAAAGCCATCACCCGCAACGAGTTCAATGCAGTTGTCATCAATTACAACAAGTGCATCGGCTGCAAGATGTGCGAGAACGCATGCCCTCTCGGCAACATCTCGTATCATCCTGCTCTTAAGAAGGTATTCAAGTGCGACCTGTGCGACGGCGATCCTAAATGCGTAAAGTTCTGCCCTGGCCATGCTCTCGAGTTTGTCGATACTGACGCGATCCATGATAAGAGAGCCGCAGTAAGCGCACAGTACAGAGATCTTATCGGAGAGGAGGCGTAATGATGAATAACGGATATGTCGGAAAGATCCTCCGCGTAAACCTTGAAAGCGGAAAAATCACAAAAGAGCCTCTCAACGATAAAAGCGCACATGATTTCGTAGGCGCAAGAGGACTGGGAACCAAGTATTTCTGCGATGAGTGCAATCCTAAGTGCGATGTTTTCGGACCTGGCAACAATCTCATCTTCATGACAGGACCTCTGACAGGTACATTTGCAACATCTGGCGGACGTTACAATGTAATCTGCAAGTCCCCTCTCACCGGCACCATCGAGGCTTCCAACTCGGGCGGCCACTTCGGACCGGAGCTCAAGTATGCCGGGTATGACGGCATCATCTTCGAGGGCATTTCGGAAAAGCCTGTCTATCTCTACATCAATGATGATTGTGTAGAGCTGAGAGACGCCGAAGCTATCTGGGGCATGGACGTATTTGACTCCACAGAAGCTCTCTATGCTGAGTGCGGCGAGAACTTCAGAGTTGCTACCATCTCAAAAGCTGCTGAGGAAGGCGTCCTCTTTGCAGGCATTATGAACGACAAGCACCGCGCTGCCGGAAGAGGCGGCACAGGCGCTGTAATGGGCTCCAAGAAGCTCAAAGCCATCGCCGTAAAAGGAACAAAGTCCGTCAAGGTAGCTCATCCTGATGCATTCTTCAAGGAATGCGCAGATGCAAGAGCAACTCTCGCAGCACACCCTGTAACAGGTGCAGGACTCGGTCAGCTCGGAACTATGATCCTCGTAAACATCGTAAACGGTGTAGGCGGACTTCCTGTAAACAACGGCCGTGACGGAGCTCTCTTCCCACAGGCTGACGAGATCTCCGGCGAGACTCTCGCTGCAAGACACCTGATCCGCAACAAGGGCTGCTTCGGCTGCTCCATCGGCTGCGGCAGACTCGTCGACATCGCTGAAGGCGCATTCAAGTCCAGAGGTGAAGGTCCTGAGTACGAAGCAGGCTGGTCATTCGGATCCGACTGCGGTGTAGAAGACCTCGGAGCTGTTTGCAAAGCGAACTTCCTCTGCAACCAGTACGGCCTGGACCCTATCACAATGGGTGCTACCATTGCATGCGCAATGGAGCTCTTTGAGATGGGCTGCATCAAGGAAGAAGAAGTCGGTTTCCCTCTCAGATTCGGTGATGCCCAGGCAATGGTAGATGCTACTGAAATGACATGCAAGGGCGAAGGCTTCGGAAAGATCCTCGGCCTCGGCTCATACCGCATGGCTGAGAAATACGGTCACCCTGAACTCTCGATGTCCGTAAAGAAGCAGGAGATGCCTGCTTACGACGGACGTGCTATCCAGGGTATCGGCCTCAACTACGCCACATCCAACAGAGGCGGCTGCCACGTAAGAGGATACATGATCTCCCCTGAGGTACTCGGTATCCCTGTAGCGATGGATCCGCTGGTTACAGAAGGCAAGGCTGCACTGCTCAAGGTCTTCCAGGATCTGACAGCTCTCTGCGACTCGTCCGGTATCTGCCTGTTCACAACATTCGGACAGGGACTTCCTGAGATCGCAGGCATGCTCAGAGAAGCATGCGGCTGGGACGGCGAGTCTGATGAAGACATCCTGCTCAAGGGCGAGCGTATCTGGAACCTCGAGAAGAAGTTCAACATCGTAGCCGGCATCGAGAAGGATACTCTCCCGCCTCGACTGCTCAGAGAAGAGCTCAAGAACGGACCGGCCAAGGGCAAGGTAAACGAGCTCCATACGATGCTCAAGGAGTACTATGAGGTCCGCGGATGGGATGCTGACGGTATCCCTACTCCTGCAAAGGATGCGGAGCTTGGCCTCAACTAGTAAACTCTGATATTATTTGATAAATCCAACCAAACGATCCGGAGGCGGCAGATGCCGCTTCCGGATTTGGTGCATTATCAAAGGAGGTCAGCCATGACAGTAAAATACTTCGCATACTACCGTGATCCGGGATTTGCCGGATGCAAGGAGATGGAATGGCCCGGAAAAGCAGACACGGTCATCGATCTTTGCCGTCAGATCGCAGACAGATTCGGTGATAAATTCCGCGCTGAGCTTCTCACTCCTGACGGCAATGGCATAAGCGACCGCTCCATTGTCATGGTAAACGGACGCCGCATAGATTTCATCGGCGGCCCGGAAGCTCCTCTTAAAGACACAGATACCGTACTTGTATTCCCTGTTGTAGCAGGGGGCTAAACAGAAAGGCTGGTACGAACAATTGGGTGTTAATGTAGATAAAATCAATAAAATCCTGCAGAGCTATCCTGCAGACCAGCACTACAGCCTGGCCATCATGCAGGACCTGCAGCATGAATTCCAGTATATCCCGAGAGAAGGACTCGAGGCGCTGGCAGATTATCTGAGCGTGCCCCTCTCCTCTCTCTATTCCATGGCGACCTTCTATAAAGCGCTTTCACTCAAACCGAAGGGGAAGCATATCATCAAGCTGTGTGACGGTACGGCCTGCCACATCCGCGGTTCCATGACCCTCGTAGAAGGTGTCACCCGCGTTCTGGGCATATCCGACGGCGAAACGACAGAAGACGGTCTCTTCAGCCTTGAGCTGGTGAACTGCCTCGGTTCGTGTGCTCTGGCTCCTGTCATGGTCGTAGATGACACATACTACGGCAAGATGACAATGGAAAAGCTTCCGGGTGTGATCGAATCTTACAGGAAGGAGGGCTAAAAGATGAAAACCATTCGTATTTGCTGCGGCACCGGATGTCTGGCTAACGGCAGCGCCAAGGTCGCAGAAGAGTTCGAACGTCTGACAGCCGGAGATGGCGGCATCTTTGTTGAATGCGATATAAAGCGCACCGGATGCAACGGTTTCTGTGAAAACGGACCGCTCGTCACCATCCTTCCTGACGAGATCTCCTATTACCATGTCAAAGTGTCCGATGTAAAGGACATCCTCGAAAAGACCGTTCTTCACGGAGAGCTGGTTGAAAAGCTGCTGTACAGGAATGATAAAGGCGAATACGTAAGGAGTCAGAACGAGAACCCATTCTATGCCCCTCAGATGAAGATCGCCCTTCGCAATATCGGTAAAATATCACCTGCCCACATAGAAGACTACATCGCTTCCGGCGGATATGAGGCACTGAAGAAGGCTCTGGGCATGACTCCTGAAGAAATAATCGACGAGATCGACGCGTCAGGCCTCAGAGGACGCGGAGGCGCCGGCTTCCCTACCGGACGCAAATGGCGCACTGCACTGGGTTATGACAACTTCCCTAAGTACGTTGCATGCAACGGTGACGAAGGTGACCCGGGCGCTTTCATGGATAGATCCATACTCGAGGGAGACCCTCACAGCGTAATTGAAGGACTTGCCATCTGCGCGCTGGCGATCGGATCCGAGCAGGGTTACCTCTATATCCGTGACGAGTACAACCTGGCGGTAAAGAACATCCGCAAGGCTCTTGAAGACGCAGAAGCTGCCGGCTTCATAGGCGATAACATATGCGGATCAGGCAGAAAGCTTCACCTCGAAGTAGTACGCGGCGGCGGAGCATTCGTATGCGGAGAGTCTACCGCACTGATGCAGTCAGTAGAAGGCAAGGTCGGAGAGCCTCGCGCCAAGTATATACGTTCCGTACAGAGAGGCCTGTGGAACCAGCCTACTGTACTCAACAACGTTGAGACTCTTGCAAACGTGCCTTACATAATCAGTCACGGCGGCGCAGCCTTTGCTTCTGTCGGTACTGAAAAGAGCAAGGGCACAAAGGTATTCGCTCTTGTAGGTAAGGTCAAGAGAACAGGTCTTGTCGAAGTGCCTATGGGAACTACCCTTCGCGAGCTTATATTCGATATCGGAGGCGGAATCAAGGGCGACAGGCCTTTCAAGGCTGTACAGACCGGCGGGCCGTCGGGAGGCTGCATACCTGAGAGCATGCTCGACCTTCCGGTCGACTTCGATACCCTTAAAGCATATGGGGCGATGATGGGCTCAGGCGGCATGATCGTTATGGACGACCGCAGCTGCATGGTGGATGTGGCAAGATACTACGTCAACTTCCTCTGCGGAGAGTCCTGCGGAAAGTGCACTCCGTGCCGTGAAGGTCTCAAACAGATGCTTGAGATCCTCACAGACATATGTGAAGGCAGAGGCAAAATGGAAGACCTCGATCTGCTCGAGGCTCTCGGCGAGACCATGATAGACTGCTCGCTCTGCGCTCTTGGCAAGTCAGCTCCTAACCCTGTGCTCACCACCCTGAAATACTTCAGGGATGAATATGAGGCTCACATTCTCGAGCACAGATGTCCTGCGGGAGTCTGCAAGGCCTTGACTACATTCAGGATCGATCCTGAAAAATGCAGAGGATGTACATCATGCGCGAGAGCATGCCCTGCAGGTGCAATATCCGGATCAGTTAAGCAGCCTCACAGCATAGACTCCAGCGTGTGCATAGCGTGCGGAAGCTGCCGCGAGACCTGCAGGTTCGACGCAGTATTTACAGAAGGGAGGCAGGCGTAATGATTATAAAAATCGACGGTAAGGAATGCACCTGCGAAAAAGGCGAATTCCTGCTTAACATCGCGCGCCGCAACGGCATCACCATCCCTACCCTTTGCCAGCACGATTCTCTCGAAGAAGGCATGGGCGCCTGCCGTCTGTGCATCGTTGAGATCACTGACAGAGGCAGAAAGAGCGTCGTGGTATCCTGCGTGTACCCTGTAAACGGTGAGATCGAGGTGGAAACCAACAGCGAACGCATACAGCGTGAGCGCGCCATGATACTCACACTGCTCGCCAAGCGCGCGCCTGACAGCCCTGAGATCGCCAGAATGTGCAAATACTATAAAGTACCTGATGTCGACAGATTCATCAAGGTAGAAGGCGAAAAATGCGTCATGTGCGGGCTATGCGCAAAAGTCTGTGCGTCCCTGTCTGTCGGAGCTATCTCCACAGTAAACAGAGGTATCACGAAGGCTATTTCTACTCCTTACGGAGACCCAAGCAGCGTATGCATAGGATGCGGAGCATGCGCCAAGGTATGCCCTACGAAAGCGATTGAAATGGTCGAAAACTTCAGAACCAGAACCATCTGGGGCAAGACTTTCGACCTTGTTCACTGCGAGCGCTGCGGAGAAGTCATCGGTACGCCTGAGCAGATCGCTGAAGCAGCAAAGAGAAGCGGCAACGATGAAGACTGTCTCTGCGACAACTGCCGCAAGGAAAGAATGGCACGTGTAATGGCCAGCACATTCGGCTACGAAGCGCTGTAATTCTACATTGTAAAAGTAAACAGACCGGGATCTCTCCCGGTCTGTTTTAATATTACAATGCTTCTAACCTCCTGCAGTCATGAAACTCAGGTAAAAGCGGCGGTACAGTTCATCCGCGTTTTCTCCGGAGATTATGATACGGGTCTGGGGCACAGTCATCGACCCAAGGGTCCTGTCAGCCAGCTGTATTACTGTGACATCACCCGGACTCTTACTGAAAAAAGCTCTTATGCGCTCCGCATCAACCGCCCAGACCTCATCGTATACCATCATAAACCTCTTGTAAGCGGCTCACTTAACAAACTCGATCGATTTGACCATCCTTACCCAATATGCCGAATCGGATTCCGGAATTATGATCCTGCACGGAATGCTTTCCTCATCCAGAGGTTCTCCGTCGATACCGATAGCAAGGTATATCTTATGTTCCGTTATGTAGTCGTTCAGCAGCTTAACATCATACTCATCGGAACCGTTTATTATGATTTTTGAAAAATCTGCTTTTGATGTTCCGTAGTTTCCAAGAACTGTATCTAGTTCCGGACCTGTCGCTCTCACTTTGCCTATCTTGTCGCTCGTGCTCTCGGTCTTCAGAGTTTTGCAGTCCATGGCCTTAAGGTCAGCCGGAGTCAAAACAACAGGTTCATCACCCAGACCGGTCAGTTCTATCTGCGCATCCGAATATTCGCTTATATCTATGTCATCCACTCCGCATGACGAAAGCACCAGTGTCATCATCAGACAGGTCAGTGCCATCATCATACAGGAAAAGATCACATACTGTCTTTTCCCATGTCGTTTTCCGATCATCAGTTGTCCTCTATAACGTAGTACTTTCCTGTCTCAGGATCTCTGTAGACCTTGCCCATCTCTTCAAGCTCTATATCAGGATCGATCGTCTGCTCGGCCTGCTGCCCTATGTTCTCCACCTCATATTTTGTGCCTTGCTGGCTTATCTCTCCCCGTTCACTTATCTCTACATTCCAGCTGATGATAAGAGCCAGAAGAATGCCGCAGGCGAATACAAGCATGGCGTCAGCCATGTTGCCGACACCTTCCATAGGGCTGAAGTCCTCTTCTATATACTGCCTCCTGAGATGTTTATTCTGTCTGAGTCTCACTTCCGGGTACCTCTCTGCTATTTCTTCTGCGCTTCCGATTCCTTCAGCCTGGCGTAAGCTCTCATTCTTGCCTGTGACTGCTCTTCGAGTATAGTCTCCATCAATGTCTCCAGAGCAGTCATGTACTGATCATACCAGCCTTTGCGTATACCGGATACGATATAAGATATGGCACCGGATATGAGTCCGGCCACGGTTGTATCAAAGGCGATCAGAAGTGAATCAGACAAGGTTTTGGTGTCTCCCTGTCCAAGTGCTATCAGTCCCGGTCCAAGAGGTATCAGAGTACCCATAAGGCCGAACATCGGAGCAATACGGGCTATTATGTCAGTCACTTTCGTTATCTTTCTGTACCTCGCCTCTTCTTCAGCAATCAGCTGGCGGGCCAGCGCTTCCCTGGTGTCATCAGGATATGAAACTTTGCCTATAAGATATTTGAGGGCCTTTTTCTGTCTTGGCAGAATGCCCGCACCGTCAATTATGTTATACATTTTGGATGAGCTGCTGCCCTGTATATCTTCGATCAGCAAAGGTATGCTGGTCTTTAGCTTCCTGTGATCAGTGAAATATTCAGCTATTATGGATCCGAGCATAAATACCGCAATGCCTATGAGGATCAGCAAAATTATTATTGTAGGAATCTGCAAAGCGCTGCTTATCACTCTGAGTATATCCTTGACTGCGCCTGACATGACTATCACCCTCTTTTTGTTTATTGCATTAAACTTTTATACTTTAACTAATGTTTTGGTCTGAAGTCCTTCCGGTATCTTATGACCCTGCCTATCGCTCCTGCCCCGCATAAGAGACCGGTGCCTGCTGCTGTTCCGGCAGCCGCTTCCCGACTGTACGTTTCAGCTTCATCCAAAGCCTCTGCATCCTCTGCCATCCTGGCTCTCAACTCGTCCTGAGGACTGGCCTGCTCTACTACAATATCGCCCAGGATTATCTCTCTTGCGTTTATTGTCACCTGACCGGCCGGCTCAGTTTTCTCCTCAGCGGCCTCTTCATCGCTGCTGTTTTTATCTTCACTCATATCGTCGGTTCTCTTTTCAGTATCACTTTCTGACTGATCATCTTCATCAGTTTCGATGATGACCGGTTCTTCTTCGTTTTCAACAATGACCGTTTCTTCATCGTCTTCGACAGTTTCAGAAGACGCTTCATCATCCTCGCCGATTCCGTTGATGACTATCTCCGCGGTGGTACCGTCAGGTGCTGTTGCCGTGATGGTGACCGCTCCACTCCCGTGTATAGTGACCTCTCCATCCGGACTTACTGTAGCAATCGATTCATCACTGCTCGTCCATGTGAGATCCTCTGCTGAGAAGGCGCCGTCAAAAGCTTCATCAACACTGAAAGTGGCCGAGATTCTCTTCATGCTTCCGACTTTGATATCAGGATCATCGAGGTCGAGGCTCAGGCCTTTTATCGGCGACCCTGTAAGCGTTATGTCAATACCATATATACTATGACATGATTCCATGGATGAGATATCTCCACCGCCGTCTGACGGGTCTGTCATCCTGCCCTCCTGAAGATCTGACTGTCCCATGCAGAATCTGTATGTGCGTGACGTACTCATCTCAAGATCCTCTGCGTGCACGCCGGGCTGTTTTGACTCACCGAATTCAAGCGCTAGTATAGCGGGAACTGGCTGCTTACCATCTATGGCTCCTTCAGTCGGTGTCAGCGCATTTCCGTCTTCATTCCTTTCATAGCACGAGGCCAGGTTCGGATAATAGTATTTTTCGGCTCTAAGATGCTTGTCTACCGTAAAATTCCTGGTATATCCATCAGTAGTGCGGAAAGTTATGTTTCCAATAGATCCGGTATCTATTCCTGCAGCTTCTATGATGGTGAGCACTTCAGGCCCGTACGCTGCCATGGACATTACTGTGCCGACTCTGGTTATGTTGGTATAGTACCATGTCGAAGCTCCCATGGCTTCGAGTTCGCTTCGGCTGAACCTCGCTTTTTCACGTATCTTATCGCCTATCTCACCGTAATACTGCACACGAACCACGAGTTCATCACCAGCTGTTTCCGCGTCAGATCTCAACGGCATGAACCATATGAACTGTGACAGCATCAGAAAAAATACTGATATCAAAGCGAGTATTCTTGTTCCCCAGTCTGCCTGTTTCTCCATTGAGTTTATGCCTCAGTAGCCGAGTTTTTCCCTGCTGAGCTCCATTCCGTAGGCCATCATATAAAAATCTGTAACATCGTGCTCAAGCTGTTCATCTGACAGAAGTTCCGGATACATTGTGCTCATCATGAATTCGATGCCAAGCGAGCTCACTATTCCGGGGAACTCCCAGGAATCGTACGCTGAAGGTATCATGAACACGTGCTTTCCCTTAACAGCTTTCATTTCTGACCATGCCGGGTCAGAGTATATGTCATCGGCTGTATATGAAGCACCGCTTCCTGTTATGAATATATAGTCGGGATCCCAGCTGAATATCTGCTCTGTACCTGCGGTCGGCCAGAGTTCTGCTGATTTGAGATCGGCAGCGCAGTTCACAGCCCCCGCAGACTCGAGCATCTTTCCCTGCAGCATGGATCCGTCGGCAACCTTGCCTATGGAAGACCCCATGACTATCGCAGTCTTTTTCTTATTATCACTGACAGTGCCCGCAAGCTCAAGCGTCATTTCGACTGACGTCTCATAATATTCAGACAGCTCCAGAGCACGCTCCTCTGCACCGCAGACTTTGCCCAGTATATCCAGGGCTGTCAGCATTTCTTCAGGGCTCTCAACATCTATGCCCACAGAAGGTATCCCTATATTCTGTACCGCATCAAGGGTCTCCGTATCTGACGCCTTGTGTATGAAAAGGTCAGGCTTAAGGGATGCGAGTGCCTCTATGTCAGCTACGCCCTTTCCGACATCGACGGTTTCCTTAAGCGAAGGCTGCACATCTTCGAGAAATGGTTCGGTCTTTCCCATACCGCTTATCCTGTCTCCCACGCCAAGGTTCAGCAGGAACCTGACTACTACCCTGTAACACAGAGCGATAGACTGCGGATCCCTGTTTACTGTGACCTCCCTGCCTGCCTGATCTATTATAGTCAGTTCATTCTCAGTCTCGGAGATCACCGTACCGGGCGCTTTATCCGGCGAGGCAGCGCCCCCGCTGCTGACTCCGCATCCTGAAAGCATCAAAACGGCAGCCATGATCAGTACGATAACAGATAAGGCTCTTTTCTTTATGTGGCTTTTCAATTTGAGTGTATCAGAACTCATTTCTTCAAATTCCTTTTGAGCCGGGTCTTTTTTATAGCCCCGGCACGAGACAGGAAGTCCTGCCGAGTTCTTCAATATATCTTATGCGGATATCCATTCCGTATACTTCGCTCAGTGTTTCCTCAGTAAGGATAAAGCTGCTGTCTCCCTGCACGATCTTTCCGATGCGGCTGACGATAGCTGCCTTATCGCCCAAAAGGAGCGCGTGGTCCGGATTGTGCGTAGTGATCACTATAGAATAGCCTTCAGATGCCATCTGTTTGATACGTCTTAGAACTCTGTGCTGATTGCCATAGTCCAGATGTGCGGTCGGCTCGTCGAACAGTACCACTTCAGGATCCTGAACTATTGCTCTGGCGATAAGAAGCTGCTGCCTCTCACCTCCGCTTATATCCAGATATGATTTATACGCCAGATGCCCCAGTCCCATTCCCTCCAGAATATCCAGGCACCTATGCTCATCGTCAGTTCCGGGTCTTCCGAACATGCCGGTCTCCGGCGCTCTGCCCATAAGCACAAAATCTATGACCCTGTAGTCGAAAGCAGGTGTATGAAGCTGAGGCACATATCCTGCAAGCGAGGCTATCTCCTTCACATTCATAGTGCGAATATCTCTGCCGCACAGCATGATCTCTCCTGCCTCAGGCGTAAGAAGCCCTGCCATACAGTTGAGCAGAGTCGTTTTGCCCGCGCCATTAGGACCCAGAATGCAAAGCACTTCACCTCTTCTGAGGATAAGCGAAGCATCGTCCAGTACTTTGCGTTCATATCCTGGATAGCTGAATGACAGATTTCTGACCTCATAGACTGCTTCACTTGTCATCTGACATTCCTCCTCTGGCGGTACAGGAGCCAGGCAAAGAACGGAGCTCCTATCAGACCTGTAAGTATGCTCACCGGCATCTCAGCCGGTCCGATTATGCGGGTAACGGTATCGACCAGCAGCATGAATATTCCGCCCATGCAGCAGCATGCCGGCAGCAATATCCTGTTGTCAGATCCTGCTGTCATACGACCGAAGTGCGGAACTACAAGACCTACCCAGCCAATTGTGCCGGATATACAGACAGCACCTGCGGTTAGTATTGTAGAGCATATGATGCAGATACCTCTCAGCTTTCTGACATCTGCTCCAAGGCTTTTAGCCTCCTGCTCTCCCAGAGACAGCACATTGATCCACCACGACATCGCAAGCAGCACCAAAGTGGCAATAATACTGAGCGGAAGCACGCTCAGTACAGCAGCGTTATTGACATATGCAAAACTGCCGAGCTGCCAGTACGTTATTGCCGCGAGCTGGGTTTCAGGATCCGCTATGTATTTTATGAAGCCGAGTATTGACGACATGGCTCCGCCGACTATTATTCCTGAGAGCACCAGCATTATGTTGGAGTCGCTTCGCATAAGCCCCGGTATGGCTACAGTGAGAAATACTGCAGCAAGGCCTCCCAGAAATGCTGATACCTGCACAAGCCCTGAAGGCAATGACATGAGTATCGCTATTGCGGCTCCCACGCATGCGCCTGATGAAACTCCGAGAAAGTCAGGTGATACAAGCGGGTTTTTGAATATGCCCTGGTAAACTGCTCCTGAAAGCGCGAGCGATGCCCCTACCATCACTGAAGCCATCGTGCGCGGAAACCTCACTCCGAGAAGCATGTTCTCATCCATCCCGTTCCAGTTTTGTTCCAAATGAAAGATTTGTCCGACAAGGATTTTCAAGCAGTCACCAGCGGAAATGGAATACTTCCCCACGCACAGGCATATAAGGATAAGAAACAGCAGCACCAGAAAGAGGGCCGCGTTTATGAGGCCCCCTCTCCTGTTTATGCTGTTCAATGTCTTTTCTCTGCCCAATGAAGTATTCCTTATACAGTTGTCACGCACCGGTACCCATAAGTTCCTGGGCCTTGTTTACCTGTATTATAATTCCAGGACAATTATCCCTGCAACTGCAATAAGGGCTTTTATTGCTCTGTCACCGTGTCTTTACAGCTCTGAACCTGCTCCACTTTGAGTAGTTCTTCTTTTTGCTGACAGTCCTGTAGGTACGGACACGTACATAGTATTTTTTGCCGGCTTTGAGCTTGGTGATCTTCTTGCTTGTCTTCTTATAACCCTTGACATTGAAAGTCTTCTTGTTCTTTGTGAACTTCCTGTCTGTCGCTATCTGGATCTGGTAGCCCGTGATACGATACTTCAGCATCTTTGCAGACTGCTTCTTCCATTTGACCGTAAATGCCTTGCGGCCCTTCGTGAGCTTCTTTATGTAAGTCCCCTTAGGCCTGATCCTGTATTTCACCTTTACTTTGCCCTTGTATTTACCTATGCCGGTCACAGTAACGCTATACCTTCCGACGTTCTTCGGTGAAGTCTTGGAATACCTGACAGTATAGTCCACACCCTTTTTAAGCTTCTTGCCTCCGATACTTACGACCTTAGGTCTGTGCACTTTCCTGTTGTAGGTATACACGGTATGTGAAAGGACGACCTTGGACTTTGAGATATCCTTACGTCCGTCGTTTCTGAACGTGAACTCGTGTGTCGCGAGACCGCCCGATGAGCCTGCAAAGAGGGTGCTGCCGTGGAAGTCCAGACTGTAGATGTTGTCATACCCTTCATCCCACGATCCTTTTGCCGAGGAGTACTGCGCAGTCAGGGTCAGCTTTCCGCTGCTGATATCCGCATCTTCACAATAGAACACGCCGTCCTTGGATGTTCCGAACCACAGTCCGCCGTCAGGATCGACAGTGACCATTCTCAGTTCAGAGTCCTGCGTGAAAGTCTTCTCGCCGAACAGATCGAATCCTGTAAATTCCTTAGCTTTTGCTCCAGGTGAGCTCACATACCAGACTTTTCCTCCGGTATTAGCCATGCCGGCGTATGATCCTGAAGCTACGATCCACGCACCGCCGTCTTTGTCCACAGCAATGTCCCTGATCCATACATCCCCGAGTCTGTAAGCGCCGGTATTCGCATCTTTTGGTGAAGTGTACTTATATACATTTGCGACCTTGCCGTCCTTGAAATAAGCAAATCCTCCTTTGAAAGGCTTTGAACCGTCATCGGCATCTGAGCTCGGATAGAAACCGCACCATATGCCTCCCTTGCTGTCGATTTCGATGTTGTCGACAGACTTCGCAGGGAAGCCCTTTGACTTGTTCCATGTCTTCCATGTGCCGGCCTTAGGATCAAACTTTGTAAGACCTCCGAAAGAGCCTATCCAGACAATGCCTGAAGAGTCGATCTTGACCTCCTGTACATAGTCGTCCGGAACTGTGTCAGGCGCGCGGTACAGCTTTATCTTTTTGCCCTTCATGTATGCCAGGCCTCTGTTATCCGATGGGTTTGTATAGCTTGCGTTCTGGCTCATGTAGACGCCGCCTTTATCATCAGGACAGATCGCCGAAACGAATGTCGTTTCAAGAGCCGGCTTTGATGCCTTGTTGTAAACAACGAATTTATTTGAGCCCTTGGCTCTGTACGCAGCACCGCCGCCGTAAGTGCCTACCCAGAGGTTTCCGTCATTATCCATGGCAGTCGATCTTATGCCCGCCATAGGCAGCTGTCCATCCTTTGAAGTTCCCGGGAATACATCGAATTTTACAGCACTGGTCTTGACTTTGACCTGTATCTTTACAACGTTGCCCGCGCTCTTGCCGTTGGCATTATGTATTACAAGCCTCATAGGACCGTTGCCGTTATCAATGGACGAATCGTAGCCCGGCCCGGCCTCATCGTTCTTGCCGAACTGAGCCAGAGGAACTCCGTCGCAGCCATATGCAAGCATTATAGGGTAATAGCTCCCGCCATCCTTGACGCCATTTTTGATCGCATCCAGTCCCTGCTCCATAACGTTATAGGAGAAGCCGTCCATGGCTATGACATTGATTGCAACCGGATCATTCAGTCCATCCACGCCGTCCATGACCGTGGTTAAGAGATTCCAGAAATTCAGTCCCTCCCAGACATTGTCTACTTTAAGATGAAGTCCCTGCTGCGTGATCAGGTCTTTCATTGACTCCAGTTCAAGGACTGTCAGTTCTCTGGAGAATATCACCTTGCTGTCAGGATCTACAGCCTCGAAAGTCACCTTCCTGTCGAGGTAAGTCTCGAATGTGGCCGAGCTGCTGTGGTTCCAGTTGATCATCTCAGATGCTGTCACCTCAACGGATACAACGTCTGAAAGGCAGCTGCCCGCGTTTGCATCGTTCGCATCCTTCTGCCCTATTACGAATCTTACAGGACCGCCGCTGTTCGAATAGCTGTCGACATAACCTGCGCTGTCCTTTCCTGTAACGAGCGGCTTGCCGTCCTTTTTGTCTGAATTGGAAACTGCCGCTGATCCGTAAGCCAGCATAGGCGGAAGCTCTGTAACGGTGCTGTCCGCTGTGTTGACATAATCCTTCCTGATGATGGCATCCATACTGAATTCCATACTGCTGCCGTCTCTGCAGGTGATGATCACCTTGTCTGCATTAGGCTTCAGCCCTACATTGGATGATCTCAGGAAATCATAAAGTCTTATGCCTCTGAATCTTATAGAAGATGTATCTCCGCTGTTCTTGCGAAGACTGTAGTCGTATGTGCCTGCGAATGTCTGCTTTGACTCCAGTTCTGAGAGCTTGAAAATCTTAGGACCGGTGAGATTGGTGCCTTCTCCGGAAATCGTTATCTCACTGTCTTCATAAGAGTCATAAGGAGCATCGATATGAGCATAATTGTCAGGTTCAAGATCTACCGTTATGGAAACCACATCAGACAAAGTCTGCGCTGATCTGCTTCCGTCCTTTGACCCCGGTATGATCACCTGAAGCGGCCCGCCCTGATTGTCAATGAACACCTCATTCTCAAATTGTGTGCCTGCCGCCAGCCTGACCGTACTGACATATCCGTCTGAAGCAGTCTTTCCCTTCGCGAGAGGCATGCCGTTCTTTCCGTAAGCCAGTACAGGCAGCAGTCCGGATACTCCGGTATCGGCATTGTAGCCGTCATCCATCGAAAGAATATCCGCAAGTGACGCTTCCAGAGTTTTTCCATCTGAACCTGTGAATCTGATCGTTCCGGAGATGCCCGACATCTCGACGACATTCTGCAGGAAATACGCGATGCTCATTCCTTCATAAACATCAGAGCCCGAGCCCAGATCGTATTTTGCCTTGACCCTTGCATCGCTGAGCTGTGTAGCTGTCAGTTTTCCGCCGTATATGATCTCCTCAATATCCCCTACGGTGTAGCTCTGAGTCTTGCTTTTAATGGAACCGCCTGCAGTCGTTTTGATGTCGACCTTCAGATTACTGCCTGCCAGATCCTGATACACCTTATCAGAGTGATATTTGTGAGATGCATAGTGATATGTGTTTTCTCCTACTACGATACCGCTCAGTTTCTGTGCCTGGCTGGAACCGTTGTTGTGGTTATAGGCTGTCTTGCCCGAAATTACCCTGACAGGCCCGCCGTCATTCGAAAGACCGCTGAGGTAGCCATCGAGCTTAGAGCTGATGACATAAGGATATCCATTGACTCCATATGCAAGCAGCACAGGGTATCCGACTGCCAGCTTATCTCCCGTATTCACATCATCGCCCTGACGTATATTTTCGTTAGGTACGTATTTACCGTCATTGGTATCGCTCGAGTTCTTCTCATAAAAACCAAAAGCATTCTCATCAGCTATCTGCCTGAGAGTGAATTTATCCGTACCGGAGTAATTATCTGAAGTCAGATAGTTGACGACGGTCGATGAGTCACTCGAAAGTCCCGGGTCGAGTCCCGAACGGAGCAGCAGGCTCCAGAGCCTTACTCCTTCGTACTCATTTACATACCAGTACGTTGTATTAGTCAGGCTGTAGTTGTCTCTGTATCCGTATCCGTTGTCGACTACCCCTCCTGAACTATCGTATTCAACCATATTCTCGATCTCTTCGATCGTATAATTGACCTCGCGTCCCAGCTTGTCGCCGGTAACGCTGATAATGGCCTGTGTGTTTTCGACAGCATTGTACGGACTACCCTCAACAGTATGCTTGAAGCCCGGCCGCGCTCCCTCCTCGACATACACGTATGCCATGTTGCTGAATCTAGTGTAGCCTGTGTTGCTTCCGTATTTTGAGGTGTCGTAAACCAGCTTAAGGCAGCCATCATCATTGCCGAGACCCGGTATTATTCCGGTAGCCCCGTCAAATACGAACGGAGCAGGCGATGAGCCATCAGCGCCGGCAGTTCCGTATGCTATGAGTATCGGGTTGCCGTCGTTATGTGCTTTAGTGACATCTTCAAGATCGAAGGTCGATATGGTCTGTCTGTTCCTGTTCTTGATCGTCACTTTTTTTGCTGAGTCGGTAAGTACTATGCCGCTGCTGCCCGAAGACATCTCATTCAGCAGATAGTAAAGATCCATGCCTTCATACATCATGGATGTTTCTTTGCCGCCTCTACTGTCTTTATATACAGCTCTGGAGTAACCTGTATCACGAGACTCCATATCTCTTACAGAGAGAGGAACGCTCGTCTTTACTCCCGGGCCCTCTATTGTCAGTGTCGCTCCGGTAATGGCATCAATGTTGTAAGGCCCGTCCTGACCGGTAATGCCTCCGTTGTTGACATGCTTATAAGGGCTGTCACTGTAATCGATGGCATCGTCTGATGCCGCAAAAGAATATAAGTCTCCGGCGGGAGCCATGGCAAGCACCATCGCCAGAGACAGGAAGCCGGCCAGTAACCCGGCCAGCTTTTTTCTGATTCCTGTATTATTCATGCTGTCATCCTCCAGTCCGTATTTACAGATGACTCATGTACTTTTCTGAAAAGTACCGGAATGATCCTGTCTGGTTTTTTCAGTCTGTTACTTCTTTGTTCTGATCTTCTTGACCTTTGAGTATTTTCCGAATACCTTCTTGCCCTTGCTGTTCAGTTTGTAAGCTCTGATCTTGTAGTAGTAAGTCTTGTTCTTTTTGAGCTTTTTGTTGGTGAACTTAACAGTACTGCCCTTCTTGAAGGTCTTGACTGCCTTGAAACCGGAAGACTTCTTGGTCGATCTGTAAACAACATAACCCTTTGCGCCGGACACCTTCTTCCACTTCAGTGTGACTGATGTCTTCTTTGAAGTCACGCTCTTTATGGTGACCTTGCCAGGCCTCTTTACTGAAGGAACAATAGGAGCAGGTACATCCTTGGCAGTGACGGTGATTTTAATAGTCTCGCCTTTGACCCATTTGCCTTTGTTCATCTCTCCTTCAGCGAACTGTCCGATCGCTGTCTTCTGAACTTTTTCACCATTCTCACTCCAGATGAACATAGCCTTGTTGCCCTGGATATCAGCATTGATGATCATGTCAGCTGTGTAAGTCGTATTGTATCCGTCATCAGCTTCGATCAGCACCGAGTCAAGTTCTTTGCCATCCTTGATTCCTGCAAGATTGATAAGATCTTCGATAGTAACACCCGTTACTGTAAAATCCTCTTCTGTTTCTTTGCTGTTAAGTGTGTGGAATACTACATCCTCTTTAATGAAAGGCTTTACATTCTCATCATTTTTAAGGATCTTGATCGATTCATAGCTGAGCTGAGCTGACAGATCATCGCCGACTACACTGAGAACCGGTCCTTCAGGTTTTGTGTCAGGCTTTTTATCCCCATCTGACGAAGGATCAGTACCGGATGATCCGGCATCTTTAGCAGTCACTGTAAGCGTAATGGTGTTACCTGCTACCCACAGTTTTTTATTCTGCTCATCTGCTGCAAACTGTCCGACCGCCATTTCCTGAACTTTCTCGCCCCCGTCATCCCAGACAAACATGGCTTTGTTGCCCTGCAGGTCTTCCTTGAGGATCTGATCGGCCGTATATGTCTTGCTGTATCCGTCTTCAGCAGTTGCAGTCACGGTATCAAGTTCTTTGCCATCCTTGAAACCAGCGAGCTTGAGAAGATCTTCCACAGTAACACCTGTTACAGTAGCGGACCCCTCTGTGTTGCTGCTGTTAAGAGTACGGAATACAACTCCTTCCTTGATAAGCGGCTTAATGTTCTCATCGTTTTTAAGAGTCTTGATCGAATCGTAGCTGAGCGATGTCACAAGATCATCACCTGATACGCTGAATACCGCAGTCGATGTTTCATCAGCAGCGAATACATAGTCTGCCACAGGCATCATCGTGAATACCATTGCCATGGCAAGGAACATCACGAGAAGTCTCGCAGTTACCAGTCTGATCAGGTTTTCTCCCTTTCGGTTACTCATACCTTTCCTCCTTTAGCTTCCTGTACTATTCACAATAACCTTTTTATATGATCCAGATCTGTACGATCTGATTATCAACACTGCTATTTGGCTCTGGTGCTCTTTACGGCTGAGTATCTGCCGTAAACTTTTCGGCCTTCCATAGTTCTGTAAGCGCGGACTTTATAGTAATATCTCTTGCCCTTCTTAAGCTTTTTGTTTACATATTTTAGCGTGCCGCCCTTTTTTATGGTTTTGACTGCCTTGAAGCCCGAGGACTTTTTAGTCGACCTGTATATAACATATCCGGTAGCGCCTGAGACCCTGCTCCATCTGACAGTAACTTTGCGTTTGCCGGCGGTCAGCTTCAGAGTCGGTTTTTCAGTTGATGGCCCGACATAATATCTGAAGTCAGCCACTTCGCTGTCCAGCTTTCCGTATGCCTTCACCTTCACCTTAAGGTGATAGACTCCATACTTGTTCGGAAGTACAGGTCTTGTCTCAGTTCCCTGATTCATGCCGCTGTTATATATTGTGCTCCCATAGTCAGGTTCTGAGCCGTCCAGGGTGTAATAGATGTATTCCATACTGCGCCCTGTCCCGTTAAGTACTATTTCTTCCCCTTTTTTGCATATCGATCTGTCAGCAGGAACTGATTCAGGAACTGCACACCGTGAAGCTGGTGTGGTCTTTATTTCTATTGTCGCAAGATATTTGGTAAATGCCGGCTTGTTCTCATCGTTAGGTGCCGCCTGACCTACACAGAGAACATTACCGTCCTTGCCGCCGGTCAGGTATATTACCGCTTCGACCTCTGAGGCATCTGCGTAGGATTCATCGGGCACAGCACCTGTTTTAGGGTCAGCAAGTCCTCCGTTCGGGAAACAGTACCTTTTTTCATTGAAAAGCTGATTTCCTGTGAAGGATGCTCCGTAACTGCCATCTGAGAATGTGACTGTGCCCGTATCAGTCACGGCATCCCTGACGCCGGCTTTCTTAAGTACCGCGTCTACTGTAGGACCTGTGACAGAGGCATACGTCTTTTTATCAAATGTAGGGAAAGTATTCCACGCGGAATACGTACATATCTTATTGCCCTCCTCTGCAGCTATCTGCTCGAGTTCCTCCAAAGTAAACTCTTTTACCACCTCACCGTCTTTCTTAATAGTGAGATCTGTACCTTCAGCATAAACAATCTGTATCGATCCGATCCAGAAAAAAGCAGCTAAAAAAACAGCAACGACCATAGCCATATGAATAGTGGCCTTCATCGTTGCTTTAATCCGGATTCTGTCAGTATCGGAGTAAGTTTTCATACTAGCCCCCCTCTTTCCTCAATAAGAGAACTGATAGTCTCATATAACTCATCACGGTTATCTGCATCTATGTAAAATACATCTGCGTTAGGGTGAACAAGCAGTTTATTGAGAAACTCAATGTCGTGCCCCGATTTTGCTGTCGCAATGATAGGAATATCTCCGTCAAAGAGCTCCAGGACCCGTGCACAGAATTTCTCAGCATTCTTTTCCATGAACCCCAGCTCATCCATTACTATGATGCCTCCGGGCTCAGCTTCAAGGCATTTAACTCCATAACCGTCAAAAGCCTCAGGATAAGCGACCGGCTGTATTCCATTACCATCCCCTATGTGATTTTCTTCGGATTCAGTCCTTACCGAGGCTCCGGCAGGATGTATAAAAAAAGAACGGTAACCTTTTTTCATGCTTCTCCCGGGAGCTGTGCGAAATCCATAGACCCTTGCGCCGGATCCTTCCAGGAGGCGGTCAACAAGTGTGGTCTTACCGATTTTTCTCTTTCCGGCAATTATGATATGTCTGCCCATACGCGACTCTGAGATTATGAAGTAAATATTAACCTTAATAAACGTATATATGATTATAGCATATAATTAAAAAAGATATCAGAATATAACATAAAGTATATTCCAAAAAAGTATAAAAGCGACATGTGCCTTTATGGCATATGCCGCAGAAGAATCCGTTGCAATAACTGCTGTTCAGGCAGGTTTAACTTTATCCTCCGGAGACAAGCGAGAAAAACCCAACTACGTCCCCGTCCCTGAGAACATGATCGAGTTTTGAATGCTCTCCATTTACACTCACAAGAAGAAGTTTTGCCCTGACCGGACTGCATTTTATTATTCTCAGAACATCGCTAACTGTGCTTCCTTCAGGCAGATCTGCCCAATATCTTTCATCAAGAGCACTCCTGTCACAGCCTCTTGGCGGGAATATCTTAACCTTCATATGGAATCACCATCGTTATGCATTCCATCGGACAGCTCTTTGCGCAAAGGCCGCATCCGATGCAGCTGTTATTTACAAGCTCAGGAAACAGGTTTCTGTACCTGCCGCTCTTTCCCCTGCGTGTCAGATTGAGGGCGCCAACCGGGCAGGCCTGCACGCATATGCTGCAGCTGACACAGTTTTCATAGTGAAAATCAGGTGATTTTTTGAATGCCATGTCATACCTCCATCAATCTGTTTATTCCAAGGGATTCTATCGTTTCCGGCAGCGGATGGCCCGTCTTTTCATCCCATCCGAACACTTTCCAGTGCATCGCTACCTGCTCTTCATTCTTAAGAGTCACACCCTTGAGCGGACCTGTCTTAAGAGGCGGCATGCCCTGCATGCGCTTCGGCAGCTTTACATCTGCCGGCTCGTATCCGTGCTTTACGTTGAACATCTGCCTGATGGTCTGTATGCGGGCGCCTATCTCCATGTAGTGGTCACCGTCGTAATGCCAGCCTGCTGCAGCGTTGATGTATTCGATGGCCTTGTACATGTGAACACCCATCATCTCTGCATAGTAGCAGCCGCCTATACCGTCAAAGAGCATGGAGTAGCATGCATTCGCCTTGGAAATAAGAGCTATCGTCTCCGTCGCCTCAATATCCTCTGACTTCGGATGAAGACTTGCCGGAGGGGCCCAGCTGCAGATATCGCAGAGCGACATCGCTCCGTACTGTACCGACATACCGATGGTGTGCTTTCCCGGTGCAGGCTCTGCCACCATATGTATGCCCAGCTGAGGATCGTTGCGCGTATCGTGCATGCCCGGCTCCTGTCCGCCTACATGCATGGCGTATTCCTTACCTCCGTATTTCTCTGAAGCTCTCTTCACGCCGTCAGCGAGATCATTTCCGAAGCCTTCCCTGCTTATCATCTTACGCAGGAGCTCTATCTCAGCATCGTAATTGCCCCATGTGAGCTCTAGACCGTCTGTCTGCTCCTTTGTAATTATGCCGTTCTCATAGCATTCTATGGCCCATGCGACGGTGTTTCCGGCCGATATGGAATCCACACCTGCCCTGTTAAGGAGCTCATTCATATAAAGGACTGACTTCAGATCCCTGTTTACGCAAAGAGGTCCGAACGCCTGAAGCGTCTCATACTCAGGCTTGTGAGTCTCATAGTATTCGCTGTAGCCTATATCGCTTATATCAAGCCTTCCGCCGCAGCCGAGAGGACATGAATAGCAATGATATTTAGCTTCCTCTATCCTGTTTATCTTTTCCGGATTGTAGTCCAGTGCAAGGCGCATGCCCTTTACCTCGGAAGGACCGGCTCCCCAGTTTTTGAGAGGTCCGTCGCCGCTTGTTATAGCCAGCGGCGTATTTGAAGGCGTGCCCCATTCGCGGAAAAGATATGCCGTCATGGATCCGTCCAGCGGAAGCACGAACGGGCTCGCGCCCATGCTTACGCCCATCAGTCCGATGCCGCCTCCCATGCCTTTCGGGATCCACATCTTGTTTATCTTCCGGCCCAGCTCCTTTGACAGTGCCTTGACCGCTTCCGGATCAGCGCAAGGCATCGGCCTGCTGCCTGCAAGAACGACTGCCTTCAGCTTCTTGCTGCCCATTACAGCGCCAACGCCGCTTCTCCCCGCTATCCTTCCGCCTTCATTGCATATGCCCGAAATGAGAGAGAGATTCTCTCCGGCCTGGCCAATTACAGCTACGCGTGGTGTTTTTCCGCCGCGGTTATCTTCAAGGAGCCTGTTCTCTGCCTCTACGGCATCGAGTCCCCAGTACTGCGAAGCGTCGCGTATCTCGGCGCCTTTGTTATCGCAGTAGAGATAGACCGGCTTCTTCGAGATGCCGCTTATAAAGATAGCATCATAGCCGCACTGCTTGATCGCAGGCGAAAAGACTCCGCCGCAGTTGGCATCGCCCCAGCCTCCGGTGAGCGGGCTCTTGCAGACCACGGTAAATCTGCCTGTCATGAATGCGCCGGTGCCTGTCAGGGCACCCGAGCAGAAGCCCAGGATGTTGTCGGGACCCAGCGGATCTGCTCCGGCCGGGATATTCTTATACAGATACCAGGCTCCGAGGCCCTTGCCCGAAAGCACAGCCTCATAAACTTCATCAGGTATCTTCTCCACTGCTGTCGTCCCCGTGGTCAGATCAACCTTCAGGACCTTTCCCGTACATGATTTCATGGATGAATCTCTCCCAATATCTTTATTTCTTAAGCACTACCTTTCCGGCTCTGCCGCCGGTATACCTGCCGTCCTCCAGTACAGCATGGCCATTCACGTATACGTGCACTATGCCCTCCGGGCGGAAGTCAGGCTTTGTCTCGTCGACCTTCATATGATCGAGATCGATGACTGTTATATCTGCTTTATAACCTTCCCTGAGGTATCCCCTCTCAGGGATTCTGTAACGGTCTGCGGTCTTTCCTGTCATCTTGCGGACTATCTTTTCAATTGGGATACCATACCTCTTCGCAAGTATGAAGAACTGCGGGAACGTCTGGAATGCCGCAATGTTCTGCATGCCTTTCTCCTCTACCCAGGCATCGGTCATGAATACCGAAAGCTCGTCGTTCATCAGGCGGTGCACGATCTCGTCATTATAGTACTTGCCGAGATATATGCTTCCCGCGCGGTTTGAAAGTTCTACCAATTTCAGGTATGTATCAAGTTCTGAAGCTCCTTCTTCCTGTGCGATCTGCGGTATAGTCCTGCCCTCGTATTCCGGATGATCGTCCGATATATAAGCAACTACCATGTCATCCCAGTCTATGCCCAGCACCTTGCGGTACATGAGAATGGTCAGCTCAAGCTTGCGGCGGTTTACAGGCTTTGCAGCCTCTTCCCTGCTGAGCTGAGCGTACCACTCAGGGAATACTACCGTTATGACGGAAGCTCCGTAGTGGAACACATAGTTGTCGAATGCGATCGGATTGCCCGTGTAATGTTCGCGATGGAACGTAGAAAGCATTTTGTCGAGAAGCTTCCAGCTCCTCTGGCCGGTAAAGATCAGGTGGCTGTACTCCAGCCTGCAGCCTGATTTATGCATTATGTCCACAGCCTCGTCGAGTCCCATCTCAAGGTGTGACTTCTTAGTGAGGAGCGGATAATCTGCGCTTACTATTGAGCATGCTCTCGGATGGATCGTAACGATGCCGTCATACTTCGCGATCTCTTTCGCAAATGCAATTATCTCATCTTCCTTCGCGTATCTGTCAGGCTCATACATGAATCCCAGTGATCCGCCGAAAGCTCCGCCTTCCATGGCTTCGCGCACATAGCTGAGCTCCTTTTCGATTTGCTCCGGTGTATACGGAGCCGGATCATAGCCGGTCATGCCTGCTCTTACAGAGCCCTGTCCGATAAGGGGAACAAGATTGACAAACAGATTACCTTCAGCACGCTTCTTAAAGTCAGCGAAACTTCCCGGATGCTGAGCATCGAAAAGGCCGCCGCCTATCTTGTCTCTGTATGGAGTGTCCTCCTCCATGCCAAACGGTGAAAAGCTGCAGTTGCCGGTTATCTGAGTGGTTATGCCCTGCTCAATGAATGGCTTATAATACTTCTCTGCGTCTTCTCTGTCATAGAAGAAATCGTTATGTGAATGCGCGTCTATAAGTCCCGGGCATATCTGATACCCAGTGATGTCAACCGTTTTATCAGCTTTATCATCTATGTTTTCAGCTACCTTAACTATACGGTCGTCCTCAATAAGGACGTCTCCGGCGCAGGGTCTTCTGCCGGTTCCATCATATATCATTCCGCCCCTGAACAGTATTCTCACTTATGTACCTCCTTATTCCATTACGGAGTCAATGAATGTCTTTAACGCATCCCCTGTAAAGTTACTGTTCCGGATCGCAGTATTCACCGTATTCGCATCCTATGCCTTCAGCGTACACCTCGTCGATGAGTGTTTCCTTGCCGCCGAACAGTGAGCGTTTATACAGTTTCAGCGTGCCTGTACCGTTACCGCCGTTCCACAGTCTGTTGTGCTTCTTGTATCCTGTCGGAGCTTCATACTTTATGTTCAGCATATCTTTCTTATAGCACCTGATCTGAGTATCAAGCTTCGCGTTCTTAGTGGTTTGCAGTACATGCCAGTGTATCTCGTCATCAGTCTCCCAGCAGTCGAACTTTGTGCGCGACAGAGTCCAGAACTTTGAGAAATTGAACTCATAATCCTTTCCCTCATAATAGAACTCTCCAAGGAGCTTTCTGTTGAGAGCTATGAAGAACACCTTCGGTCTGCCGCCTCCGATGTTGAACACGCTGTTCTCCAGCTTCTTGCCGGTGATCATGCTCTTCAGATTGTTCGAAGAGAGCCACACCCAAGGGCTCGTGAAATCGCCGCCCCAGTTCTTGTCGGAATAGCCGTTGCAGGTCTCCTCTTTCAGCAGATACTTTGTTCCGTTGAGGATGATTTCTCCCCTGAATGCTGACTTCATGCCCTCTGCATGCCAGAACATCTCAAAAGCGTTTATCCTTCTGAAGAACTTGCTTGCGCCATATCCTACATGGAAAGCTATCTCTTTGCGGATATCGAACTTCCAGCTGATTTCTCCGGCATCGCTCATCCACTCAGGATGAGCTGCTGCCTCTTCAGGAGTAACCTTAATATGGCCTTCGGTATGAACTTCACTGCATTTGCAGTCATCAGCTACGATGCTGTATGGAGCATCTGCATGGATCTGTACATCCTTAAGTGAAAAGAATCTGTGCAGCTGTCCCTTCGGATCGCCCCAGAATCCGGCATTGACCATAAGATATGACGGAAGGATGCCTGCTTTCTGCTTCTCAGGATCGTTCCATACGATAACAGGCTCGTCCTCAGCCCAGGCCGGGTTGCATGTAAAGAATTCAATGTAGAATGGCTTCTGCTCGCCTGTTTTGGCGTTCTCTGCTGTCATTGAATGCCACCACCAGTCGTAGCCCTTCTTTGCGAGCGGTCCCCTGAGCATCCATTCATCTCTGTTGATATCATGAATATTAGCCATGTCGGTCTCCTTTCTATAGTTTGTCTGCTATCTTGTTTTCGAGTTCAGCTTTCTTTCTGAGGAAACGTTTCAGTCTGTTTTTTTCAATGCCCCAGTAGACACTTTTTACCTGCGGGACCACCGACATCAACAGCTTTGACGGTTTCCATATGCGGCACGGATAGACATGCTTTTTTGCCTTCTCGATCCCGTCTATCATGCGGTCGGCGACGAGTTCCGCTTTCTGTACAGGGAACGGGCGTCCGACATCTATGCCATTGCCGCCAACGTTGAAGAAGTTGGTTGCCGTAGATACAGGATAGACAGCGGTCACTTTGATATTCTCAGGGGCTTCAAGCCTGATCTCTTCCTGGAATCCCTTCATGGCGAACTTCGTTGCCGTATATAGCGCATATCCCGGGATTGCCATCTCCCCCATGGCAGAAATAGTGAACGCGATGTGTCCTTCCCTTCCGTTCAGATGTTCCAGATATTTGGTATATGTGTATATAGGTGAAATCGTGTTGAGATCGAAGATGTGCTGTATGCGGTCCCAGTCTACATAGTCGAACTTCTCGTAGTAAGGAGCGCCTGCATTAGCGATGACAAGATCGATTTTGCTGAAAAGCGACTCTGCCTTTTCAAACAGCTTATCAACTCCTTCCTGCGTGCTGACATCGCTGTTGAACAGCGTAACGTTGCTTCCATACCCTTTCAGTTTCTCTATGGTTCTGCTTGTCGCGAGTACCTTATTGTTTTTCGAAGGGTCTGCCAGTCTGTCGAGCACTTCCCTGCCGATCCCGCTGGATGCTCCGGTTATAAGGATGTTCTTGCCCCTGATCTCATCCAGCTTTCTTTTATATACCAGTTCCGTTACCTTGCTTATACCACCCATCGCCGCAGCCTCCTTAACTCTGGCAGTTCCAGTTTTTTCAGCTTTGACTCCGGTCCCTTCTTTCCCCTTTCCTATGTTCATTACTGTATCGTAAGCGCTGTGGCAGGCGTGAGCTATGGTGCCGCTCTTTTCGGCATCACCCACACAGTAAACATTGTTTACGCCAAGCTCCTTCAGTTTATCTGCAAGAGCGGTCTGAGGTCTGACTCCCATTGCCAGCACCACATAATCCGCAGACAGCATCTGCTGCTTTCCGCTCTCCCTGTCTTCTACGATCACTCCGCTGTCTTCGATGGAGCAAAGTTTTGTCTTTGTCATAAAAACTGTGCCATACGGTCTGATTCTCTCCATCTCATCATCGATGAGCTGGAACCAGGCTCCCGGGGCGATATCATCAGCCATCTCTACTACTGTGACCTTATTGCCGTTTTCGTTGAGAAACTCCGTCGTTTCCAGTCCGGTCATACCTGAGCCGATCACGGCGACCTTGCTGTTCTTAATAGAAACTTTGCCGAGCAGAAGATCAGGTGCCACTATGACATTTTCCCTGTCAGTCCCCGGTATTGAACGAGGTCTCAGGGGTATGCCGCCCGTCGCACAGATGACAGCATACGGTTTTTTTGCCTTTATTTCTTCAGCCGTGAGCTCCCTGCCGAGGAATACCTTCACGCCTTCTTTCTTTGCTGCAGTCATGAGGTCTTCGATCGCCCAGTACAGCCTCTCCTTGTGGCTGCCCGACGATGCCGCTATTACCTGTCCTCCTGCCTTTTCAGCCTTCTCGTACAGTTCGACGTCAAAGCCCCTCATAGCCATGGTTTTCGCGGCTGTAAGGCCGGCAGGACCCGCACCGATGACTGTCACCCTGCGGCCTTGCCCGTCTTTTGGCATGTCATAGTAGAGTCTCTCGCTGGCGATGCTCATGTTAAGCGCGCATTCGCCCGGCTTTCCTTCGCCTGCATTAGTCATGAACGAGCGTATGCAGTTGAGGCAGCCTATGCACCTCTGTATGTCTTCCGGATGTCCGGACTGAGCTTTCTCAGGCCAGTGCGGATCGCAGATAAACGTTCTGGCAGAAGCCACGAAATCCTGATATCCCTCCTCGAGCTGCTTTTCTGCCTGCTCCGGAGTCCTGATGACATTGGCGGCGACTACCGGGATGTTCACAGTCTCTTTTATCGCCTTTGCCAGATGCTTGCGCCAGCCCGGCTCGTAAGTCGTAGGCTCGAGCCAGCAGTTATATGTGTCGTAATTGGCGCTCGATACGTTTATAGCATCAACACCGAGCTCCTCAAGCCTTTTTGCGATCTTCTTCCCGGTTTCGAGGCCGTATCCCTCGCCGGGTCTTCCTATCCTCTCCATCATCTCATCGACTGTGAGACGGACCATAAGCGGATAGTCCTTTCCGCAGCGTTCCTTGATGCCTTTTACAATTTCCTCAAGGAACCTCATGCGGTTCTCAAAGCTGCCGCCGTATTCATCCTTACGGTGATTGGTATATGGCGACAGGAACTGCTGTATCAGATATCCGTGAGCCCCGTGGAGCTCAACTATGTCTACTCCCGCTTTTTTGCATCTTTCCGCTGCGTCGATGAAATCCTGCTGGAGCTTATGGATCTCCCTTTTGCTCATGGCATGCATGCGCGCCGCTCCGTGCGGAGCCAGAGGCTCATCGGACGGCGCCTGCACAGAGAAGCAGATCCCTTTCTCTTCCATGTTAAGCAGCACCGGTGTGCACTTATACATCAGGTCCATGAATTTCGGTACGCGTTCAGCGACAGGTATCACCATAGGAAGCGAGTTGATCGAACTCGCCAGTCCCTGCCTGCCGGCATGATGCAGCTGTATAGCCAGCTTTGCTCCATGGCTGTGAAGCTTTCTGGCCATCTCCCGCATCGGTTCTATGTGATAGTCATGGCTCATCGCAAGCTGTGTATATGTAGAAGCTCCCGCCATGTCGTTGACTCTGCAGATACCCGGAATTATAAGGCCAACTCCCCCTTTTGCCCTTTCCTCGTAGTAATCTGAAAGCCTCGGTGTAACTTTGCCGCTTGGTTCGCCAAGGCTGAACTCTGCGGCTGTCATTACTATCCTGTTTTTTATCTCTACTTTCCCAATATTCAAAGGTGAAAACAGCATGTCGTACATAGGATTTTCCTCTCATTGAATATTGCTAAATTGTTTACTTCATTATACAACAACAGGCATATTCAATTAATAAAAAAACACACCCGGAACGGCATTTCAGTTTCCGTTCCGGGATCCTTTTCAGTTTTACAGTCTGTTGTCACGCGGCATCGTGTCATAGTGCTTCATCATCGGTTTTTCCAGGAGTTTTACGAGTTTTGTATCCAGATTGAACCAATAGACCGGCACCGTTACGGCAACGAATGCCAGCGCTGCCGTAAAAACTATTTTTATCAGCTTCATGGTATCTCCTCCCTACCAGCTTTCATCGTCGTCAAATTCCACGAGCGAGGCATCCAGAGGCTCTTCGTTCATCACGCTCTGCATAAAGATGTTCACGTCATTTCGCATCTCGCGCCGTGTAATAGAGGTCGGATCCATAAGATCCTGCCTCACGCGCACCATCGGTATGCCCCGCTTAAGGGCTCCTTCTTCAAAGAGTCCGTTGATAGCTCCTACACCTTTACATGATATCTGGTCGAACATAATTATCATGTCAGCATTGTATTCCTCATACTTCTCCCAGAGGCTGTCGAGCATCACCTCGCTGCCGCCCTTCGTATGAGCACGCATGGTGGACGTCTGGTAATGATCTGCCAGCCCGCGGAGCATGCTCTCATGACTGCCTGTGTCTATCAGATCCGTTCCATGGATATCTATCATTTCACATACTGACTCGATTCCCCAGCAGTTGAGAAGCCAGTTGTTGAAGTTGGCGTAATTATTGCATGGAGTATTCCAGAGCACGGCGCGGTGACGTATGGTCTTAGGGCATTTCCCTGCGGCCACCTGTCTGCGGAGTACCCTGTTTACTTTAAGGTCGTTCTTAAGTGCCAGCGGCTCGCCTGCGACTGCCTGATGTTCAAAGATGCGATAAAGCCAGGCGGAAGACCCGGTATGCGGTGGAATGTTTGTACGGTTCATGTCCCACTTTTCGAACTTGCATTCGTTCTGCCTGTTCCAGATCTCGCATCCCTCTTTGAATGCGTCCCAGTCGAATCTGCATCCCGTGTGTTCTTCGAGGAATGCGATCGCAGATCTGATCTCTTCAACTGCATAATCCTGCACTTCATCCTCTTTCCAGCGGAGAGGCACATTCAGCACCTGCGACGGGAGTCCTATGCGACGCTCCTGCAGCATGGTAGTCATGATGCTTCCGTCACAGGGCATGTTGGATGTAAGCATGCAGCAGCCTATCTTAGGAAAGTCATCCTCTATAGCCAGTCCCGCCTCGAATGATGGGAGCGGGCAGACATCTGCCGGAAGCCCGTGCAGCTCGGACTGCTCTATATAGTGCACAGGGCTGTGCTGGTTTATGAGGGACGGCAGGTACATAGGGTATTCCTGGAAGAGTATCATCTTGCAGTCAGGAAAACCCTTTCCCAGCAAATTCGGCAGAAGCTCATCCACGCATATGATTTTCCTGTTTAATTCCTCAGCTCTTTTGCTTCCCGGATGCAGATGCATGTCTGCGCTGAATATGGTGGTGAGTGTTTTAGTGACATCACTGGCCAGGTAGTTGAGGTTGTTCCTGGCACCTCTAAGGCCGGCGCCTCTTTGCCCCTCACAGAGTCTGTCGAAAAAAGATGGTACAGTAAGGTATGAGAACATCCATCTGTATCTGAACAATGCCTTTACATTCTGCACCGGATGGGCTGCTGCCCATTTTATAAGTATTCCCCAGAGGCGGCACCACTGCAGGTAGTCATAAGCGGTGTCACGCCCGCCGCGCCACTCTCTGTGTTTCTGTATCGCGGTCTTGTCTTTCAGATTGTCAGCTGCGCCTTTTTTCTTCTTCATTTATCGCCGCCTCCTCTCTGAATCCTCTTAATCTCAAGGCTCTCAACAAATGCCTGCATGCGCGTTGCGAGCTGACCCGAGCCTCTGACTACATACTCGCGGTCGATGCCGAGAGTAGGTATACCGTATTCATTCTGAAATACCTGTGCATTGAGCGTGCGCTCATAGCCCCAGAAGTCGCAGAACTTTGCCTGCTCTATCACAATACCGTCCGCTTTGTATTCGCGGACAAGATCGCGTATGGTATCGCGGCGCTGCATGATCTTCTCCTGCGACATGAAGCGCGGGCACTGGTTTGTTTCCAGATAGAAGCGGCACACCTGGCCGAGAGCCGGCTCGTCCTCTGTAAGCGGGATCTGCTGACGTCCCGGGATCGAGCCGAAACAGTATCTGTCAGCCGCAACATAGCATCGTGCATTCTCCATTATCTCTGAGAAGCCGTAGTCGTCGAGCTCGCTGCCTACCACTACAACACGTGCCCTCCAGCGGTTCTGTGCATCAGCTTCCCTCATGCGGAGGTCTTCCAGAGTCTCGCGCAGATAAGGAAGTATGCGCGAAGTCGGGCTGGCATAGCTTATCAGCGACAGTATGTGAAACTCCCTCGGAGTGATCCTCGGGTTATCTTCTTTTCTCATCTCCGATATCTCCTCGAAGATGGCGCACATTTCATTATGCTCATTTACGGCTGCCCGTATGGCTTCATCGGATATATCAACACCGTACCTGTCTGCGAGCGGCTTCAGCAGGTGCTCCCTGATCTGCTCTGTATAAAGCTTATTGCCATGCGGACTGATCTTGAACGGAGCGTCTATTATGCCCCATCCAAAGCGCGGATTGTTTATGAGCTCCAGATCGCGGATGTTCTCCACCACCCTTACCATCTGCTGACAGGTATCTGAGCTAGCATAAAAATCCAGATAGTTCATACCGCCTTCAAAAGCACGCTCAAAAAGAGCACGCGTATAGCCGCAGATAAAGCTCGACATATAATACTGGCTTATGTCGAGCGATCCGGTGTTAGGCGCGCGCAGGCGTACTGAAAACGCTTTTCCGCAGTTGAGGAGTACTTCGGGCACATAAAAGCATGTGTATCCCACAGCAACTCCTCCCGCTTCTTTCTCCTGCAGAACAAGCTCATTAGCTGTCTGTTCCAGAAGGTCTTCATAGTAATGAATGTGCTTCAGATCTTTCATATCAGTTTCCCTCGTCCTTTATCAGAGCTGAAACAGAAATGCATGCTATTATCATGACTGCGCCGGCGATACCTGCTGCGGTCAGTTTTTCTCCGAGAAGTATGAAAGAGAACACCGCAGTCATTACCGGGCATAGACTCTGCAGAAGGGACACTTCCCTGTCGCTTATCTTAGTAAGCGCCAGATTCTGGAGAAGGTAGCCGAGGAATGTGCATAGTATGGCGAGATACAGAATTATCATCCATGCTTTCGGAGTAGCGGATCCGGCATGTACTCCTCCCTCCACTATGAGGCTGCCTGCAGAAGCTATGGCTGCGGAGCATCCCGCCTGGAGAGCTGTCATTGAAACAGGATCGACCTGTTCTAAATATTTTCCTGTGAAAACCAGTGTTGCTGCCACGAGTGCAGCTGCAATCAGTGCCAGGATCTCACCGATTCCGAATCCTGACAGTCCTCCTCTTACACACAGCAGATACATTCCCGGAAGCACGAGTATCTGGGCAGCGATATGCTGCCATCTGTATCTCTTTTTATAGGCGATAAATGCCAGCGCAGGTGTCATGACCACCGCAAGTGATCTCAGGAAGGCAACTGAAGTTGCTTCAGTCATATTCAGAGCGATATTGTTCAGAATATAGCTCAGCGCGATGCAAAGTCCGGGTAACAGCCACGCCTTCACAGGCACGCTTTTTACCGTGCGCATTATCCTCTTTCCGAATATGGCAATGCAAAACACGAAAGCAATCGTGTAACGCACCGTCATCATCGAATAAACGGGCACTATCTCGAACGCGATCTTGGATATCGGGTCACCGAAACCGTAGACCAGAGACTGAATCACTATCAGCATCTCCGCCCAGAGTCTGTATCCTGCTTTCTCTTTTCCAATTCCTTTTTCCATAAAGCCTCCCGCTCTATGAATCACCGTCCCACGGTGTTGCTGTGAACGAATAGTCTTTGGCCATCCCGAGCCCATCGTTCAGCTCAGGCGCGTATTTGTCGAAGAAGTTATCGTGGTTCAGGTTGAATCTTAGTGTCTGCCCTTCTCCTGCCTGTATGTCGCCGCACACAAAGGCTTCCCCTTTAGGAGCAAGGCCAAACGTCTTATCGTAGTAGCAGATTCCATCATATATAGCCTTCCGGCCGTCGCTTATGACCAGGTGGAATCTGTCGCCATAACGGAATCCGCAAATCTCCTGAAAATCTTTTGTGGTTATATTCACCCTGAGACATCCGAAAGCCTTTTCCATGTCGTAGAAACCGGCGTGAGCATATCCCTTGCGAACTACAGTCTCTACGTTTGTGAGCGTATGTGTGATTATTTCGGATACCGGATATTCAGGTCCTACCTCTTCATAAGTGATAACGCCTGATGCCAGTCTGGCAGCAGTATATGAGTAAACATCGCGCCCGTGATATATGTAGCAGTTTTCGCTCCCGGGCAGCCTGTTTACCGATTCGTCTATCCTGCGTATCTCAATGACCATGTCTTTGAGCATGGTCAGTGTACCGTTATCAGGTGTGACTATGTAGCTTCCGTTGCTGAGCTTTGCTACACACGATCTTCTCTCCGTGCCGACTCCCGGGTCAACGACCGAGACAAATACCGTTCCGGAAGGCCAGTAAGGCACTGCACCGCTGAGACTTGCCGATGCAGCTATCGTGTTGAAAGCCTCTATATAATGGTCAAAATCGTAGACCGTAACTTCCGGATCGACAGACTTGATGACACCTGCCATCACGCCTCCCCCTCCGTTTCCGAAGTCTGTCTGAAGTACTACAGTTGGTTTCATATCCTGAACCTCCCGTTTTTATGTAAATGGGTTCCAGAAGCGGCTTCCGTTGACCACATTATATGCGACAACGAATGCCATCATGCCGATCCCGATCGCGATGGTCAGATAGTCTCCTGCCCTGAAAGGTCTCGACATTATCCACGTTCTCCGCTTCTGTGTGCCGAATTTACGGAGCTCCATCGCGTTGGTTATGACCTCTATCTGTTCAACACTCCCCAGAATAAGTGGGAGCACCAGAGCGGCCGCAGCCTTTATGCGTTTTAAGAGGCTCTCCTTGTTACTCATTTCGATGCCTCTTGCCTGCTGACACCTGGATATGTCTATGAATGATGCGACCGTATCCGGTATGTACCGGAGCGCAAGTGCGAACGAATAGCTGAAGCCGTAAGGAATGCCGATCCTGTTCATCGATGCCGCAAGCTCGCTCGGCTGCGTAGATCCGATGAAGACCAGGATTATAGGTATGGTCGACAGATATTTGAGTATTACGTTGAACTGATAGAGCAGCTGCTCTTTGGTTATGGTGAACCTGCCCCAGATAGTAAAGATCAGGTTTCTGGTGCCGTAAAGCTCTACTCCGCGCTCCGGATTGAAGATATAGATCAGCAGTGCATTCAGCAGCATGAAGCAGAGCAGAAAGTACAGCAGGCCTTTCTGCTCAGACAGCTTAAGCCTCGACAGTCTGAAAGCCACCGCGCCGAGGATGGTAGCTCCCAGCAAAAATGGTGTATTGAAAGTGATCATTGTTGAGCAGATCCACATCAGCAGGCAGAACAGCTTCGACGCGCCGTTCAGGCTGTGTATCAGCGACTTGCGCTCTATGTAGTTGAGAAGCTTCATGAGCGCACCTCCCTGTCATAGTTTATGAAGTGCTGCACGAATTCAGAAGGATCATCGATGCCGCACATCAGCGCAAGATGATAAAGCGAAGTTTCCTTGAGCGACGCCTTTTCGGTTATTGAGGGATTCGTCAGTATAGCAGCTGAAGTATCGTCTGCGAGTATGCGCCCGTCAGTAAACACAAGTGCCCTCTCCGCGTATTCGAGCATGAGGTGCATGTCATGTGTGATCATTATTATTGTAATGCCCCTCGAATTGATATCCTTGAGGAACTCCATGATGTCTGTGTAATGCCTGAAGTCCTGGCCGGCAGTCGGCTCATCGAGAATGATTATATCCGGATCAAGCGCGAGTATGGACGCGATCGTTACCCGCTTCTTCTGTCCATATGACAGTGCGGAGATCGGCCAGTTGCGAAACTCATACAGGCCGCAAATCTTCATTACGCTTTCGACCTTCTCCCGGATCGCCTCTTCATCAAAGCCTCTCATCCTGAGACCCAGAGCGATCTCGTCGAATATCATGGTCTTTGAGATCATCTGGTTAGGGTTCTGCATCACGTAGCCGACCCTGTCCGCGCATTCCTTGATGCTGAGTGTCAGGAGGTCCTCGCCCATCAGCGCCATTGTGCCGGTACAGTCCTTCTCAAAGCGGCAGATCACCTTTGCAAGTGTCGATTTGCCTGCCCCGTTACGGCCTACTATTGCCATCAGCTCGCCTCTGTGCACTTCAAGGTCTACCCCTTTCAGCGTAGGCGGCCTGTCCTCATATGCAAATTCAAGGTTTTTTATATCCAGTATGGTATCGGTCTTTGGCTCCGGTTTTACTGTCGGAGTACTCTCATGCCACCTTCTTAACAGGTCCTTGTCTTCATATGTCAGGATTATGGATCGTATGCTGTGCGGCAGTTTGTTTTCTGTGATTTCTATCCCGGCGTATTTGAGAGCTGTGATGTAAAGGGGTTCCCTTATACCGCCCTCGATAAGCAGATTCGATGAGAGAAGCTCGTCAGGAGTCCCGTCGAAAACTATCCTTCCGTTTTCCATGAGAATGATGCGGTCCATCTCGATATGCAGCACGTCTTCTATACGGTGCTCTACAACTATGACTGTCGCTCCGGTCTTTACTGCCACATCATCGATCAGTTCCATGGCCGTCTTGCCAGTCGCAGGATCGAGGTTTGCAAGAGGTTCATCAAAGAGCATGACTTCGACATCATCGACAAGTATGCCTGCGATGCCTGTACGCTGCTTCTGGCCTCCTGACAGGTCAGTAGGTGCATACTCCAGGTGATCTGAGATATCAACGATCTCCGATGCCCTGCGCACGCGCTCCACCATCTCTTCTTTTACTACACACTCATTTTCCAGCGCAAAAGCAATGTCCTCCAGGACAGTCATGCCGATAAACTGGGCATCACTATCCTGAAGGACCGTACCTACAGTATTCGAAATCCGGGAGATGCTCTGCGATGAGCTCTCCACTCCCTTTATCTTCAGAGATCCTTTGATCTCTCCCTTATATGAAAACGGAATGAGACCGTTTATGCAGTTCACCATCGTGGACTTTCCGCATCCGGAAGGACCCGCAATAAGCACCTTCTCACCTTTGTGAATGGTGAGATCGATATCATAGAGGGTCGGCTCCATCTGCGCGTTATACTGGAAGGAGAAGTCCCTGAATTCGATTATAGGTTCTCCTTTTTTCAAACTAATCCTCCTTGGTCAGGGATCCCTTCTGTGCTCTGGAAGCAGCGTATGCCTTGCAGAGAATGCCTCCGACTACGATCGACGCTATCATTCCGCTGATGCCGACGAACAGTCCCTGGATAAATACGAGGTTTGCAGGCTCTGCATAGATGAGGATGTCTCCGATAGGTGCAATCACACCCCAGCAGAGCACGCAGCTGACTATCGAAACGATCGTGAAGCGGATGAATTCCTTCTTTCCAAAGAGTCCGTCTTCAAGATTAATGCCTTTGCATCCGAATCCTACAAAAAGTCCATAGAGTCCTGTAACGACTACCCATGTCCACCATACGCCCCAGCCTGCGGTCAGGTCTACAAGCAGGTTTCCGAGGAAGCCTCCGACGAATCCTACAGCAGGTCCGAACAGCACCGCAAAGAAAGCGACAACTGCTGCATAGATGCTCAGAGTTGTGTCAGGGAATGGTGTAGGAATAGCTACAAAACGGAGCAGCACGAATACGAGGGCTGCCAGAATAGCTGATGCGACTACATTTCTGACTGTTTTCATTTGATTGTCTCCTTTTTGTTTATCTAACTAGTCCAATATTTACAGCATATTAATTTTAACATTCAAATACTTTTGCTGGCAACTCATAAGAAGAGGCCGGGGGTAAACTCCGGCCTGAAATCCAAAAATTCTTTTTTTATATCGCCTTCTCTGTTTCCTTGTCAAACAGATGAATCTTTTCAACATCTATCGCGAGTTCGATGTTCTCCTCTGCTCTCTTTGCATATCTTGCCGGAACTCTTGCGATCATCTTCTGACCTGCGTATTCCAGATAGAGATATGATTCTGAACCCATCATCTCATCAAGGTCGATGTATGCTTTGATCGAATTGCCTTCCTTGAAGAAAGATTGTTCTGCGTGAAGGTCTTCAGGCCTTATTCCAAGCACTACAGTCTTTCCCTCATACGCTGCAAGCTCAGACCTGTCAGAAATCACCTTGGTATCTCCGAAGCAAAGAGCATATCCGCCGTCCGCTTTCTTTACCTGTGCATCGATGAAGTTCATCTGCGGCGAACCGATGAAGCCTGCCACAAAGATATTGCACGGATGATCATAAAGATTCTGAGGTGTATCGAACTGCTGAACTATACCGTCTTTCATTACGCAGATGCGGTCACCCATCGTCATCGCTTCTGTCTGGTCGTGAGTGACATAGACAAAAGTGGTTCCCAGTCTCTTATGCAGCTTGCTGATCTGGGATCTCATCTCGGTTCTGAGCTTGGCATCCAGGTTTGAAAGTGGCTCGTCCAGGAGGAACACCTCAGGGTCGCGCACCATTGCCCTTCCAAGGGCTACTCTCTGTCTCTGGCCTCCCGACAGAGCCTTAGGCTTTCTGTCGAGATAAGGTTCGAGGCCGAGGATCTCTGCTGCCCACTGCACCTTTTTCTTCATTTCATTTTTTGGAACCTTTGCAAGCTCCAGGGCGAATGTCATGTTCTTGTAAACGCTCAGGTGCGGATACAGAGCATAATTCTGGAACACCATAGCGATGTTTCTGTTTTTAGGCGCAACAGCGTTCATAAGCTTGTCGCCGATGTACAATTCACCGTCCGTGATGGACTCGAGGCCTGCGATCATTCTCAGAGTCGTTGACTTTCCGCATCCGGAAGGACCTACCAGTACCACGAACTCCTTGTCCTTAATCTCGAGGTTAAGGTCAGGAACAACGGTTACCCCGTTGTCATATGTTTTTACAACATTCTTGAATGTAATACCTGCCATGTCTTTTTTCTCCTTATGCTATTCCTTGACTCCGCCAAGCGCCACACCTGCAACGATGTACTTGGACAGCGCTATATATACAATGATGATAGGGACAATCGCGATAGTTATGAGCATGTATACCTTGCCCATGTCGAACTTCAGGAAATCCGCGCTTCTTAGAGCTGCGATCAGTATAGGCAGCGTCTTTTTGCTGTTGTCCGAGATGACCAGTGCCGGAATGAAGTAGTTGTTCCAGCTTGATACGAAAGCAAATATCGCCTGTACTGCCAGCGCCGGTTTCATGATAGGGATCACTACCCTATTGAAGGTGTGGAATTCACTTGAGCCGTCTATTCTCGCTGCTTCCACCAGCTCCAGAGGCAGGCTTGACTGCATGTAGCTGTACATGAAGTAGAACACCGCAGGTGCCGCAATCGATGGAAGGAACAGCGGATAGAGAGTGTTCAGCATGCCCATCTTTGTGATCAGGTTGATGAATCCCATCGCGGATACCTGTGTAGGCATTACCAGGATCAGCATTATGAATACGAATGCCGGTTTCTTCAGCTTGAAGTCATACGCGTACAGTCCGTAAGCCGTGAGTGCCGAGAAGTATGTAGCTAGTATTGCCGACAGCGACGACACTATGAGGCTGTTCTTTATACCGGAAATGACAGGTATATTCGCATCGTTCAGCACGCTCCGGAGATTCTTCATGAACGAGTGCCCCGGGATGAATGAGAAGCCTTTCTGGATCTGCGGGTGGCTTCTTGTCGCGTTTACTATCAGTATGTAGAAGAAGAACAGACACAGGAATGTAAGTATTATCAGCACGATGTAAGCTATGACCGTTCTTGCATGTGAAGGCTTCTTATCCATTTATGGCCTCCTTTCTCGGTTTGAACCTGTCTCTCTTTCTGATGCGCTTGCTGTCATCATCAGCATTCAGCGTGAAGTAAACAGCCAGGCAGAGGACGGCGGCTATTACGAACAGTATCACTGATACCGCGCCTGCCATTCCGTAGTTCTTGCTGAACAGGTGATTGTTCAGATACATGATCAGCGTCATCGACGTACGGTCCGGAGTTCCCTTTCCGTTGGTCAGAATCTGAGGTACATCGAACATCTGCAGTCCGCCTATCATCGAGGTGATCAGAACATATATGAGTATAGGTCTTATCATCGGAAGCGTGACCCTGAAGAATGTCTGCCTAGGTGAGCATCCGTCGAGTTCCGCCGCTTCGAAGAGTGACGGGTTGATGCCCATTACCGCTGCCATCAGCAGGATCGTGGTATTTCCGAACCACATCAGGAAGTTCATGAGTCCGACAAGTCCGCGTGTTCCCCATACCGATGACAGGAATCTGAACGGCTTGGCTATTATACCCATGGATATAAGAGTGCTGTTCACCGGACCATTGTCAGAAAACAGTGCAAAGAACAGCATCGCGAAAGCCGAAGCCATTATCAGGTTTGGCATGTAGATCACTACCTTGAAGAACTGCTTTCCTTTGATCCTGAGACGTATGTCTGTGAACCATGCCGCCAGCAGAAGGGATATCAGTATCTGCGGGACGAATCCTATCACCCACATGATTATGGTGTTACCCGCATACTTTCCGAAATCCGCTTCGAACAGCGCGGCGTAATTATCGAAACCTACAGGATTAGGTCCGATTATCTTAAGACCGCTGCGATAGTACTCAAAGAAGCTGTAGTATATCGTCTGTATCAGCGGTATAAACTGGAAGATCAGAAATGCGATGAAGAACGGTGCTATGAACAGATAGCCGTACTTCGCATAGCTGACTTCGTTGCCTTTGACTTTTTTCATTCTCTCCTCCTGTTGATCGCTTAATAAACTGCAGCGGATCACATCAGCGTCTCCGGTATTATTATGCCCCATATTAAGGGAGGCGCTGGTGTCATGCACTGACTTAATAAATATGGGGTGACCGAAGTCACCCCATAAATTGTACTCCGGAGAGATTATTCCGGCCAGTTAACCGACTCGATTTCAGGGAATTTTTCCTTGATAGTCTTCTCGAAGTTAGCCTTAGCACCATCCATGTCAACGTTTCCGTCGAAGTAATCCTTGAATGCGCCCTGGATTCCCTCGTTGCAGCCCTGGTCATAAGGACCTGCGTTGCTCATGTCGATGTTCTTGGCAGCCTCTACGAAGAGTGCGATGTGGTTCTGTCCGCCGAGGAATGCTGAACCGAATTCAGGGTCATCAGCGATCTCCTGCATAGCAGCCTGGTTGTTTGTGTAGTCCTGTGTATCAAGTGTGATCTTCTTCATGATCTCACCATTGCATGTGAGCTGCTTCATTACGTCAGCTACGAGCTCTGTGTTGTCAGTGCCTGTTGCTGCGAAGATCAATGTTACGCCCCAGTAATAAGGCTCTGGTCCATAGCATACTGCGTAGTCGCCGAAGATTCCGTTGCCGACTTCCTGAGCTCCATCCGGATCAGCAAGCGAGTTGCCGAGGAGTGTGAAGTTGATTCCCCATGTGGAGTAGAAGAATCCGAACACCTTTCCTTCAGGACCCTGATCAGCTGCCCACTCAGGCGCCCACAGTGATGTCTTGTTGTTATATCCCTTGTCAGTGAATTCTTTTGTCTGATCTACCCACTTCATGATGTTGGCGTCAACATTGACTGCTGTTCCGTCGACCCATGGTGCGGATACGTTGTTGGAGAAAGTACGATAGGAATCGTCATATCCTGAGAGCATCTTGTAGCCCTTTGCTGCAGCCTGCTCAGCTACTGCATTGAACTTATCCCAGTCAGCGAGAGCTGCCTGAACTTCTTCAGGATCGTCTGTTCCGAGAACGTCCTTTGCGATGGATCTTCTGTAAGCGAAGAGTCCCGGTGTAGCCTGCCATGTTGTTCCCTTCTGAGCACCGTTGGAATCGGTTACGATGTCTTTTGTGTACTGATACTGCTCAGACATGTCTGCGTCTGTCAGTCCGAGCTCCTTTACATCTACTGTGTAGTCGGAGTCTACATACTTAAGTGCGTAGTCTGCTTCTACCAGGAAGATGTCGATCTTCTCGTCATCAGCTGCGCTTTCCTGCGCGAGGAGTGCTGCATCCAGCTTATCCTGATAGTTCATTCCTTCGTTAGGGTTGATGGTCCACTTAACGACTGTTCCGTCTTCAAGTGTTGTTGTCGACTTATCCTCAGCAATTTCTGCTACTCCTGGATAATAGTCATTGAAACGGCTCTGGAATTCGTCGTTCCAGCACCAGATGTTGAGTACCTTACCGGCCTCAGCAGCTGCTGCTTCTTCTTCACCGCCGCCGCTGTTGCCGCCGCCGCAAGCTGTCATTCCGAACATCATAGCTGCTGCAAGAGCGATACTCAGGAATGCTTTGAATCCCTTTTTCATAATTATCCTCCTTGAAAATAATTCGTGGTTTACTTACTATTCCACCTTTTGACACTGTTTCCGCTAAGAAACTCCCCCGACACCATGATCTGTTCGGCTACACTCGTGCCTTCTATCGATTCCACCAGCTTGCGTACCGATTCCTTTCCTATCATGTCAGCGTTCTGATACCAGGTGGTCAGCTGAGGGTTCAGTATCCTTGAAAGATTGATGCCGTCATATCCGCATACGCTTATATCATCCGGTATGCTCAGCCCTCTTTCAAAAATCTCGGTCTGCCCTCCTATAAAGGAGAAATCATCGGGGAACATGATCGCCGTAGGCGGTTCGTCCAGATCGAGCAGTGCCGCTGTCGCCTTCCTGACCGAATCAGCATCGTGGTATCTGGCTTCGACCATGTACTCATCAGGAGTCTCAATACCGTTTTCTTTCATGGCACGGTTGAATCCTCTGATACGCTTCTGTGTTACCAGGGTGCGCTCGCCGTGGATAAAAGCGATCTTTCTGTGTCCCTGTTCAGCCAGATAGGAAGCAAGTCTGTATGCCCCCTCCTGATTGTCTGAAACTATTGAGCTCAGATTGTCGAATGAGTAGTCGATGGTAACCACCGGTACATCACTCCTGACAAGCTCGAGCACTTCCGGGTTCTGGAAGTCAACGCTTGCTATCACGACTCCGTCGCAGTTCCTGTACTTGCAGTGCTGCAGAAATGACATCTTTTGTCTGCCTATATTATTGCTGATAAAAGTGATGTCATATCCGTTGGTCTCGGCCTCCTCCTTCACGCTGTTAAGGATAAGGGAGAAGAACTCGTGTGTCAGACCGCTCATGGTGTCATCGACGAACAGAACGCCTATATTGTTGGATCTGTTTGTCTTGAGCAGTCTGGCCGCAGCATTCGGCATGTAATTGAGCTTACTTGCCGTTCGCTTGACCAGCTCAACTGTCTCAGGACTGATCTCAGCGTAGCCGTTGAGAGCCTTTGAAACAGTAGCCGGGGAAACGCCGCATTCCTTGGAGATATCTTTTATTGTTACCATTTGATTTCCTTTCTGCAGCATTCCAGCGAAAACGTGCGAATACGTTTTCGTGGCTTCATTTTAATTTACTAAAACGTTTTCGTCAATACGTTTTGGAAATTTTTTTGTAATTTTTTGCGCTGGAACGCTCTTTTGTTGCGTTTTTCTAAAGTATACACCATTTTTTTAAATTTGTCCTTTACAAATTACCGTTTCACCCTCTATAATATGTTTAAGTTTACGAAAACGTATTCGCTAATGAGGGAGCGTTATATGAAATTCGGATTTTTCGACGATATAAATAATGAATATGTGATAACGACACCTGAAACTCCCCTTCCGTGGATCAACTACCTCGGATCACAGGATTTCTTCAGGCTTATCTCAAATACATCGGGAGGCTACTGCTTCTATAAGGATGCAAAGCTTATGAGGCTCACCCGCTATCGCTACAATAACAGCCCTATGGACTGCAGCGGACATTACTTCTATATAAAGGATGGAAGTTGTATCTGGAATCCGGGCTGGCAGCCGGTGAAGACTCCTCTTGATTCATACAGATGCAGGCACGGTCTCGGGTATACCGTATTCGAAAGTTCAAAGAATGGTCTTGATGCGGTTCAGGAAGTGTTCGTTCCTCTTCATGAGAACTGCGAACTCACAAGAGTGACCATGATGAACCGCACTTCTGAAACAAAAGAGATAGATCTGTACAGCTATGTGGAATTCTGTCTGTGGGATGCCCAGGACGATGCCTCCAATTTCCAGAGAAACTTCTCAATCGGTGAAGTTGAAGTTGAAGGAAGCACAATATATCACAAGACTGAATACCGCGAACGCAGGAATCATTATGCGGTGTTCCATGTAAATAAGGATATATGCGGATTCGATACAAGCCGCGATGAGTTCGCAGGAATCTACAACGGAGCAGACAGGCCCCGCGCAGTTGAGGCCGGTATCAGCTATAACAGCGTGGCACACGGATGGGCTCCTGTAGGAAGTCATCATCTTAAGATATCACTTGCTCCTGGAAAGGTTTTCTCATGCATCTTCATTCTCGGATACTGCGAGAACCCGTATCAAAAAAAGTTCTCTGCCCCGGGAGTCATCAACAAAGATCCTGCTGACAGGCTTATCTCTCTGTTCAGTACTGATGATCAGTTTGATGCCGCTCTGCACGCTCTCAGAACTTACTGGCAGAATCTTCTTTCGATCTACAGTATCGATTCTGCAAACGAAAAGCTCAACAGAGCCGTCAATATCTGGAATCAGTATCAGTGCATGGTAACATTCAATATGAGCAGATCCGCCAGCTATTATGAAAGCGGCCTCGGACGCGGCATGGGGTTCCGCGATTCGTGTCAGGATCTCCTCGGATTCGTTCATCTGATACCTGAAAGAGCCAGAGAAAGAATCTTAGACATCGCCAACACGCAGTTCCCTGACGGCAGCACCTATCATCAGTATCAGCCTCTGACAAAGCGCGGAAACATGGCAGTCGGAAGCGGATTCAACGATGACCCGCTCTGGCTTATAGCATGCGTTTCCGCATACATTAAAGAGACCGGAGACTTCGGCATACTTGATGAACAGTGCACTTACGACAGTAATGAAAACAACAAAGCTTCACTTCTGGATCACCTCAGAAAGAGCTTCGGATATACATCGACCCACCTGGGGCCGCATTCGCTCCCGCTCATCGGGCGCGCTGACTGGAATGACTGTCTTAATCTGAATTGCTTCTCGGAGCATCCGGGCGAGAGCTTCCAGATCACAGGTCCAAGTGAAGGTCCTGTTGCAGAGAGCGTATTCATCGCCGGCATGTACGTAAAGTACGGCATTGAATTTGCTGATCTGCTTACTCATATCGGATGTGATTCTGAAGCTGATGAAGTAATGAGCTGCGTAGAAGATATGCGTACTGCCATACTGGATGCAGGATGGGACGGGGAATGGTTCAGACGCGCTTATGACGCTTATGGCTCCCCTGTCGGAAGCAAGGAATGCGAAGAAGGCCGCATATTCATAGAGCCTCAGGGCATGTGCGTAATGGCAGGCATCGGAACAAAGACCGGCGAGGCAGAGACTGCGCTGAAGAGCGTAGAGAAATATCTCGAAACCGGATATGGAATAATGGTGCTCCAGCCGGCTTATACAAAATATCATCTGGAGCTCGGAGAAATCACCTCATATCCGCCGGGTTATAAAGAGAATGCCGGCATATTCTGCCACTGCAACCCTTGGATAGTGATATCTGAGGCTATGCTCGGACACGGCAGCCGTGCATTCGATGTATACCGCAAGACTAACCCGGTGTTCCTCGAGGACATCAGCGAGATTCACCGTACGGAGCCTTACGCATACTGTCAGATGATCGCAGGAAGAGACGCTGCTACTCACGGCGAAGGCAAAAACAGCTGGCTCACCGGTACAGCGGCATGGTCATTCGCAGCAGTCAGCCAGTACATACTGGGAATCAGGCCTGAGCTTGACGGACTTCGTGTCGACCCTTGCCTGCCTGCTGAGATAGATTCATTCAGCTGCGTACGCAGATTCCGTGGATCGACTTATCACATTAGCGTAGAAAACTCTGCGGGTGATCTGAAGGGTAAATCTTCCATAACAGTAAACGGCAAACCATCCGGCAGCCTCATTCCTGTACCGGATGAACCTATGGACATAGATGTCCTTATCACAATAAGTTAAAAGCTTTTTCTTCATACTTCCATAACTATAAAAAACGATTCCGCGTTCTTGCGTCGTCAGCCGGACGGAAGAACGCGGAATCGTTTTTTGCTGTTGCTTACAGGCAGCCTGTCAGTTCCTCTCTTACCTTATCCATTCGGGCATCGCTTATGCCGAAGTCCATCTGCTTGTAGCTCCACGCAGCACGTGATATGCCATGCCGCTCGAACACACGGTTTATAACCTTGTACCACTCAAGAACTTCATCAGGCGAAACTATATCTATTACGCCGTACTCACCGCAATAGAGGTCCGCTCCGTGTACAGAAGCTTTGACAAGCGCCGACTCAAACAGCTGCTCAAACATTTCCTCAGTTGTGCCTGAATCCCTGAACGCCACCCTTTTTTCTTTATCGAGCCTCGGATCCCAGTATGCACCCTGATGCGTAAAATCATGTGGCTCATAACAATGGAAGCTATATGCCACCAGCTCGTCCTGAGGCGCATCAAGATCTTTGACTGCCCTTACATCGTTGTAATCGTAACTTCCTATAACTATCGCTGTGTCAGGAGCGTATCTGCGTATGCGCTCAATGCATTCTGCGGATATCTTCTTCCACTCAGGCAGATATGAAGCTTCAGTGATCTCGTTCAGCAGGTCGAATGCCACGTTTTCATGGTCGCCTCCGAATTCCTCCGCCAGTCTCTCCCAAAGCTTCAGGAACCTTTCCTGATAATCTCGGTTCTCAAAGAAGCCCGACTCCTGCTCCCCCGCGTCAAAGGAGTAGCCCGGAGCCTTATGCAGGTCGAGCATAACATTAAGACCGCTGCGCTTTGCCGAATCTACTGCCCTTCTGATCCTTGCGATGCCGTCATCCATGAGCTCCGCAACATCGTAATCCACAGGAAGTCTTACATGATCGGCTCCCCACGATGCTATGGTCTCAAAGTCCTTTTCTGTTATAAAGCCGTTGAGCCTCTCAGTACTGTAGTCACACTGCGACATCCAGCCTCCCAGGTTGACGCCTTTATAAAATCCTTTTTCTTTAAGCAATTTGATTTTCCTTTCCCTATCCTAAATAACCCCTGCAGGTATCAGTATAATAAGAAGCAGCGCTACTGCTCCCCATATCCCTATGAGGAATCTTTTTCTTTTTGCAGGCGCCATGTCAGGCACATAGTTTGCAGCCAGGAAAAACGGTATATATGTAGTGATGAATACCGGCAGCACGCCCCACCATTTATACACCCAGATGAATGAATGATTGGAAGTACCCGCAAGGAAGGATTCCACAAGGGCAAACAGAAGTGCCATGCTCAGCGCGCCGGCAAACTTGCAGTCTATGCCCTTTTTTCCGTTTCTGGCGAAATATCTTGTGCTGCGATCTTCAGGAAGCATCTTGAGAGATATCATCCCGGCCAGTGAAAACATCATGGAAAGTTCCCAGCATACTCCGATCAGCAGAATGAATGTTGTAGACCCATTGCTGACTGACCAGAGCGGATAGCCTGTAACATGCCCTATTATTGCGTTGTAGATCTCATACAGCCAGTGAACTCCGTAAAGGGCAAGCCCGGCATAAATCATGTCATACTTCTTGTTATGGATCTCTGTCCAGTATACGTAGAATACGACCGCCAGAATGAAAATAAAGGTCCAGTTAAAATTGTCAGTACTGCGGACCTGTATGGCGTTCACCAGATCTTTCGCAGCCTGGGATCCGTCTCCCCAGAACACAAAATGCATACCCATCCCCCTTTCTACTTGGATACTGCTTTGAACAGGTTCCTGTTAGCAGAGTACAGTTTCTTGAAAGTCCTATAATATGGTTTATACTTTGCGTGTTTTTTCATATCAGGCTTATATGTTGCAACGACCGGTATGAACTGTTTTGTACATTCAATGTCATGTATGAGTCCGAGTCCGACTGACACCACTGCAGCAGCCCCTACAGCTCCCACATTCTGAGGTGAATCTACCGTCTCAATGGTCCTTCCTAAAATGTCTGCAAGCATCTGGCAGGATACCGGTGAGAGAGCGCCTCCCCCGACAAATCTGATAGGATCAGATGTCTTAACCAGTCTCCCCTGACATTCAAGCATCCATCTGAGGTGATAGAATACGCCTTCCAGAACGGCATGTATCATCTCTGTTTTTCCGGTCTCAAGTCCCAGCCCGAAGAACATGCCTGTTGCGTTCGGATCCTCAAACGGGCATCTGTTGCCGTGCAGCCATGGAGTGAAAATGACGCCTCCGGAGCCCGGTTCTACATCTTTTACAACTTCGTTAAGATAATCAAAAAGGCTTTTATTTCTCTGTTCGTAATCTGACGAAACACCCTCTTTTTTTATGTAAACGCCTATCTCATCAAGTGCCAGATGATCTCTCACCCACTCAAGGCACTTGCCGGCGGTCTCCATCTCAGCAAAGTAGTTGTACTTTCCCTCCTGTGCGCCTGTCACGGAAGCTATCATGGAAGTGACGTCAACCACCTGCCTCTTTGTTACTGTTGATACCCAGCCTGAAGTACCGCTGTAAATGTGTGTATCACCTACCTCAACGCTTCCGGCCCCGACACCTATAAGCGATGCGTCTCCGCCGCCTCCGAACACCGGAGTACCGGCCTTTAATCCGAGCTCAGAAGCTGCCTTCTCAGTCAGGCCTCCTACCATGTCGGTAGATTTGATGATACGCGGCAGAAGGTCCATGTTGATCCCGAACATTTCGCACAGTTCTTCGCTCCAGCACTTACCCTCAGGACGCGTGTCGTAAATAAGGGTCCCGAATGCTGAGTCCTCAGTCATGGTGAACTCACCGGTACAGCGGCAGATAAGATAGTCCTTTACATCGAGCCATCTGTAAGCCTCTCTGAATTTCGGTTCATGGGATTCAAGCCATTTATACTTCCATACAGGATCCTTGACTGAACTAGTTACAGCCCCTGTGATCCTCAGGCTCGGCACAAGTTTGAAAACATTCGCACCGGCAATCTGAATACCATAAGCTATACCCTTCTTCAGCTCTTCTTTTGCGCGCTGATCCATATAGCTCATAGGTCTGTGTATCGGCTCGCCATTCCTGTCTACAATAACAAGGCCCTGCATCTGCGAGCAAAAGGATATCCCTTCTATCTGATCCGGGGTCACTTTCACTTTTTCGAAAAGCTCCCTCGTACTGGAAGCCATGCCGTTCCACCAGTCGTCTCCATCCTGCTCAGCTCCGCCGCCTTCAAGAATGTACAGCGGATACCCGGCGGATGTTGATTCCAGCAGTCTGATCGTCTTGTCGACCTCAAACAGACAAGTTTTTACACCGGTAGTGCCGATATCATAAGTCAGAACAAAAGCCATGTTTTTACCTGTTCTTTCACTCCAATATATTTCCTAAATACTCTACAGCCAGCATTGTCAGGTCGTCAAACTGCTCTGCACCTGCTGTATATTCTGATATAGCCTTACGGACATTTCTCAGCAGCTCCTCGACAGGTGCATAGCTGTCCGCATTCAGGGCTTCGAGCATGCGGTCTGTGCCAAACAATTCATCTTTAGTATTTGTCGCCTCAGGCACGCCGTCGGTATATACAAAGAGCTTGTCTCCCGGCTGGAGCTGCAGCTCGTAATCTGTGTATTTAACACCGTCCATTCCTCCGACAACAAATCCATGTTTGTCTTTGATGAGTTCAAATTTTCCTCCGCAGCGGCCGATTACAGGATACTCATGTCCGGCATTGGAAGCCACTATCTTACCTGTTGAAAGTTCAAGGATACCCAGCCAGACTGTGACAAACATTTCCATCTGATTATTCTCGCAAATCTCCCTATTTGCTTTTGCCAGCACCTCTGCAGGTGAATTGTCACCCGAAGCAAATGACTTAATAAGCACCTTTGAGTTCATCATGAACAGCGACGCAGGTATGCCTTTTCCGCTTACATCCGCCATAACCAGACACAGGTGGTCATCATCAATCAGGAAGAAATCGTAGAAATCTCCTCCGACCTCTCTGGCAGGCTCCATCATGGCAAACAGCTCAAACTCTTTCCTTTCAGGGAACGGAGGAAATTCATGCGGAAGCACGCTTGTCTGAATCTGATTGGCCATGTGAAGATCGCTGGTGATACGTTCGCGCTCTGCCCTCTCACGATGCTGCTTTTCGATCTTTTTCAGCTTGTCTCGTACATACAGCTGCAGCAGCACCAGGGCTCCGCCTCCGAACAGAAGCAGGGCCAGCACAAAGAACCATGGCTGCTCGTAAAACGCTCTTGCTTTCATGATCGTTGCCGTCATGGTCTTACTGCTCCTGCCCATTGCATCCATTACCTGCATATCGAATCTATACGTTCCGCCTTGCAGATTGGTGTAGTATATCGGGCCCAGATCGCTTCTTCTGACAGTTGACGGCCTTCTCTCAAATCCCCTGAGCTGGAATGCCACCAACGGGTCAGTCAGTGAGTAGTTGTATACATATGCATAAACCGCCAGCTTTTTGGTGCTTGCAGGGATATTGAACCTGCCTTTATTGTCAGGATAAATCATTTTGCTGTCAGCTTTTACATATGGGACTGACAATTTCAGATCATTGATATCTTCCAGCGATTCTTCAATATTTACCATCGCCACTCCTGACCTGCCTGCAATGTAAAGATCGCCGTCCTCAGTCAGATAGTTGTACGGATTGCTTGTGGTTATGCAAGGTATCCCGTTGGCTATTCCGTAGTGAACCGGGTTGGTAGCCTTATCAGCCAGCAGCTCTTTAACAGGTGCAACATAAATCCCGTCACTGCTGAGTATCCACATATCGCCCTTGCTGTTTATAAACGTATCGAAGTTGTCAGGATACGGGAATTTGCTTATCGTAGTAAGCTTGTAATTCTCTGTCATATAAGCAAGCGAATTTCCGGTGACGATCCAGAAAACTTTATTTTTTTCGTCATACTTTATTCGCATAATTACGCCGGATGTCAGCCCGGCATCTCTGCCGATATTGCTCGTACCCTTGTCATTTACGACGTAAATACCGTCACCGTTTGACCCGACCAGCACATCTCCGTTCGGCGCTTCGCAAACGTTGAGAGTCTCATTATTGGCTATACCATTGTCTTTATCACAGATAACTACTACCTTATCGTTTTTTATGATGTTGAGCCCCCCCGTGATTGCTACGAGGATCCTGCCATCTTTTGTTTCATATACGCTGCGTATGCGGTTTGACAAAAGCCCATCTGATTCGTCAAACACCGTAAGTTCTCCATGATCGTAACGCAGAAGGCCCAGCGATTTCCATGTGGATATCCAGAGTCTGTCCTTGCTGTCTCGTATTATGGAGCGGATACGTATACCATCCAGCATTTTCAGTAGGTCGGACCCATTCTGTCCTTCATTCAGAGGGCCTCCGTCTGCTGCCCTGACTGAATTCAGCGGAAAGGAATCCACCACCCCGTTTTCATCTGTAACCGTAAGTCCGGTATCCGATCCTATAAACAGCTTCCCACCCAGCATGCAGGTGGTGTTAACGACATCTTCCTCGAGCCCATAACGCGCAAAGATATCAGTGAAGCGGTTAGCCACCAGTTTCATTACGCCTTGACGTGATGAAGTAAACCACAGGTTGCCCTCATAATCCATCATAACGTGGTCTACGGAGTTGTTGAGAGGCAGATAGTCCAGAGAGTGGAATCCGTCTTCACCGATAGCACCCGCCCCGTTGCGTGTGCAGATCCAGATATAGTCTCCTAACTGACTGATGTCGTAAACACCAACCAGAGGAGAAATGTCTATGTGATCTGCTGTTTTGAACCCGCTTTTCAGGTTAACGTGGAAAACTCCTTCGTCCTCAGTACCGTAATATATCCACCCCGGCTTTTTCGGGTCCGGATAAACACAGGTTATCGGGTGCATGGTCTCGTCTTTCTCATAGTAATTTACGAGATTTCCGTCACGCAGAATAAATACATTGCCGTCATGTGAAGTACCATAAAGCAGTCCGTTGCTTCCCGAGACCATGCTCTCAACATACACGTCATCAATTCTCTCGTCGTTCAGAGAGGTCATCTCAAGATCAGGCTTGAACATTGAGATACCGGCTGTAGTCCCTACATAGACACAGCCGTCGTCATCTCCCTCAATATCGTTTATCTTTGAAGCCCCGAGACCGTCTTTCTCATCCCAGAAACGGAACTTTCCGTTTTCCATGACAGCTACACCGTTATCATTGGTGCCGATCCATAGCCTGTCCTGTTTGTCGACATACAGGCTTGATATACTGTTGACTCCCTGGGTGGAGTCAAGGCGCTCGAAAGTATTGCCATCGTACCGCACGAGACCGGCATAACAGCCTATCCAGATAAAGCCTTCTGAAGTCTGAACAATAGTATTTGCTTCAGAAGCAGGAAGGCCATTTGTATTATCGTATACAACGGCAGAATAATTGTCATTGTACCTGATTGGATCTACAGACGGTTCCACCGCATCAGTATCAGCAGCTACAGCAGTCTGTGTCATCAGGAATAATGCCAGAAGCAGGCTCATGATAAGCCACACATAACGTTTCATGCCTTTTGATAATTTATATTGAAGTTTCATATAAGACTTTCCTTAACTGAAAATAATAATTTCATATTCTGAAGAAGCATGTTTTTACTTTCTGCCTATACATAGTTAATTATACTAAAAAAAGCCTTTGCAGTATAGCAGAGGCTTATGTAAGCATTTATATTTTGACATCAGTCCCTTCCTTCAGGACTCAATTCATGCAGATGTCTGAAACTGAGCATCACCATCGAAACTGACATGATGAAAGCCAGCGTATCCGCTATAGGACTGGCGGCAAGAACTCCGTTTATCCCCATGAACCGCGGCAGTATCAGCAACAGCGGTATCAGGAACAGACCTTGCCTTGACAGCGATACGAGCAGTCCCTGTCTGTGATTTCCGGTCGCTGAGAAATAGTTTATTGTTACAGGCTGAATGTTCTGGAAGAACACAAGCAGCATGTATATCTTGAGATATTTTTCCGCAAACTCAAAATAAAGATCGGAGCCGGTTCCGAATATTGAGATTATTTGCCTCGGGCATGTCTGCAGCGCTATAAAGAACAAAACACCGACTGTAAATGCAGCGCCAAAAGCTCTCCAGTACGTGCCTTTCACCCGGTCATATTGCTTTGCACCGAGATTGAATCCCCAGATTGGCTGGCAGCCCTGCGCAAGCCCTACAGCGAATGACACCATTATCATGTTGGTCTTCTGTGCGATCCCCGCTACAGCCAGAGGGATATCCGGTCCATAGATGGATTCAGCTCCGTATGACGACAGCACATTGTTGAGGACTATCGCAGTGCACATCATGAGCATGTGGTTGCAGAAGTTCGGAATGCCTGCAGACATGCTTCTTTTCAGGTGCGGCATACTCACCTTCATATCGCTGAGCTTTATGTCGAAGGCCCTGAACCTTGGCAGATAAATGACAGCAAGCAGGCAGCTGAAGATCTGCGATATCGAAGTTGCGACAGCAGCGCCGGCAAGTCCCATGCCCAGAGGAAACATAAACAGCCAGTCCAGGAACACATTCAGTATGGCTCCTGAAACAGTGCAGATCATCGAATAATTCGGGCTTCCGTCAGCTCTTATAATTGTGGATGCCGTGTGTGAGAACATATGGAACGGAAGGCCTATAGTAGTTATGGAAAGGTACGACACTGCATAGCTGTATACCATTCCTTCGGGATCTGCTCCACAGATCGCAACAACTCTGAATCTGAATAAATAAAGAAGTATGCCCGTAACCAGGCCGGTTATTATAACTCCAGTCAGGCCTGTATGTATATACTTTCTGGCTTCATCCAGCTCATCTGCACCCTGGCTGATGCTGAAATTTGCAGCTGTTCCTATTCCGAAAAGCATGCTGAGTCCGGTTGTCAGCGTCACAGTCGGAAATACTACATTGGTTGCGGCATTTCCGAGCATGCCAACCACATGGCCGATAAAGATCTGGTCAGTAATATTATAGGCTGCTCCGATAAGCATGCTTATGACAGCGGGGATAGAAAACCTTGCTATCAGTGGTGCCAGCGGAGCATTGCCGAGCGGATTATCTGTTGCCTGTGAATAGGTGCCCTGTTTCATGCTTTAATTTTATCACAAACTGACAGGACAAAAAAAGCATATGTCTGTGCATATGCTTCTCGTATTACATTATTGTCAATGATCTATTCCTCTCCCTTTATCTCCCTGATTTTAGCCAGGATCATCTTCTCGTTATACAGGAAGAAGAGGCATGCGCCCGTAACACAGGTGACAAATGCAACAGCTGCTGTAGCTCGGTAGCTTCCCGGTGTGCCCGATACTGTGATGGATGTAAACACTACCATTGCGAGAGCCTGACCCATCTTGAACGCAAATGTACGTGCTGCGAAGAACATTCCGCTGCGGTCCTCGCCTGTCTCAAGTCGGCTGAGTTCTGCTACGTCAGCAACACATGCCTGAGGCAGTATGCCCAGTATGGCCATAGGAACGGATGCGCACACAGCTACGATAAATCCCCAGTACAGGCCCTTTCCGCAGAGGAAAGTGATCAGGAACACAAGTGCATATCCGAAGAATCCGGTGATGATCATTTTCTTTTTTCCGATCTTAGGCGCCAGTTTGTTGACGATCGGATACTGGCATACGCTGAGGAAAGTCATGGTTGCTGTCAGCACGAAAGTCCAGGTATCCTCGATTCCCATAAGCTTGGTCTCATAAAAAGCAAGACCCGTCTGGAAGAGTGTAAGTGCAAAGAAGTAGATAACATCGCTGTATACAAAGCGTCTGAACTGCCTGTTCTGGAAAGTCTTGAGAAGCGAAGAAAATGCTTTTGTCTCACTCGGTTTAGCCTCAAGATAATCGCGCTCCTTGATGTAAAGTGAAGGTACGAGCATGGCTATGCATGCAAGGGTAGCCATAATTGCTACAGCCATCCTTACAGAACCTTCAAGCCCGAAAGCTCCCTGAAGAGCTCCGGCAACGTTAGGCAGCATGAACGATATCGACTGGCCTGCAATAAACGTGAATGAAATATATGTTGACACATTTATGCGGTGTTCCTGCGTATCACCAAGCTCAGCGATCAGAGCGTTATATGGTGTGCAGAATATTGTCATGAACAGATAGAACGTTATCAGCAAAGCAAACAGAATCACGTCGTTAATGACTATGTTACCTGTCTGAGGCAGAGTAAAGAGTCCTATAGTTATGAGTGCGAACGGGACAGCAATTGTACGCATAAACGGTATACGGCGGCCGCCCTTGTATTTTGCGCGGTCAGACCATCCGGCAATCAGAGGATCCGTGATGGCATCGAAAACACGGCCCACAGCCAGCACCAGTCCGAAGAGCGTAAGCTTGAACACGATTGGATGCTGGGTTATTCCTGAAGCAAATATACCCGTCAGCGGATTCTGCTCATCAGGAGTACCGGTGTAATAATAAACCATCCAGTTTGCGACTATTCCTGAAAGAAGGCTCCATCCAAACTGTCCGACAGCGAATATCCACAGCAGTTTGTTGGTTATAGGTTTCTTCTGCATGTTTTTTCTCCTTGTATCAAACAAAAAAATCGAAGAGAGCAGTTTTTCAACTGTCCCTCCCTTTTCCCGGTACATTGTAGCATGTACAGCGGGCATATTGGAACTCTTTTTTGTCTGCGGGTTTCCTTTTCCGCTTACTTCAGCGGAGCTCCTGCGAAGCTGACTGCAGCTCTTGCGAGCACATCTGTCGGGTCGATGGCAGGTATGCCTGTCTCCCCTATGATATCGAAAGCCATTGGCAATTCTGTACATCCAAGGATCAGGACTTCTGCCCCTTTCTCCTTCATATCAGATATGACACCATCTATATCAAGATCTGAAAAGTCCATCTCTCCGGCCTTAACATGATCATAAATGAGGCTCATTATAATTTTCTGCTTATCAGCTGAAGGATAAACAGGCTCTATTCCCTCCTCTTCAAGCGCCTTTTCGTAGACACCGCTCTGGCATGTTCCGTCAGTCGCCAGCACTCCGGCCTTCTTCACGCCCATCTCCAGAATAGACCGGGCAGTCAGCCGCGGCATGTGCAGCACGGGTATGCTTATGTCTTCACATACACTGTCATAAAAGTAATGCGCGGTATTGCATGCCATGATGAGGACATCCGCACCGGCTTCTTCAAGTCGTTTTGCGCTTTTCTTCATCTCCGGTCTCGGATCTGCTCCGCCATGCAGTATCGCAGCTGTCCTGTCTGCTATCCTCGTATTGCAGTCTATCAGCACAGGAATATTATCCTGATCGCAGGACGCATCAGTATTATTAAGTATCTTTTCGGCCAGATCGTAGGTGGCAAGAGGTCCCATGCCGCCGATTATCCCTATTGTTTTAAAGCTGTTCATTTCAAATCACTCTTTCTGTGATGCCGTATCACAGGATCTCCGTCAGTATTCTGATGAAAAAGATGACAAGTACAGTAAGCATAAGCGGTCTGACTGCCTTGGCACCCTTCTTTTCGAAGAATGTTACGCCTATGTAGTTGCCGACAATGCCGAACAGGCCCCCGAATAAACCCAGCAGTATTATCACCTTGCCATTCATCAGATAGACCGCAAGCGACGACAGGTTAGTCGTAAGATTGATGGACTTTGCCACACCATTCGCTTCTCCGAGTCTGAAGTGCGCAAAGGCTGTGAGAAAAAGTATCAGGAACGTTCCTGTACCCGGGCCGTAGAAGCCGTCATAAACTCCTATAAGGAGTGCTACCAGTGCTGAACGTATAACAGTCTGGCGGCTGCTCAAAGGCTCCTTTTCATCCATCTTTTTATTGCGCATGACATACAGCGCCGTCAGCGGGATTATAACAAGCATGATCCTTTTGAAGAGCTCCGCATCCACCATCAGTGCGAGATTCGCGCCGGCCGATGATCCAATAATGGCCATCAGAATGCACAGTGCAGCCCTCCGCCATGGAATATAACCAAGCTTTGCAAGTCTGTATGTTGAGATTGTTGTACCCATGCCGGAGCTAAGCTTGTTGGTAGCTATAGCGTTGTGAACAGGCACGCCCGCAATCATATAAGCGGGCAGCGAGATAAGCCCTCCGCCGCCCGCGACTGCGTCAACGAACCCTCCGAGAAATGTCAGAGGGCATACTATTAAGAAAGTCCAGATACTCAATTCCATTCCGGTATTTATCTCTTAGTCCTTTGTAACCCAATCATCCGATTATAAGCGGTCTGAGTCTTCGTGTCATAACCGCTGCCAGCAGTATTTTCAGTGCGTCCGGAATAATATACGGGAACACACACCATGAAAGAGCTGTTATCAATCCGATGCTTCCGCTGTCCCTTGCATAGACGACCATAAACCATGCAGTACCGAATGCATAGCACACCAGCAGGCCTGCAATCATCGATACAACCAGTGCTTTCAGACTCCTGCCCAGAAGGCGTTCCATAAGCCACATCAGAAGTGCAGAAAAGACAAATCCGATTATATAGCCTCCGGTGGCACCGAACAGATGGCCAATACCGCCTGTAAACCCGGAAAAAACAGGAAGTCCTGCCGCACCAAGCAGCAGATATATTACTACCGCAAGTGTTCCGTTCCTGCCGCCCAGAAGACCTACAGCGAGAAACACTCCAAAGGTTTGCATAGTGAACGGTACGGCTGCAGGGATGGATATCCATGAGCATACAGCCATGACCGCGGCACAAACCGCGATCATGGCAGCATCTTTAGTCTGAAGGCCGTCATGGCCAGCTTTGGTTTTCACTTCAGTATAATTTGACAATTAATTTACCTTCTTATTTAACTTATTTTTTATGCTTTTGCAGCTTCCTTTGCCTCTCTTCTTGTCTCATAGTCACTGATGATCATAGCAGCCGAGAGGTCTCCTACAACGTTGATTCCTGTACGTCCCATATCGAAGATACGGTCTACACCAGCAACAAGTGCGATACCTTCAACAGGCAGGCCTACTGACTGGAGTACCATAGCGAGCATGATCATGCCGGCGCCAGGTGTTCCGGCTGTTCCGATCGAAGCCAGTGTAGCTGTCAGAACGATGGTTACCATCTGGCCAAGTGTCAGATTGATTCCGAAGCAGCTTGCAATGAAGATAGCGCATACACCCTGATAGATCGCAGTACCGTCCATGTTGATGGTAGCACCAAGCGGAAGTGTGAAGCTGGCAACATCCTTACGGCCGCCCATCTTCTCAGCACATTCCATTGTAACAGGAAGTGTTCCGATTGAAGATGTGCTCGAGAAAGCGAACAGGAATGCCGGAAGAGCTCCCTTGAGGAACTGTAACGGATTCATGTGGCCGAGAGTCTTGACAGCGATGGAGTAAGTAAACAGTGCATGTACAAAGTATGCGATGTAAGCTGTCAGCAGTACCATTGCGAGTGATCCGAGAACTTCCGGTCCGTTTACTGCAACTACAGGTGTGATCAGGCAGAATACAGCGATCGGAGTCAGCTTGATGATTCCTCTCATGATTACCATAAACACTTCATACGCGCTGTCGATCCATTCTTTGAACGGAAGTCCCTTGTCTCCGGCAATGATGATACCGAATCCTATGAAGAGAGCTATGACGATTACCTGCAGCATGGTTGAGTTGACCATCGGGTCGAACAGGTTCGACGGGAAGATATTGACTATCGTGTCCATGAAGCTCGTAGGTTCCGCAGCCTCATATGCCAGATCGCTTGTCTCCAGGACCTTATATGTTCCCTTGAAAACATTCGCAAAGATGAGTCCGATGACAATAGCAAACGCTGTTGTGCAGAAGTAATAAATGATTGTACGGAGTCCGATAGTACCTACCTTCTTGATGTCCGAGAGTGATACAACGCCCTGAACGATCGAAGTGATTACAATAGGAACTACGATGAACTTGAGCAGGTTCAGGAAGATAGTACCAAACGGCTTGATATAAGCTGTGGTAAAGTCTGCTGCACCTGCTGCCAGGAAAATAAGTCCCGCTACGATACCAAGGCCAAGGGCGATGAATATCTGAATCGGCAGTGAATTTTTGATTTTTTCCATATTAACCTCCTTTAAACCTCTTTAGCCTCCTTAATCTATAGTTTTACATGTGGCTGACCCCCATACTTTCACCACATGTTCACTATCGGTCACATGCTGTCAGCTGATTCTCTGACAGTGGCACCAGCCATTCTTATGGCTGACTTGGCAAGAATGATGGTAGGATCCACAAAGGCATCTGATCTCAGTCCCATTATGCTGAAAGCGATAGGAAACTCGGTGCTGGCGAGGATAAGCACCTCCGCGCCCTGCTTGCCAAGTTCCCCGATCATGTTCTGCATGCCTTCGCGGACCGTATCCGGAATATCAGGCACCCCTTTCTTTACATAGTCGTATACCAGCGACATGACCAGCTTCTGCTGATCTTCATTAGGATATACGGTCTGTATCCCCATGCGCTCGAGGGCATGACCGAAGAGTCCGCTTCTCACTGTACCGTCGGTCGCGAGGACTGCAGCTCTGTTTACGCCGTTGAGCTTCAGCAGCTTTGCCGTCTCTTCTGGCATCTCAATGATTGGGATCCCTATTTTGTCCTTTATTTCATCTACAAAGCAGTGAGCCGCATGGCACGCTATAACTATAAAGTCAGCTCCGGCAGCTTCAAGCCTTCTGGCGCTTGCCAGCATCTCCGGTGCACAGCTTTCTCCCCTGCCAAGAATGGCTTCCGTACGGTCAGGAATCCTAGTATCGTTATCGACTATCATCGGGATATGATCCTGATCTGAATAGGCTTCTGTCATGCTTATGATCCTGCTCATCAGGTCTACTGTCGCAGCAGGACCCATGCCGCCCATGATACCAATGGTCTTAGGCATTTCAGTCTCCTTTCTGCAAATGCGGCAGCCGCAGCTATTCTGAAAACAGATTAGCGCGGCTGTCACTGAAAAGTCTTTATTTGAGTAATGCCGCAATTGCCTCAGCGCACTTTACGCACTTCTCTTTCGAGATAGATGCGATCGATACACGGATGCCCTTTGCGAGAGCAAGACAGAATATATCCTGCTCTTCAAGCTTTTTGCCTACTCCTTCAGGATCATCGCAGGCGATGGTCACAAAGAATCCGGCTCTGAACGGTACGCATTTCACTCCGTTGTCATTCAGAGTCTTTTCAAAAATGCGGCCGCGCTCGAGCAGCATGTCACGGTATACCCTTCTCTCTTCGTCTACCTTTGCCCTGAGTTCAGGGTCTGCGTAGATCTTACCCATTACTACCATAGCCGAACGGTTGCAGTTTGACCATGTGGAACGGGCTGCATACTCCGCTGCACGTCTGAATTCCTCAGCGTCTTCCTCGTTCTTTGCCATGCATACGATGGCTCCGCATCTCATTCCATATGCGGTCAGAGTCTTGGATGCGCTGTATCCGAAGATCGTAAGTACATGGTCACCGAGATCAGCAAGCTTTGGCACAAATGCGCGTACCTCATCTTCTTCGCCTGCATAGTCGATGTATGCAACATCAAGGAACAGCACGACCTTGCAAGCTGCCTTGTTGATGACAGCGATCATTGCATCCCAGTCCTCGAGGCTGAGTGAATAACCAGTCGGATTGTGCGCAGGTGTGTTGATCATCAGCACTACCTGATCCTGTACTGCGGCAAGCTCGTTCAGCTGCTTTTCAAGATCGACTGCATCAAGTCCGCCGTCTTCGTTGAAAAATCTGAATGTTTTAAACTTGCGACCCTGTGATACGGCGATGTTTTTATAATTTGCCCAGCACCAGTCGTGTGTGAGTATGCTGTCGCCATAGTTGGAGTAATTCTGGATCACGCTTGTAATACTTCCGGTTCCTCCCGGAGTCACACACAGATTGATGTGACCGGATGGCTCATAATTGCCGAAAAGTGCTTTTACTACTGCTTCTTTGAACGCAGGTGTTCCTGTGATAGGAGCATATTCAGCATAGTCCGCAGGTGTGAGTGTGCGAATAGCATCTGAAACAGATGACATAACTACAAGATCACCATTATCATCGAGCAGAGCTCCCACAGTAGCATTAACAACTGCATCCTTACCCTTAGCTGCAATAGCAGCCTTTGCACGTCCGCTCAGGGCAAACACTTTATCTGCAACAGGAATGGTCCTGCCATTCTCTTTTACAAAACCCATTATTTCACCTCTCATTCACGTTTATACCGGATATGCCTTGTTTTTCATGTCAATTGCACCCGGATCCATCTTATTACGCAGCGCTGCTCTTCTCTTGAAATAGTCAAGAGCAACCTGTCCGAACAGAGCATATGTCAGTACGTCTTCGTCCTGTTCCTTGTAATCACCTACTTCTGCCGTGAGCTTTTCGAGTTCCGGTTCAAGCAGATCTGCAGGTCTGCAGGTGATTCTCTCGCTCTCATCGATTTTTGCAAGAACCTCAGGGTTCATAGGCATAGGTGTTGAACCGTATTTGCCCTTGAGTATCTCCTTTGTCTCCTTGGACAGCACCTTATATCTCTCACCCATCAGTACATTCAGAACAGCCTGTGTTCCTACGATCTGTGATGACGGTGTTACAAGAGGCGGCATTCCGAGATCGTTCCTGACGCGAGGCACCTCCTGAAGCACCTCAAGATACTTATCTTCAGCATTCTGGTCTTTCAGCTGCGATACAAGGTTCGAGAGCATTCCGCCAGGTACCTGATAGATGAGTGTCTTGATATCCGTACCAAGAACCTTGGTGTTCATTAGTCCGCTCTTGAGGTCCTTGTCTCTGATGGTCTGGAAGTGAGCAGCTATCTTTTCGAGCTTGCTGATATCGAGGCCTGTGTCGTATTCAGTCCCCCTGAAGGTCTCCACCATTACCTCGGTAGAAGGCTGGCTTGTTCCGCCTGAGAACGGCGAAATAGCCGTATCGATGATATCAACGCCGTTCAGAGCCGCTACGTAATAAGTGATAGGAGCTACACCGCTGGTGCAGTGTGTATGCAGCTGGATAGGAATATCCACTGTCTCCTTGAGCATCTTGATCATCTCACCTGCTGCTGTCGGCACCATAAGTCCCGCCATGTCCTTGATGCAGATGGAGTCTGCTCCAAGCTCCTGGATACGAAGAGCGCGGCCTTTCCAGTATTCAGGTGTGTACGGCTCTCCGATCGTATATGACATTGCTACCTGAGCATGAGCTCCGTATGCCTTGGTCGCCTTGACTGCTGTCTCAACATTGCGGAGGTCATTCAGCGCGTCGAATATTCTGATCCTGTCGATACCATTGTCGATAGACTTTTTGACGAAATAGTCAACTACGTCATCCGAATAATGTCTGTAACCGAGAAGGTTCTGGCCTCTGAGCAGCATCTGAAGCTGTGTATTAGGCATTGCGGCACGGAGCTTTCTGAGTCTTTCCCATGGATCCTCATCGAGGAATCTGATACATGAGTCAAATGTAGCTCCGCCCCAGCATTCGATAGCTTCATAGCCGACCTGGTCCATCATGGCCAGTGCAGGTTCCATGTCTTCAAAAGGCATTCTTGTAGCGATCAGTGACTGCTGACCGTCTCTGATCGCAGTCTCCATTATTTTTATTTTCTTTCCCATTTTATTCCTCCATTGATATCAGACACCGAATATAGCCATGAATACACCGGCAGCTACTGCCGTACCGATTACTCCGGCTACATTAGGGCCCATGGCATGCATGAGCAGGAAATTCGTAGGATCTGCTTCCGCGCCAACCTTCTGCGATACTCTCGCTGCCATCGGCACCGCGGATACACCGGCAGAGCCGATGAGCGGGTTGATCTTTCCGCCGGACAGCTTGCACATGAGCTTTCCGAAGAGCACTCCGGCAGCCGTACCGAAGCTGAACGCTATCATTCCGAGGATAACGATCTTTATAGTGGTCCATTTAAGGAATGCTTCTGCACTGGTAGTAGCACCTACTGATGTTCCCAGGAAGATTACTACTATGTACATAAGTGCATTCGAAGCTGTATCCTGCAGCTGGCGGACAACTCCACTCTCGCGGAAGAGGTTACCGAGCATGAGCATTCCGATAAGAGGCGCTGTTGAAGGCAGTATAAGGCATACTACGATCGTAACGATGATCGGGAACAGGATGCGTTCTCTCTTCGAGACGTCTCTTAGCTGCTCCATCTTTATCTTACGTTCTGCTTCAGTTGTAAGCGCTTTCATAATTGGCGGCTGTATGATTGGTACAAGCGACATGTACGAATACGCCGCTACGGCGATAGGGCCCATGAGTTCCCTCTGTCCCAGCTTCATTGCCAGGAAGATGGATGTAGGTCCGTCCGCTCCTCCGATTATACTTACTGCCGCTGCCTGAGCTTCAGTGAACCCCATGAGCATCGCCAGCAGGAACGCTCCGAACACTCCGAACTGGGCTGCCGCTCCGAGCAGGAAGCTCTTAGGGTTGGCGATCAGCGGTCCGAAATCCGTCAGTGCTCCGACTCCCAGGAAAATGAGAGACGGAAGTATGGTCCACTCGTCGAGCATGAAGAAGTAATGCAGCAGTCCGCCTTCTTCCATGATTGGCGGGTACAGATTTACCAGCAGCATGCCGAATGATATCGGAAGGAGCAGGAGAGGCTCATATTCCTTGACGATGGCCAGATACAACAGGCCGAGAGCAACCGCGATCATTATCACATTGCCTACGGTCAGGTTGAAGAAGCCGGTCTGGTGAGCCAGGTTAAATAAGGTATCTCCCATTTTTCTACCTCCCGGTACTATTCTACGTAAGCTACAGTCTGGCCTGATGTAGTGGCTTCTCCTTCTGAAACAACGATCTTGCTGACTGTGCCGTCCTTAGGTGCAACAACAGGGATCTCCATCTTCATAGCTTCAAGCACAATTATAGTGTCTCCGCTCTTGACCTGCTGACCCTCGCTTGCAACTACCTTGAAGACCTTGCCGGCTGTACCGCATACGACCGGTTCGCCCTTACCTTTTCCGCCGCCGGACTTGGCTGGCGCTTTCTTAGGAGCAGGTGCTGCCTTTGCTGCTGCAGGAGCTGCACTTTCGCCTGCCTTTTCTATTTCGACTTCAAATTCTTCGCCGTTTACTCTTACGATGTATGTCTCCATGTTGCCCTCCGTACATTCCTGACGATGTAACCTTCTTCCGGTACACCCTCTTCATCTTTTAATTGCTGATGTATCGCTGCCATGATAGCGGCAACGACTTCAGGCCTGATGCCCTCAGGCTCTTCAGGCTCTGCTGCAGCTGCTGCAACGGCCTGGACTGCAGGCTTTTTTGGTGCAAACGCCTTACCCAGCAGCCATATGCATATCGATATGAATATAAGTACGCAGAATACCGTACCCATTCCGATAAGTGTATAGAGCAGCGCAGTTAAGAATATCTGTCCTAAACTCATATCATCACCTACCTGCTGTTTACGAACGTCTGAAGAGCCCCGATCAGATACTTTCTGGAGTCTTCAGGCGCGATCACCTTGTCAGCAAAGCCGTGCCTTGCAAGAGCTACCGCGCTGGACTGGGTGTCGCGGAACTGCTGCTCGAGGTCTGATGACCACTGTCCGAAAATGACTTCCGTAGCCTGACGCGGTTCAACGATACTTACATTGGCAGAATCCCACATGAATACATAATCTGCACCGAGTCCCTTGGAGTTCATCATGCTGTAGGCACTTCCGACTATTGCACCTGTTACGAGGTTGAGCTTCGGGATGTCTGCAGCTGCAAGAGCTCTTACCATTCTCTCTGCGGCGCTAGGCAGGAACTTCTCTGTCATCGAGTCCGTCTCGTATCCGTCAGTATCCGTAATGGTCAGCAGAGGAATGTGGAATCTGTTGCAGAGGTCTATCAGCTTCGCAGCCTTATCACATCCTGCTGCGGATAAGCGTTTTGAGCCCTCATACTCATTACATGCAACTACACCGAGAGGCATGCCTGCGATTCTGATGAATCCTGTTACCAGGCTCTGGCCCACATCGCTCCTGCACTCGATCAGGCGGCCGTCATCTGACAGCTCCTCGAGTATTGCTCTGGCATCTCCGAGGCTGTCCTCGATTCCTTCGCAGCTGCGGTTGAGGTCTTCGTCACTGACTTCAAGGATCTCAGGTGTGAACTTGCTGCTTGACGGCAGGATGTCCACTACGCTGCGGATCTTTTCTACGATCTCAGTCCACTCAAAAGTACCATCGTCAGTCGCCTCAACGTAAGGGTTGTCACCAATGGCATTTGATACGACTGCCTGCGGATTTACGAATATGCTCCCCTTATCCTTTTCGATGAAAACAAAGTCGGCAAGCTGTGCTGCGATCGACATTCCGCCGCCGCACTGTCCGATCACTGCAACGATCTGCGGTATCAGACCTGAAGCCTCAGTTTCGCGTTTGTAAAGCTTAGCGAACTGGTAAAGTCCATCAAGGCCTTCTTCGATACGGAATCCCGCACAGTCGAGGAGTCCGATTATAGGAGCCTTTGCTTTAATAGCATGCTCATACAGATCTACGATTTTGCGTCCGTGCTGTTCACCGAATGTACCGCCCATTACTTCGTTGTCCTGGGCATAGACAAATACAAGGTTCCCATTTATCGTGCCGTAACCGGTCACCACGCCGTCTGACTCCTTTACGGAGTCCGGATGATAGAACTCGGTAAACCTCGCCGATACATGTTCACCCATCTCCATGAAGCTGCCCGGATCCAGAAGTTCCATTACTCTGGAAACCACGGCAGTTCTTTCATCACTTGCGATTACCTTCATAAGTGTCCTCCTTATGAGCTTATGATAATAGCACTACAATTTTTCCTGATTTTATTCTACATTGAAAGGGTTGTTTTCGCAAACAAAACAAGGCAATACAAAGCATCTGCGGCTATTGTTGTTTGCAGTCTGTCCAATTGGTAAAATAGAAAAAAAACATATTCAGATCAGAGGTGGATGTATGCAGAGATTATCAAAAAAGACCGAACATTTTACGGATTCCGTAATAAGGCGCATGACAAGAATCGCATATCAGTACGACTCCATAAACCTGTCTCAGGGATTCCCGGACTTCGCTCCGCCTGAGATGCTGCTGAAAAGGCTGGGAGAAACCGCATGCATGCCTGATGTCCATCAGTACTCGATCACTTTCGGTGATCCCGGTTTCCGCCGTGCTCTTGCTGAGAAGCAGAGCCGTTTCATGGGTATCGACATCGATCCCGATACTGAAATCACTGTAACATGCGGCAGCACTGAAGCGATGATGTCATCTGTACTTACAGTAGCGGATCCCGGCGACAAGGTGATTATCTTTTCACCATTCTATGAGAACTACGGAGCAGATACGATTCTGTCCGGAGCAGAGCCTATCTATGTGCCGCTTGTGCCGCCTGACTTCCATTTTGATCCGGATGTTCTGGAAGAAGCTTTCAGGCAGCATCCGAAAGCCATGATACTCTGCAATCCATCTAACCCTACGGGTAAGGTGTTCACACGCGAAGAGCTTGAATATATTGCCTCTCTGGCAATCAGATACGACACTTACGTTATTACTGACGAAGTATATGAACATATAATCTATGAGCCTTACAAACATGTATACATTGCTTCACTCCCGGGAATGCGCGAGCGCACGCTGTCGTGCTCTTCCCTTTCAAAAACATATTCCATCACCGGATGGAGAATAGGATATGTGATCGCTCCTCCCGAAATCACCAAGTGCGTCAAAAAAGTGCATGATTTTCTGACTGTAGGCGCGCCGCACCCTCTTCAGGAAGCAGTTATACCGGGACTCAAAGCCGGCCCTGAATACTATAAAGGCCTTGTCGATCTTTATACTCACAAGCGCGACATCTTCCTTAAAGGCCTCGACGACATAGGGCTGAATCATACCGATCCGCAGGGAGCGTATTACGTGCTCATGGACATCTCGGAATTCGGCTATGAAAGCGACCTTGAATTCTGCGAAGACATGACGCGTCTGGTAGGAGTAGCGACCGTTCCTGGATCAAGCTTCTTCCGGGAGCCGGTCAACAACCTGATAAGGTTCCACTTCGCAAAACAGGACAGCACATTATATGCTGCCCTGAACCGTCTGGAATCAATAAGAAAGAAAATGCCATACAGGCGATAGCCCTCCGGCCAGGAGGGTTTTTCATTAGTTTTTAATTGTCAATCCTGCGTCCTTTTGCGCACGCAGATCGCGCTCTATCGTTTCTGCCTCTCCGCCTCCGGATGATGCAATTTCATCAAGAAGTTTTTCTCCGGTTTTTTTATTTCCGGAGTATAGACATGCGTATGCGTAATTCATCTTCACCAGCGTATTGTCAGGCTGTAGCTCATACGCTTTTGACGCAGATTCAACAGCAGTATTAAAATCTTTGAGGTGGATCAGTTCATAGTATGAGCGCCACGCCAGATACTGCGCTGCATGATATGTCCCCAGAGAATCTGCTGCTTTGCTGTACTCATCAAGGCCCTTTATGAAGAACTCTTCTGACCGTTCATAGTCTTTCGTCTTGAAGGCATTCTCACCCGTATTGAGCAGGCTCACAGCATATGCTGCACGATCCGGAGCCGTACCCGTCTTTTCATATATCTTTCCGTAAATATCCGACGCAGCGGCATAGTACTCATCTGCAGAGATATAATCGCCGCGGATGTTGAGGCTCAGGCCTCTGTTGTTATACAGCTCGGCCAGCATCTGCTGAAAAGAGATGTTCTCTTTATCCCCGGCCAGTATTTCTGCAGCCTTGACAGCCTCCTCATAATAACTGTCAGCATCTTTATATTTCCCGGCATCTGTAAGGCATGCGGCAAGCACGGAGGCAGTCTGCACATAGCTGCTCCTGTTATGAATGGAATCATTTATTCCTATAAGTTCTTTCAGGTCATCGCATGCATCCGAAAGCATCTCTGAAGCATCATCATACAGCCCCGACCTGTACAGGAGCACTCCATAATTGTATTTCACCGTGCTTAGTGCATCGAGCACATCGGCTGACCTCTCAATTCCGCCGAGCAGCTCCAGACTCTGTTCAAAACGCTCTGCTGCAAGGTTACCATTTCCCATATCAATCGCATTTGCTCCGGAGTTAAACAGCATCCTCGCCAGAACAAGTTTGTCTCCAGCAGCCAAAGCCTCCTGCATACTGATAGCTTTATCGTAATCTTCACCGGCTTCCTCATAGCGGCCGGCTGAATTGAGGATTATAGCGCGGTTATTGTAACCTGAAGCAGTTCCTGATTCTGCACGCGAATATCCCGATTCTGCCAGTGTCTCGAACAGCGAAATGGCTGTGTTCTCAGAATCCAATGCCTCATTGTGTTTTCCAAGAACATTTTCCGCGGTTGCGAGCTTTTCATAGTTCACTGCTGCTTCATACTCACCTGCCTCCCTGTTGCGTGTCAGCCTTAATATCTTATTGATATCCTCTGTATTGCTGTAGAGTATGTCCCTTATGCGGCTATAGGCTCCGGGAACATCTGCAAGCCTGTCAGGCAGCCCATATGTAAGTTCATTCAGTATCTGCATCGAGGCAGCCTCTCTCTTCTCCGCCTCACTCCTGTAGTTCTGCGCACGTATCATGAGATTCAATGCAACTGCTCCTATAAGGATGAAAGCAGCGGCAGCAGAAACAGCGCGCCTGATGATCTGTCTGCGTTGCTCCAGAAAGTGTTCCCTTAAAAGCTCGTCCTTTTCGCATCCGGCGACGCATGCAATCACCTTGAGCATTTCTGTTGAAGCACGCGACATCATTTTCTTAGTATCGTTCCCCGCGGATCGTATATCCATGAGCCTGTCCATAATATCAGGTATAAGCTTAAGGGAAGGCGGAAATGATTTTTCCGGATCGCCGTTTATTAGTATAGGGAATACATAATCAGCTCTGCCGAGTTCTATGAATGCAGCTACTTCCCTGTCGACCCATTCAGACGATGGTGTGTCAGTCGAACAGACTACAACAAGACAGTTTGTGGAATGCAGAGCCTTATCGATCGTGTCGGTAAGGATCCTGCTTACCGGCAGTTCTTCAGTATCCCTGAAAGCGCGCCTTACTCCTGTATATCCCTTTGCACGCAAAGAAGCAGGCAGGCGGTAATTCTCTGCCAGATTGAACAGCTTTTGCGTTATCTCACTGTCCAGCGGCCTGTGACGGTAGCTGAAGAACACATCATAGTCGAACATGTCTATCCCCCCGTTACCGGCCTGCTGTCATCTGCAGACACATCAAGGCCCAGCTCCTCCAGGGCCTTTTCGGCATCATCTACTGCAGTCTGTATGTAAATCATCGCCTGTGGCTCGTCTGCAAAAGCCGCCGGCAGCTCTTTTATAGTCCTCTCAGCTATTTCTGTACAGAGCTTTGCCTGCTGATCGGCTATTTCCCCTTCTGCGCGGGCTATATGTCCAAGATATGTAAAGATACCTGCTGCTCCGACACAGACAGCAGCTATTAGCGTTACTATTGTTCTGACAGCTCTCCTGTGGCGTGCACGATGGCGCTGCTCCAGGTCATCAGGATGCAGTCCCAGTATCGAAGCGATTATTCTGACGGTCTCATAACTCAATGCTTCCTTCCATCTTGACCGCGTCTCAGCCCGAAGATCCGAAGCCACCGGTTCTATCGTTTCGACACGCTCAACAACAGTCATGTCAGGAAGTATCTTCTGTACGGTCTTCTTTTCAATAAAAGAATCCGGGAAAGATTCTGCCGGCTCTCCCCGGACTATAACCGCAATTATACAATTATCCTTTCCGGTCTCACGAAAATAAGCAAGACGGTCGAGTATGAATTGACTGTTCCGCGTTTCAGGTGAGCAGAGCACAGCCAGATAGCGGCTGTGCTCCAGTATGCTGCGAGCTTCATCATCGAGCTCCCTGCCGGACACTTCAACATAGACCCGTCTGTAATCCAGGCTTCTGTCCGGAATGACAGTGCCCGACGGAAGCTTATATCTGCGGATACTCTCCGCAAGTTTATTCGCGACTGGCGCATCCCCGTCAACAGCAAGGATGCAGATATCATAGTCCAGCATTCTCTTTCTTTTCCTTCAAGTGTTTTATAAACAGCTTTGCTTCGTCCGTCTTTTCCAGTTCGTCATAGAAATCCGGTGAGAATTCCTCTCCATCGAATTCGAATGCAGCGATTATAAAATCTCCTAACTGCGAGGTCTCAAACACAAGTGTTCCGGACTCTTCATCGTACTCTGCACTGACAGCCCTGAGTATCTCATCCGAAGCCTCATCCTCATTGGCAAAGACTGCATAGAGAGGTTTATCCTTAAACTTTTCAGGAAGCACGTAGTCCATCTCGACTTTTAGAGTTCTGCTCAGGTCACTGACCTGAACGCCGTTGATATATGCCGAAAGATTATAGCAAGGCACTTTCGCGGTCTTCTCATCATCTTCATTCAGATTGAACTCATAAATCTGAATTGCAAGAGTATCCCCAGACGCTGCGACTGCGGTAGCCGTGTGCTTTTTTACAGTTTTTTCATAGTCTGGTTTTACAGGATCCGGATCAGGAATCACAGGATCCGGATCAGGCTTTACCGGGTCCGGATTTACAGGGTCCGGATCAGGCTTTACCGGACTTGGGTCCGGATTTACCGGGTCCGGATCTGGCTTTACAGGACTCGGATCTGGTTTTACCGGCTTCGGATCTGGTTTTACCGGATTAGGGTCAGGTTTTACCGGATCAGGATCAGGTTTTACCGGATCAGGATCGTATTCCTCAGGATCCAGTGATGAGAATCTTGTTAATCCCGTTCCTGTAATTATAGAAGATGAGTTGCCGCCGATATTTCCGGTACCGGTCTGGCTGGCACGGGTGGAAGTGTTGTTAGTTCCGCCATGCTGGTTGTGCCATGGGTCAAGATAAGCAAGTCTTATAAGAAATACTCCATCAGAATCTGTTGCATGTTCATAACCATCGCCGAGAATCGTCATGGACAGCTTTCCATCTTTACAGCGTAACACCTCAAAGACGATACTTTGTCCATCCTTCAGAAAATCCAGTCCGTCAGGAAAATACGTTTCTATAAGCTCATCGTAATTTATCTCTCTGTATCTGCGTATTGTTGCATCATAATCATCCAGTATCGTATATCCCTGCCATTCTTCCATGTTTTCTTTCAGTGTAATGTTCCAGTTGTAATCCACAGTCTTATGCAAATAGAAAGACACGACAGGGATAGAATCCGGATCAGGAATTTTTACATTATCTGGCCCGAGAAATACCGATCCTTTTACTCCATCAGATACAGTAGGAATCCCGCTGTAGTTGAAAATCGGGCCTCCGTAGGTTTCATTATTTATCGTTCCCCAATTCAGGAACTGCAGTCCTGCCTTAAGCTCAGTAATACCGGATTTGATAAGGACCTCAGTGTTATTGATTGATTCGGTAAGTTTCAGGTTGTTTCCCATGTCAAAGCTGTATATATTCAGCGAACTTCCGGAAGCACCATCTATATTTTTTATTTCAAAATTTCCTCCATAATACAGTTCAGAACTTCCTGTCACGCCTAAATGCTCGATTGTATACTCCCCCAGTTCGAGATTCAGAGCTGAATCCTTGAGATTGATGCTCATCGTCTGGCCCGTTCTGAAGGTGATAAAAGAGTCCTCAATGATTCCGGATCCGGAATACAGTCCTCCCGCTCCGGAATCCTTCTGAACTACAGTTACAGAGCCTCCGATGATCGTTCCGTCATTTATCAGATTACCTGCTGCAATAATGCCTGCAACGATCGCATCCCCCATGTGATTATTTTTGATCGTTGCACCTTTATTAATATAAATATCTCCTGCCAGTAAATGGCCTCCGTAGTATTCACAGTTGTCACCATACAGTTCCAGTTCGCTGTAACCGGAAAGGTCACGAATAATCGTTTTATTGCCATTTTCATCGGTCTCCACCTTGACCCTGAGAGCCTGAAGCTCAAGCAATGATTCATCCGGAAAAACAAGCCTGATATCCTCCGGCAGTTCAAGCCTCTCATCGATAATGCCTTTGACCTTTCCGTTTGCAAACCTGTATGATCCATCCTCCTGAAGGATGAACACCGCAACGCTTCCCCCGTCCTCTCCATAATATTCACGAAGAGGAAGCAGATTGAACGAACAGTTTTCGGCAAGCTCAACTTTGTCGACCAGAAGGACTCCGGTGCCGATCACATTGATATCACCATCACAGGAAAGTGTTCCGATCCTGTTATATCCGGTAGAAACGATATCGACTCCCGTACCGTCAGATGTAATGTCAGCACTGCCGGTATAATCCCTGAGAACGATCCTTCCGCTCTCCTTTTCATAATTCCATCCGCTTCCGCTTTTGTCCTCGCTTCCATCGATTGATGTGCCGTCAATGGTGATAGTTTTTGCCGTTTCAGCATCGTCAGCATTTCCTGTTGCCACTTTAGAAACTAAAGCGGCTCTAGCTGCTGCAAATGATGATTCTGTCACAGGCTCAACATTATATGCTTCCGGAGCTGCCTTTTCGCCACTTCCAAGTGCTGCAGGTGTTTCCACCGCCGCCGCTTCGTCTCCTTCAGGCGCTGCAGGTGTTTCCACCGCTTCCGCTTCGTCTCCTTCATGTGCTGCAGGTGTTTCCACCGCTGCCGTTTCGTCTCCTTCAGGTGCTGCAGGTGTTTCCACCGCTGCCGTTTCGTCTCCTTCAGGTGCTGCAGGTGTTTCCACCGCCGCCGCTTCGTCTCCTTCAGGCGCTGCAGGTGTTTCCACCGCCGCCGCTTCGTCTCCTTCAGGTGCTGCAGGTGTTTCCACCGCTTCCGCTTCGTCTCCTTCAGGCGCTGCAGGTGTTTCCACCGCCGCTGCTTCGTCTGCTTCAGGCGCTGCAGGTGTTTCCACCGCTTCCGCTTCGTCTCCTTCAGGTGCTGCAGGTGTTTCCACCGCTGCCGTTTCGTCTCCTTCAGGCGCTGTAAGTGCCTCCACAGCTGCAGGCTCAGATGATTCAGTGACTGCTGGTGCTTCAGATTCTTCATACCCGGACTTCACCGTTTCTTCTCCCGGATGTTCCGACTGCATATTTTCGCTTTGCACATCTGAATTTACATGGCCCTCAGGCGATAAATCATCCGCAAAAGCCTGCCACGCAGAAAACATGATCATTTGCATAATCACTAATATGCTGATTATTTTACGTGTAATTCTTTTCATGACAGTCCCTTCTTTCATCAGACAGCTGATCTGTCCGCAACTCCGGCAAGCATCTCCCATGCAATATCGTCCTTTTCTTTGTCTTCTTCACTGAGCTCTTTGTAAGGCAGCATCAGAGGATGTCTGCGCATCTTATCATCTCTGTCCGGTGAATAAGTCCAGTTGTACATCTGATGAAATCTCAGCCAGCGTCTGTGCTCCATCTCCCTGCAGACTTCACGCTCCTGCGGTCCGGTACTTTCGAACAGTTCATATGCTTCACGGCAATTATTTTCCGTAAGTTCTGTAATGCTGTCATCCTTCAGAAGATATCTGACTTTGACTATCATATGGTCTGCGGCTGCAACATTTGACCTTTTCAAGTGATCGTCAAGATTATGCCATCCGGTACTGCCGCCCGTTTTTTCGTTGTAGATATCATTTAGCATGACTGCCAGATCATTGATATCGACTCTGACAAAAGAGCTCATTTTAAATACATCCCTGCTGCTTCCGAAGAATCTGGCCTTATCCACCTCTCCGTTCAGTCTGACATGGATATCTGCGGCAGTCGGGAACAGCCTCATAAGCTCTTTAAATGTTGTCAGACATCTGCTGTCGTCATCCTCGCATATGATGATCCTGTCGGCATTGCGTATGATCTCAGGGTGATATTCCCAGCACTCCTCGTGGAGGAACAGAGCATCATCTTCCGGATCTCCTCCACATAAGGTTCTGACAGCCTCGCGGTGAGATTTTCTGAATTCCGAAGAATCACCAAAAATATGATAGCTCAGGAATCTGCCCGGTTCGAAAACATTTGTCAGCAGGCATCTTTCAAGCAGCTCTGTCGCAATGCTCCCGCTGCCGATCAGTACAATGGTTTTTTCGTCTCTTTTTACGGGGTGATCTCTCCAGTAGCACCTGCTGACAGTCTCTTTTCTGCTGAAAGTATGCAGCTTTTCCGAAATTCCGTCTACTCCGAAGTCAGTCAGGCAATAGGTATCGATGCCAAGGCCGGCAGCATCCGTCGCCTGGCGGTAATTTTCCCAGGAATCCTCACCCATGCAGAGGTACATTATATTCTGACTGCCTCCTTTAAGATCAATAAGCTCTTCAGGGCTGCAGTCGATACGCACGATATTCGGTCTGATAATGAGCTTTTCTTTTGAATGCCGGAAGATGATAACTGCATCCGGGTCATCATCCCACACAGACTCCGCGAAATGTACAGACTGCTCGTTCTCCTCATTTATGGCATACCATTTGTGTTTGTCTCTTGCCCGGAGCCGTCTTCTCGGCCTGGCCTGCCCGCTGATATAATTGATCAGCACGCCTATAAGCGCGGTAAAGACGCCAAGACTGCAAAGGGCGAGAGCTATTCCTAATACCTTACCCATAGGAGTAACCGGAGAAATGTCTCCATACCCGACGGTAGTCAGCGTAATGACTGAATACCAGATTGCATCACCAAGGCTCTTTATGGATGCACCTTCCGCCTTTGACTCAGCCGCTAGAAGCAGCACAAGCACCGCCGCATATGCAGCTGTTATTGCGAACGCTATCCGTATGTTCCTTTTTCTTCTGCTCATTTATCTGTCGCTTCCCTCTGTTTAAGGATCTCCGGAATGATCAAAACGTTGTTTATGTCGTACTGTTTATAGTCCACTTCACGACCCGTGACGACACTTTCTTTTTCAGAAAGCCCGTCAAGCTCATCCCATGCGACCAGGCATGCATGAGTGCGGTTTTCAGAGTCCTTGGACAATCTTATACCGGGCATTCCTTTTGAAACGCATTTCCTGTATTCTTCAGCCCTTTTATCAAACGCATCGTTACTCATCAGAGAGTATCCCATCACAAAGTGAAACGCATTCCATCTGAGATGCTCTGTTTCTCCCAGATTTTCAAGAACATCAGCTGCAGGAGGCCAGTTCCCTGCCAGGACCTCTTCTTCAGAAAGGCCTGCTGCACGTATGAACGCCGGTATAAAATCAGCAGAAGCGCGCGATGACATCTTACTGAACGAATCGCATGCCACCCATTTCTCCCAGTCCGTCCTGTCTGAATGATCATAGTTGCTGTTGATGATGATCGCATCGCGGTCAGCTTTCTGTGCTGAAAGATAGTCCAGGGAATAAATATTGGCGGTAACAATAGGGCTTCCAACCGTCTCCTGATATCTGACTCCCTCTTCTCCGCACCGCACAACACAAATGTGCTGTGCTCTGCGGCGTTTCAGATACATCATCAGATTATCGGAGATCTCGCGGTCGCTGTCTTCACTCCCCGTACAGACTGCGATCAGCCTGATTGTTCCTATATGCTTATCCACATAGTTATAGAATTCAACACTTCTTCCGTCAGCTCTGAGACTGCTTATGTCGTAGTTTTTGAACATCGAAGCGCACTCAGCCTTCATATATCCGGATTCATTTTCAAAATTAGGAGAGAATACTGCTGCATGGAATGTGCTGCCTGCAAACTGTCCGTTCATCAGCAGCTGTTTCAGTACAGCCTGCCCATGTCTGCCGAATCCCACTATTGCGCAGTCAAAGTCATCCTGAGCTCTCCCTTCAGTTCCGAATCTCACAAGTTCCCATGGCGGACATGTCTTTATCAGAGCCCTTGCTGCCAGCATGGCGCTGTCATATACATTGACGTATCCAAATCCGTACTGATCGGAGGACACCTGAAGCATAGACGTAATGATATCTTCTGCGCCAGGAAGTGATATTGCCGTATTTTCCGGATCTGCGCCTGCTTCCTTCAGAGCATCTTTTAAGCTCAGCGCATAGAAAAGGTCCTTATCTTCCTCATCCATCGCATATACGTTTAACCTGCGCCGGCCTGCCCTGAGCCTCCTCATCACGGATCTGTCAGAAGATACTGCAGCAGGACCGCTTATTACGGACATTCCCATGTTATTGAGATCTGTCATTGTAGCATGATCTGCATCTTCAGCGATGAAAACTACTGATCCGGCACCTGCTTTGCGGCACTCCCTTCCCAGGCTGATACTGCGGTCATTGATACCATAGATCAGAGTCAGGTCTCCCCTTGAAGAAAGAAGACTGCGCATATATCTCAGAGCCTCCTCACCGAGTGTGAACATTGCAGCGCTCGCCATCGAGTAAAACGCCAGCAGATGTATGATCCAGAACACTACTATTCTCAAAGAGGTTGCTACAGGTGCGGTGCCCTCAATGGAAGCATAGTCGTTGATGCCGACAAACATCTTTATCACGCAAAAAGGCGTCCTGATCATACTGAGTCCTATGTCTCCTGTACTCTCAGCAAATCCAACGCCGTATATAAGCACTCCTCCTATGAAGGCAATGATCATGCAGATGGCTGAAAGTCTGGCAGAGAAAGCCGGCTTCAGGGCAAGGTTTAGAACCATCGCCAGAAGCAATGCGGTTGACAGGATAACAACAGCCACGCTTGTCATAGGTCCCTCCTCTTTCTAACGGGAAGAGCAATATTATTTTTTCTAAAATATAGGATATATGATTATCCGGTGATTGTAAACAAATTATGGCCACGAAAAAACCGGAGCGATACTCAGTTAAAGCTCCGGTATAGTCAAATAATGTGTTTACGGTCTCAGTTCGAGATACAGATCTCTGTATTTCCACGCCGAGGCTTCCCAGGATACATCCTTGGCCATATCTCTCTGCACCATTTCATCCCAGTGCCAGCGGTCAGTGAAGTACACTGTTTTTGCACGGTTCACAGCATCGTAGAGCAGACCGGCTTCATATTTGTCAAATGTGAAACCATTTCCATCATGTGTGAACATGTTATAAGGCTCAACCGTGTCTTTAAGTCCGCCCGTTTCGCGAACAATAGGAACTGTTCCGTAGCGCATCGCTATAAGCTGTGTCAGTCCGCATGGTTCGAACAGCGACGGTACCAGCAGCGCGTCAGCACCTGCATAGATTCTGTGCGCTCTGCCCTCATCGTACATGATACATGAGCAGACACTTCCCTTGTACCAGTTTTCGAAGTTACGGAACGATGCCTCGTAGACAGCATCGCCGGTACCGAGCACAACTACCTGTGTATTGCCGTCGATAAGCCCAGGAAGGATCTCATTGACCAGGTCAAGGCCTTTCTGATTTGTCAGACGGGAAATAAGTCCGATAACAAACTTGCTCTCGTCTACTTCAAGTCCCAGTTCTTTCTGAAGAGCTTTTTTGTCTTCCTTTTTCTGAGTCAGCACTTCTGTAATATCATAAGGTGCTTCCAACTTCGGATCAGTCTTAGGATCCCACTGTACAACATCTATGCCGTTAACGATGCCGCGAAGCTTTCCGGAATGATGGCGAATATGTGCGTCAAGGCCGTCACCGTAGAATGGAGTCTGGATCTCACCCGCATAAGTTTCACTTACTGTAGTAATTGCATCAGCATAAGCGAGTCCGGCTTTTAACATATTGGCGTCTTCATATCCTGTCTTTAAAACATCGATATTGAAAACATCATCAGGCAGGTTTGTCCAATACTTGATTGTAGGAATATTGTACACACCCTGGAAGCGCAGATTGTGTATAGTCAGGACAGTCTTTGCGTTCCTGATAGCTGTCTCCGCAAAATGAGTGCGCAGCATGACAGGTACCAGGCTGGCCTGCCAGTCGTGGCAATGTATAACATCCGGTATCCAGTCCATGTAGTTAAGTGCAGCGAGAGCGGCCTTGCAGAAGTAGCAGTACTTCGGGATATCATCAACAAGATTGGTGTACGGATTGCCGCTGCTGAAGAACTCATCATTATCGATGAAATCATATACCACGCCGTCATGCACATACTCCATGATTCCTACATAGTATGATTTTCCGTCTGCGCAAAGGTCCATGTTGAAAGCGCCGCGGTATACCATTTTCTCCTGATATTTCCAAGGTATGCAGTGATAACGCGGAACGATCACCTTTACATCGCAGTTGAGCTCAGCCAGTGCTTTCGGCAGAGCATACATTACGTCGCCGAGTCCTCCGGTCTTAACGAACGGGTAGCACTCAGAGCCGATAAAGGCAATGCTTCTTCTTGGCTGCGGAAGTGTTGCTTCTGATGCCATGTTTTCTGTATTCATTGTTTCGTCGTTAGCCATTTCATTTCTCCTATTTTTTTCTGCTAGCGAAAGCTTTTTACCCAGTTGAGCAACGAATCTCTGTAAATGTTTTCACTTACTTCTCTTTTCATGCGGTCGGTCAGCGGACCGTTAGCTGAAAGCTTTGCGAGTATCTCAGCCTGGAGCTCCTCAATACTCATCTCCTCGAAGCTTTTGCCCGATTCAGCCCTTTGCGGCATCTCGTCAAACGACTTCTTTGGCTCTTCAGGCACCGGTTTTGCCTCGACTTTTATGCGCTTCAGCGGTTCGTAATGCTCCTTGTCTGAAACCGGGATCCATATCTCAGCACTGTTTCCTTCAAGAGTGAACCTGAGTCTGCCCTGATCTGAGGTGATTTCTCCTCCGTAAAGTGCTCCGGTATATGATCCGTTCAGTCCCAGATCAAAGTTCTCCATGCTGTCACTGTTGGTAACAGTTATAAGAATATCTCCACGCATGAATGCGTACTTTGTTGTTGTCAGATCGACCTCACGGTATTCCCCGTACCACAGAGCAGATTCCCTGCTGTATATGCTGCCGAGAGCTTTTATGATCTGCAGCTGCATATTTTCAGACGATGAGAGCTCCGTAAGCGAAAGTGCGGGACGCAGCGAAGCGTCTGATCCTCTCTCTTTTCTGCCCTCTATACCGAACTCCGAGCCGTAATAAACTGACGGAATACCCGGCAGAGTGTACAGAAGTACATGTACAGGCAGGTAATGTCTCCTGTCACGCAGCTTTGTCATGATTCGTTCAACATCATGATTGTCTACAAAATCGTACAGATGCACATTATCTCCGAGCCCCATATCTCTCTGGCGGCGTACAGTATGAGCTATCTCGAAGTAGTTATGATCGTTGTGGGCACTGTAGAGAGCCTTGTGCAGGGCATAGTTTGTCACGGAATGCAAAGTATTGTCATTTACCCAGCGTCCGTATTCTCCATGTATAACCTCGCCCATCAGCCAGAAGTCTTCCTTCAGATCATCAGCGATACTTCTGAGCTCACGCATGAATCCATGCTCGAGCACATCCGCAGCGTCAAGACGCAGACCGTCAATATCGAATTCCGATACCCAGAAACGTACAGTGTCAAACAGATACTGTCTTACCTCAGGCTCATACAGATTGAGCTTCGGGAGCATATTATGACCTCCCCAGTTATCATAAGAGAAGCCGTCATTGTATTCGTTGTTTCCCCAGAAGTTTACATTACAATACCAGTTTCTGAAGCGGCTTCCTTCGCGCTTCTCTTTCAGATCACGGAATGCGAAAAATCCTCTTCCCGTATGGTTGAACACTCCATCCAGTATCACATGCATTCCCTTCTCATGGCAATATTTTACCATATTTTTAAGATCTTCGTTATCCCCCAGTCTCTCATCAAGCCGGCGGTAATCTTCTGTATCGTATCCGTGTGATCCCGAAGAGAAGCACGGGCCTATATACAGAGCGGTGAAACCGCAGTCTTTCATATGGTCTATCCAGTCGTTCAGTCCGGAAAGTCTGTGTACCGGCTCGCTGTGATCGTTCCATTCAGGAGCTCCAAGCAGCCCTAGCGGGTATATATGATAAAAAACAGCTTCTTCATACCAAGCCATATTCTTTCTCCTTTCTCTGCAGCATAATACTCAAAAAAAGCAAAATTTCAACAGCTATTTTGTTCTTTTTCAATGTTTGTTGTTTCTTTTTTCAGCCAGTTTCTGCTTAATCAAACTCAACTGTCAATAAAAAACACCGGAGCAAAACTTATAAAAAATCACTCCGGCGTATAATGTATTAACCACGAATTGCAGAGTTTACAGTGCTGCTTCAACTGCTTTCTTTACCTCTTTCATGTCAACAGTAGGCTCAAATCTTTCGATGACATTGCCCTCTCTGTCGATAAGGAATTTAGTAAAGTTCCAGCCAATATATGTCTTGTCTCCATACTTCTTGTTATTTGCAGCTGCGAACTTGTTAAGAGCGGCATTCTTGAGTCCCTTGCCGAATCCATTGAACGGCTTCTCTGTTCCCAGATAAGCAAACAGCGGATCTGCAGTCTCTCCGTTTACGTCGATCTTAGCGAACTGCGGGAACTCCGTTCCGAACTTCAGGGTGCAGAATTCGTGAATCTCTTCATCGGAACCCGGCGCCTGGTCAGCAAACTGGTTGCAAGGGAAGTCCAGGATTTCAAATCCCTTATCCTTCAGCTCCTTGTACATAGCTTCAAGAGGATCATAGTGCGGAGTAAATCCGCATCCTGTTGCAGTATTTACGATCAGCAGTACTTTGCCCTTGTAATCTGCAAGACTTACTACATTGCCAAATCTGTCCTTTACCTCAAAATCATAAACGTTGCTCATTTTGTTCTCCTTTCCTTACCCAGAAGTTCATATAACAATTCGTAAAGCTTTATCGCTTTCTCAGGGGCCAGATCGATACATCCTCCTACTTTCTCAGGAATGTCTTTCGCTTTCTCCTGCATCGCTCTGCCCTGCTCTGTAAGTGTTATCACGACCACCCTGTCATCTTCGGTGCTGCGGGATCTTGTGATATAACCTGCGCTTTCCATCTTTTTCAGAAGCGGTGATACCGTTCCGTTATCGAGCATCAGTCTCTCGCATATTTCTCCGACTGTGATGCCGTCTTTCTCCCACAGTACCAGAAATGTTATGTACTGTGTATATGTTATGCCCAGCTGCTTCAGCCAAGGTGTGTAAAGGCCGGTTACGCTTCTTGCTGCTGCATATAATGGAAAGCACATCTGGTTTTCCAGTTTCATCATTTCTTTATAGTCTGAATTATGCATAAAAATGTCCCTGTCGCATTTATATTTGATACAACTATATTTTACACAATATAATTTTCATGTCAATACTTTTATCCGGATATTTTCAAAAATATCCGGATAAAAAATACCGGACATAAACCTTCCTGTCCGGCATCCTTTTGCATCATCTCCAGGCCATTACATGTTCCCTTCACTACATATGGTTTCAGTTTATATCAGCAAGTTCTCTGAGCTGGCGATAAATGTCATCTTCCTTCGGCGGGCAGCCTCTGACGCAGATATCGAAACCAGCAGTACAATTTCCTATGCCAAGAAGCCCGCTTTTGCCGCGATGACCCTGCCCTATTGCAATTCTTCCCGGCAGCCTGTCCAGAAGGCCTTCCTTCTTGAGTCTTTCCAGTACAGGAATCAGAACTCCGTAGCATGCACTGCACGAATCCACTTCATCAACAGCATAGCTTACATCCAGAATGCCGCGCGCAGGCAAATCCTCATATGGCTCACCCTCGCATGTTATGAGTTTCAGCCCTGAAAGATCGCTGCTTCCGACACCCAGCGCCTCAGCAAGACCGATATACTCTACTTCTTCAGTCTCATATCCCAGGAGCGAGCAAACGTAAGAATCCACAAGAACCGGATCAACAGCTGTCATTATGCAGTTGCGTGTGACGGGACTGCCGCCTTCCTCGAAGCTCAGGTCTCCGCATATGTGATCTATAACGATAAAGTCCTGTCTGATGCCTGCATTAAGATGAGCGATGGGTTTATGAAGTCCCATTGTATGGAATCTTCTCTTTTCAGCATTAGGAATCAGACCTTTGATGTTTTTGAGGGCGCAGGTGATATGCGTCTGGCAGTGTCCCTTTAAGACAGGAACATTGATAAGAAAATCCCAGTCCCTGACCTTTTTGCAGATTGAAAGGGTTTCCCCCGCACAGTCTGTGTCAATTCCTTTATCTTTCTGCATGTCAATAAGGGATACACCATATTCTGCTGCTAATGCGTTATATCCGCAGTACTCGAAGGCTTCGTCAGTCTTATCTCCGACCCATGAGCCCTCAGCAATCACTATGTTACTGTAGCCCCTCTCCTTAAGAAACTCTATTATACCTGCAACGATCTCCGGGTGGGTCGTTCCGCCAAAAAAAGCAGGCGCAGGTGTCACAAGATTGGGTTTGATCGCGATACACGGATCATGATCAGACGCTTCCGGAAGCAGCTCCGCAAGTCCGGACTGCAGAAGCAGTCTTCTGGTCATCTCCTTATAGTCTGTTCCGTATGAACGCCAAATCTCATTCCTCTGCACTACAGCCCCTCCTCTTCGGGTTCTTCATTATCGGGTTCTTCATTATCAGGCTCACTGCTGTCGAGCTCTTCACTATTGAGCTCTTCGTTATCCGGTTTCTCGTCATCAGGCTCTTCCTTATCAGGTACAGGAACGAGATCGTCTATTGTAAGTGACGTTCCGTCACCTGTATATTCAGTTATGAAGACGCGGCAGTCGGTGACATCACCGAAAACACAGAGATGAAGACCTGTTCCTTCTTTTACTCTGAGCACCGTTGCTACATCATCAGGATTATCGCTCAGCGACGTTTCGGATTTATCATCAGTCCTTAAAGGGAACCCTGCCTGTTCGTAAATGACGAGCTTCGGATCTCCTGCGGATACCGTATATATCGCAAGGTCACAGTTCTTTCCCGCAACGTATTCAATCACACTTTCTTCGTCTATTTCCAGACAGCATATGTCATCTGCTGTTTCAGTCTTCAGCGGCCGGCATGAAAGTTCTATGCTGGATCTTTTGGTATCTGCCTCATTTGCATTCACCCACACTAAGTACTCTTTGCCCTTATGCAGCATACATATGTCACTCGTCAGGCCAACCTTGATTCTATCTGAAGATGTTATCGATGAAATACTTGAATAACCCTTTGAAGAGTCGCGCGAGACTATGGAGTGCTCAAATTTGTAGTACCCTGTCTCAGGTGGTATGAAAGCCGCACAGTCCTGTCCTTCAGCCTCAACCTTTATGGTCACAGGTTCATCCATCGTCAGCTGAGGAGGTCCTTCTTCCTCAGAATCTCTTGTAACGGCCAGCCTGAACGATCCGGAGAACTGAGCCAGGTCCCCGTCACATGGTTCTATGTGGAAAATCACATAACACGGCTGCTCTGCCGGAAGAGTGGTTGACCCCGAGATACTGTCCGAGTCCTTTTGCTCATTCTTCGATTTGCGTCTGCGGTTATCCGCCACAAAGTAGTCATCAAGATATCTGTCCGTAACGCTCATGGTTATACGCACCTCAGCGCTGCTCTCAAGGTCGGTAACGCTGAATGAATAATTTCCGCTCTCGGAAGGTTTGAAATAGAAGTACGGAATTGTCTTGATTTTGGATGTATCATCAAAGTCGTAGCTGTAAGAAGCCTCAACAGCCTGATCTTCAACGAGCTTATCTGAAACCACTCTCAAATAAAGCCCCGGATCGTTTAAAAGTGTCACAATCAGGATAATTGCCGCCACTATCAGAAGCATAAGGATCACTCCGACAGTTTTCAAAATCTTCTTTGTCATCGCTCCCCCCTTATCTTCGTCTGTTCCACAATGACAGATCCAGCGCGAGTACTCTGTCAGTATTTACAAGTGCATACCACCAGTAGGATGCACCGGATTCGAAATTGACATAAACGGTGGATCCCTCGACGACGATTTCCTCATTCATCTTCGGTACTTCTACCCTGTTCACCTCATGACCTTCAACAAAGTAATCTCCTGTGCCGGTCTCTGAGCTCTTCAGGTTGTATTTGGTTATGAATGAAGTCTGCATAGGGGAAGTAGCTTTATAGGAACTTGAAACGTATAAAGAATTGCCTTCGATATCTGCACCCTGTGCGCTTGAATCTATGCCCGCTATGATCGTATACATTATCGTATTCAGTCTGCGGTTTCCCGGCTCGCCTATTATCTCATAGCCGTTCATGTAGGCATCCGTCGTGTTCTTTCTTCCGGCGTAGGTGCCTACCCATAGTTTTCCATTATCGTACTCAAGAAAGGATGGTTTGTTTTTGATATATATATACTGCGACAGTTCAGACTCCTTCACTTCGCTGACAGGTTTATCCAGATGACTCAGGAATGTCTCGTATGCCATATATTGAACGAACGGGTCGCCTTTGTACTTATCCGAAGTCTCCCCTGTCATCCATATATTTTCTCCGTCAAAAGTGATCCCTCCTGCATGGAACCTGTTAGGCATGGTGAGTGTAGACACAAGCTTCATTTCTTCCATGTCAACAGCATAGATCACCGAGTTGTGTTTCTTTCTGACGTCATATGCTGTTATCAGAAAAAATCTGCCGGCACGGCACATGCCCTGCGGAATATACTGGGTTGAAGAACTGCTTACACCCTCCGTGCTTATACATGTTTCAACCAGGCCCGGAATCGGTATAACCTTTTCGTCAAAGTTCTTCCCGGAGAAAGAACTGTATACCTGAGGCATGGCCCTCTTCAGGGCTCTTTCGTACATAACCGGCTCTTTATAATACTTGTACTCAAATGAAGACTCCTGATCTGAGCAGTATGCACTATATGGAGATGAGGCAGCTGCAGCCGCAATCATCAGAATAACTGATATTATATGTATCGCTGTTCTTTTTATCATTTACGTTTTTAATAATAATCTGCTTTAGTTTTTTATGTCTTTAGCGGATTTGAACCCATATGCACTGTCCGCACTGTATACAGCCCGCTTGATCGCTTCGCTCATTACCACTGCTGAAAGTGATCCTACAAGATCCTGATCCGCCTCAATATCTCCTGCTGATACTGCGTAGATGCTGTCGCCGTCAGCGGTAGTATGTACAGGTCTGATTGAGCGTGCATATCCGTCGTGTGTCATTCCTGCGATCTTGCAGAGCTGGGATTTGCTGAATGCGGCATTTGTCACCACTACGCCCAGTGTAGTGTTTCCGGTAAACTTGTTGTTCTTTACAGCTGTATCCATAGCCATATATTCGAGGGTATCCCTGAAGCCTTTTCCATCCTCAGTCAAAAGCCCTGCTATCTTCTTGCCCGTACTCCAATCGTAGATATCACCAAGAGCATTGACTGCTACTACTGCTCCAATCTTCAGATCGCCTATCCTTATTGCATAACTGCCTATACCGGTCTTCATGCATGTGTCCATACCTGCTATCTTGCCAACTGTAGCTCCGCATCCTGCGCCATAGTTACCGTCCTTGTAGTTAGGCGATTCCATCGCAATTCGGGCAGCCTCATACCCCATATCAGCATCCGGCCGTACCGACCCGTCTCCGACAGACAGATCGAAAAGGTCGGACTGTACTACCAGAGGAACTTTGGCTACTCCGGTATCATAGCCTATATCCTTCTCTTCGAGATATTTCATTACACCATCTGCCGTTCCGAGTCCATACGCGCTTCCTCCCGAAAGCACTATTGCATGAATGCCCTCACCCTTTTACTGAGACACGTTCTCTACTTCTCCGGTAGGCGTGACATATTCAGACTTGACCCAGCCGTACTGTCCTTCATACCGGATATATATCCAGCCGTCATTCCAGCCTTCTTCAATTACTTCAGTCTTATAAGGTACTACAAGCAGAATGTCATACTCCTCTCCCGGACCGCAGCGGAGATTCAGACCATCTTCTGAATTCACAGTTCCATGATAACCGGTCAGTATGCGTATGGATGGCTCCACAAGCTGGCCTTTATCTGCCTCAGACTTCGGTTTTATTTCCTTTAGCCTGATATCATCCTTATTTTCCGTCAGATACTCAGCGGAGCACCAGCCCGAAAGCCCGTCCACGGTGGTATAAGCCCAGCTGTCCTGTATCTTTTCCACTTCTATTTCACGGCCGTAGTTGAGAAGATGTATCGCTTTTCCTTTTGTTCCCGGTTCTTTCTGAAGAATCACCCCTTCTTCCGTTGATATGTACATAGTCTTCGGCGATTCGAAGCTTTCTTCTGTTTCAGCAGTCTGTCTGTCTTTATCAGGCCAGGGTTCTTCTCCAATATATGGCTTAATAAACACCATAACAACTATGAATGCTGCGACAACAAAAGCTATAGCAGCAATGATAGATATTAGAGACTTTACCCTTCTTTTGCCCGCTGGCTCTTCAATATATTTTTCACGTTTCTTTTTCTTTTTAGCATTTTCCTTTTCTAAATCCCTGTCCTCCTGGCGCAGGTGAGCTTCAGGATCCTCTTTACGTAAATGCGACTCTGTGTTCTCTCTGCGCAAGTGAGCTTCAACCCTTTTTCCGCAGAAAGGACAATAGATCGCATCATCCGGTACTTTTTTACCACAGTATCTGCAGATCATATTCAGCCTCCTAAAAATTGCTCCGTTCCTTGAATCCCCCTGTTCTCTCCGAAACGGTTCCTATTCAAAAAATAACACCCGGCAGGATATAAAACAACGAAAAACAATTAACTTATACCTATTTGAGCGGAATTTGAGTAATAGTTGTCACCGGCATCAATCACAGAGCCGGAAGACAATGCAGCCTCACATTGTAGCAACGCTTCGAAAGTGCTACAATTATGCGAAAGGGAACTGTGCGGGACTTTAAGTCTTCATGCAGTTTATTTTTTTAGGAGGTCTTGATAATGAGAAATAAAAGGTACAGATTTATGTCACTGTTTATGTCAGTGCTGGTCTTCTTTTCTATTCTGATAGTTCCTGCTGCAGATCAGGTCAGTGCTGCGTCAAAAAAGACATATTATCTTCCGGTAAAGACAACAGCTTACCAGAAGACAGGAGATAGCTGGGAACTCGATAAAGATGACTGTTACAGCTTCAGTTTCAACAGCAAAGGTGATCTCACCAAATACAAAACCAATATCGGATTTCCCGGCACTACAACTATCAGGTGGACTTATGGCAAGAACGGGAAACCTAAAAAAGCAGTTGTAAAGACCAAAAAATTTTCATATGTTACAACTTTAAAGTACAACAGGAAGGGAAAGCTGACATCATTTTCTACTTTTTCTCCGGGAGACGGTGAAATAAGGGATGCAAGATGGACCAGAAAGTACTGTTACAATAAAAAAGGCTATATGTACAGGATCAGATCAACTCTGGATTCTCTGAGATGCAAGTACAGTATCAGATATTACAAAAGCGGTATCCCTTCTGAAATAACCGAGGGAAAAAGCATCTATAAATACAACAGGCAAGGCCTGCTGACCGAAAATATATATGACGGAGATTCTGAGTTCTATGAGTATTCCTATGACAGCAAAGGACGCGTCAGTGATGTTATTTCATACAGTATGAATGAAAACGGGGAAAAGATAGAAAGTATAAAAATTGTATATACATACGGTAAAGCCAAAACTACTGATAAAAGGAAATATATTGGATTTATGGGAGGAACTGTCTGGGGCCACTCCCCGATAACCGATGTTACCGGATATCCTTTCCCTGAGCACATAGCTTTCTAGTTTATGATAAAGTACCCGCTCCCCGGAATGAAACGAGGACGGGTACTTTTTTATATATCAGCAAAATATTATTAATCTAATATTGAGAGTATACTGCTCAGAAGTTCCGGCGCATCAAGAATCACCAGTGCCAGACGTTCGCGCACGCGTGTGATGCCTGAATAGAATATATTTGGATACGGATGTCCGGGATCCGGCTTAGAGATTCCCTTGAGATATCCCTCACCATCATATGAGAATGAACCGTCCATCAACATTACCACACTGTTATATTCCCGGCCGGCAACATGCCTGTATCTGAAAGATTCCTCAAGGTCCGCAAAGGGATCATCATACTGTTTGTGGCCGTTGATGAACACATAACCTTTGTTACGGAAGTACCTGATTATCTCATGTGCCTCATCAATATTATTGGCATAGTTGACCGAGATATGTTCAAATTCATAGGATTTCTCAGTTATGCAGCCTAAATGTTTCAGCTTACGGATGAAAGTCTGTATCTCCATATTCACCCTGAATTTTTCTGACAGCTCATACTCTCCGACCAGGCAAAGGCTTCGTATCCTTCCTCCTATATCATTCTCCTGCTCCGGATCTGTAAGCACAGCGGAAGGGTCTGTAGAAAATATACATATCTGCTCAAATGTCCCGGCAGCATTGGTAATAGTGTCGAAAACAGCAGGCTCAATGCGCAATGCTTCATCCACCAGAACAAATTCATATCCGCTGATCTGCTCCGGGAAAACAATATCCGATACTGATATAAAATCCAGATTTTCTATCGCTTCGCTTATCGACAGCAATCCGCCTGACGGCTCTTCACCGCAAGTGATCAGCGTTCTGCCGGTGTTGGACAAATGCTTTGCAAGATCATATATAAGAAGTGTCTTTCCGGTGCAAGGTCTCCCATAGACATGGAAGAATGCACAACAGGAAGAATTTGCTATATCCCTGAGCAACTCCGCTTTTACATAGTCCTGGGCAGGTGACAGAAAGTACTGCCCCTGCAGAAATTTATCCGGATTTTCTTCCGGCGAGATGAGGTATTCTGAAGAGCGAAACAACTTATCGATATTGCCATGGTAAGCTGCCCGGCACTTCCTGACAGCCTTTGCTATATCCCGTATATCTGTTAATTCCAGTTCACCATCATCCGAGAGCCTGTAACACTCAAGTGTATCTGTAACAACAGTAAACAGCATGAGTTCCCTGCCCAGAAGAGTGAGGTAATGCCGGTTCTTCCTGAGCTGGGCAAGTATTTGCTCCTTACCCACGTCCTGTGATTTCAGCTCTATGTTAAGACAGTATTTACCTGTGACCTTGATAAGATCAAACTCTTTGCCTATCAGAGGAATCACGAATCCGAAATAAAACCCGTCTGTGTCTTTCACCGTTATTCCGTGTCCGGCCAGAGCATCTGTGAGTATGCGAAGAGAGTCAATCTCATGGATACGGATCATGTGGTTGTCATGATCACTGGATTCGTGCTTCTCCATGATATTGAACAGTCTCTCATCACGTATTCTTGATACCCTGAATAAATTTACCGGTTTCATGTTTATCGCCCTGAAATAGTTGGTCCCGGAGTCTGTTACAGCAAATTCTGCTGAAATATCGTTGATGTTCCCGATATCTTTTGTAGTAGTTACGTTAATGCTGACATGGTAATACTATCATAACCTTAGGAAGAGCTACCATATTTTCCTGTGACAAATCTGTTACGGGACAATGCTCTTATCGCGAAATGGAATTTGAAAAATTGATACTGTGCTTGTTTTACAATGTTTCGGCGATATATAATATTATGAATATGCGGTGAACAATTACGCAATTTTTTTTGCTATTACAAACTACCACAGGAGGGTTTCTATGAAACGTCTTGAAAAGAACGAAGCGCTTTGCATTGGATGTCATCAGTGTGAAATTGCGTGCGCAGGAGCATACTACAAAACGGAAGATCCGAAATACGCATGCATCAGGATAGAGGATGCAGAACAGGAAAACGGAGAACGCAGATCCGTGATACATATATGCAATCAATGCGGCAAGTGTTCAGAAGTCTGCAACACCGGCGTGATCAGACAGAATCCTAAGGGAGTCTATATGGTCCAGAAGAGTGAATGCGTCGGATGCCTTATGTGCGTCGGCTTCTGTCCTGAACAGGTCATGGTACAAAGCGATGACCGCGAAACACCAAGCAAATGCGTTGCCTGTGGTATTTGTACAAAGGCCTGCCCTACCGGTGCGATCTATATAGTTGAAGATTAAAGAAAGAGGAGAGTAAGTATGATTAATATATGCAATGTGGCTCGCTATCAGGGTCCGTCCGAAGAAGAACTTAAAGAATTAAAGGACAGCCATGTACTGCTCAGCTCTTTCGAGTATGAGAAGAAGCCTCTTTTCAGAGGTTATTCAGATCAGATCCTCACTATCGATGTAGGGACTAAGGAAGCCTCTATTTCGGATATCCCGGCAGAAGTCAAAGAGAAATTCATCGGCGGTAAAGGTTACTGCCTGCGTTACCTCTGGGATGCAGTCAACCCTGATACCAGATGGGATTCTCCGGAAAATGAGATAGTCATGTCCTCCGGACCTATTGGCGGTATCACACAGTACGCCGGAACCGGAAAGACTCTTCTGGCTACGATCTCACCTCTGACAGATATCCCTATCGATTCCAACGTCGGAGGCTATTTCGGTCCTTACCTTAAGTTTGCAGGATTCGATGCGCTGGAGATCAAAGGAAAGTCAGAAAAGGATGTCATCGTTGTGATCGACGCAACAAAAAATATGATCACATTTGAAGAGGCACCTCTTGAGCACTTTGACGCACACGTTCTCTGTGAGGAACTGACAGCTCTGTACGCGGATGATGAGAACGACAGAAAGAATATCGCAGTCGTAGCAGCCGGATCAGCTGCGAATAACTGCAACATTGCTATGCTGAACTTCTCCTTCTATGATACCCGCAGAGGTGTAGCCCGCCTCAAGCAGGCCGGAAGAGGAGGAATAGGCAGAGTATTCCGTGACAAGAAGATCAAGGCATTGGTCTGCAAGGTAGATGGAGTTAAATCCAACCTCAACAATGTATATGACCTTGGGGTCCTAAATAAGACCGGTCTGAGATTCCACCGCGAGATGGCAGAAAATGATGCAAAGCAGAATGATATGCGCGGCGTCGGTACTGCATATTCACTTCGCACACTTGCAGACTATGACATCGTTCCTACCAACAACTATAAATTCGGAGATGCACCTGGCATTGATTCGATGACTGCAGCAGTGCTGAAATCGGACTGGCTCACTCAGGGCGCGGCAGACGGATGCTGGTACGGCTGCTCAATGGCCTGTGCCAAGGCATCTGACCACTTCATTCTGAAAACCGGTCCATATAAGGGACAGCGTGTCTGTGTGGACGGTCCGGAATACGAAAGCGCAGCAGGACTCGGTCCAAACTGCGGCATCTACGATCCGCAGGAAGTTCTGGAAATCAATTTCTATTGTGACACATACGGGATCGATTCCATCTCCTATGGAACGATGACAGCTTTCCTGATGGAATGCTACGAAAGAGGTATTCTCAACAAAGAGAGGACCGGCGGACTTGAACTTACATGGGGCAACGCCTCAGCCGATCTGGAGATGCTGCACCAGATGTCGAGATATGAAGGCTTCGGTAAGATCGCAGCGCTCGGCAGTCATAAGCAAAAGATGTACTTCGCAGAAATGGGCTGGGGCGACCTTTCCGAGATGAACGACTTCGCCATGGAACAGAAAGGTCTGGAATACTCAGAATACTCAAGCAAAGAATCTCTGGCCCAGCAGGGCGGATATGGCCTGACAAACAAAGGCCCTCAGCATGATGAGGCATGGTTGATCTTCATGGATCAGGTCAACAACCAGATTCCGACATTTGCTGATAAGGCAGAAGCACTGTATTTCTACCCTATGTTCCGTACCTGGTTCGGCTTGATGGGACTCTGTAAGCTGCCATGGAACGACGTCGTTCCGGCAGACAATGCTTATACCGACGATCCGAAGATGGTTCCTGAACACGTAGAAAACTACAAGAACCTGTATTATGGCGTTACAGGTCAGAAGATCGACACTGACGAAATGATCAGACAGTCTGAGAGAGTGTACAATTTCCAGAGAATCTTCAACATCCGCATGGGCAAGGGTCTTCGTGCTGACGATGCTATCCCTTACCGTTCGGCCGGTCCGGTATTTGAGGATGAATACCTCAGCCGTGAAGAGCGTTATGATAAGCAGCTTGTTGAACTCGCGGGTTATGCAGAAGAGGATGTTAAGAAAATGACTCTTGAGGAAAGAATGGCCGCCACCAGAAAACACCGCGAAGATCAGTATCAGACACTGATCGATTCGGTCTACCAGAAGCGCGGATGGACACCGAACGGCGTTCCTACGGTCGAGCATCTTAGGGAACTCGGAATGGATCTTCCGGAGCTTCTTGCTGTTGTAGAACCGCTGCTTTCCCAGGAGGGGAATTAGAATATGAAACTCAATCATCGGGAGTATGCAGGATTTCGGGAAGGAATGACAATACAGGATGTGATCGAAGAAAGCCGGTTCACATGGCCTAATCTTGTAGTCGTGTTGAACGGAAAAGTGATAAAACCTGAGGATTATGATGGAACGCTTATCGATGTCAGAGATGACCTTGAAGTGATACACCTTCTGGCAGGAGGCTAGCTGAGATCCCGCAAAAGGATCCGACTTGTTTCATCAGCCCTGCAAGGTACTGTATAAAAACAGATACCGAAGCATTGCGTAATACGCAGCGCTTCGGTATTTTTTTTCATTTACTCTTCGAAAATCAGAACTATTCGAGTTCGACCGTCCCCGGCGGTTTGCTGGTGAGGTCGTAGAATACTCTGTTAACGTGCTCGACCTCATTGACGATCCGTGTCATCACTCTCTGCAGAACATCCCACGGGATCTCGGCAGCAGTTGCCGTCATGAAGTCTGATGTTATCACTGCTCTCAGTGCAATGGCATGATCATATGTCCTGAAGTCTCCCATGACTCCTACCGTCTGCATGTTTGTGAGAGCCGCATAGTACTGGCTGATTTCTCCGGCCAGTCCTGCCCTGTCGATCTCTTCTCTGTAGATCGCATCCGCGTCCTGCACGATGCGCACCTTCTCAGCTGTTACGTCTCCTATGATTCTGACGCCTAATCCAGGGCCCGGGAAAGGCTGTCTGCTGACAAGGTACTCCGGGAGACCCAGCTCTCGCCCAAGCTGCCTTACCTCATCCTTGAACAGCATCCTCAGCGGCTCGATTATCTCCTTGAAGTCAACATAGTCAGGAAGTCCTCCGACATTATGATGTGACTTGATGACCGCAGACTTGCCCAGTCCGCTCTCGATGATATCCGGATAAATGGTTCCCTGTGCCAGGAAGTCGACCGCACCTATCTTTTTTGACTCCTCTTCGAATACTCTGATAAATTCCTCGCCTATTATCTTACGCTTTCTTTCAGGCTCGGTAACGCCTGCGAGTCTGGCATAGAATCTCTCAGCAGCATCTACTCTTACGAAGTTAATGTCGAACTGCCCTTTCTTTCCAAATATGGCAGAAACTTCATCGGCCTCGTTTTTTCTCATCAGGCCGTGATCAACAAATACGCAGGTAAGCTGAGGGCCTATCGCTTTTGCAAGCAATGCGGCTACGACCGATGAATCAACTCCTCCGGACAGGGCGAGCAGGACTTTGCCGTCTCCTACTTTTTCCCTGACAGCAGCGATCTGCGTATCTGCAAATGAGTCCATCTGCCAGTCCTGATCGCATCTGCATACATTCAGCACGAAATCTCTTATGAACTCTGCGCCGTGCTCAGTATGATTGACCTCGGGGTGGAACTGAACCGCGTAGAAACCTCTGCTGCGGTCTTCCATAGCAGCTACGGGACAGTCATCCGTATGGGCTGTGACATCGAAACCTTCCGGCGGCTCGCTTATATAATCTGTGTGGCTCATCCAGCATACATTGACATCGTCCGCAGTCCGGAGAATACCATCCTTGCCGTCGACCACAACTTCTGTACGTCCGTATTCACTGGTAGGAGCCGACTCTATCTTTCCTCCGAGTCTGTATGCCATAAGCTGTGCCCCATAGCAGATACCGAGTATTGGAACGCCAAGTTCGAAAATACCGTCATCTATCGATGGAGCATTCTCACCGTAGGCGCTCTGCGGCCCTCCTGTAAAAATGATGCCCTTAGGATCGAATCTCTTTATCCCGTCAGGATCTATGGACTCATATCCCCTGATCTCTGAATATACCCCGCATTCCCTTACTCTTCTGGCGATCAGCTGATTGTACTGCCCGCCGAAATCTACTATAAGGATCCTGTTCTCTGCCATGGAATTCCTCCTGCCTAAAACTCAAGTGCCTGTTTTATATCTTCAATAAGGTCTTCTTTATCTTCAAGTCCGCACGACATTCTAACAAGTCCTGCAGGAATACCTGCAGCCTGCAGCTGTTCGTCTGTCATCTGACGGTGTGTTGATGTAGCCGGATTCAGACAGCATGTCCTTGCATCAGCAACATGAGTCTCGATCGCAGCGAGTCTCAGACGTCCCATGAACTTCTCTGCAGACTGTCTGTCTCCAAGTTCGAATGAAACGACTCCGCATCCGCCATCAGGCATATATTTTCTGGCGATCTCATAGTAAGGATCTCCCGGAAGTCCTGAATAGCTGACCTTCTTCACCTTAGGATGCTCATTCAGGAACTCTGCGACCGCCTGCCCGTTCTCTACGTGCTTAGGCATGCGCACATGAAGTGATTCGAGTCCCAAATTAAGCAGGAAAGCGTTCTGTGGTGACTGGATGCTGCCGAAGTCTCTCATCAGCTGTGAAGTCGCCTTTGTTATAAATGCGCCTTCATTTCCGAATTTCTCTGCATAAATGATGCCATGATAGGAATCATCAGGAGTCGTGAGACCCGGGAATTTGTCCTTATGTGCCATCCAGTCAAACCTGCCTGAATCAACAATAGCTCCGCCGACTGCAGCTCCGTGTCCATCAAGGTACTTGGTAGTTGAATGTGTAACGATATCCGCGCCCCATTCGATCGGTCTGCAGTTGACCGGGGTCGGGAAAGTATTATCTACGATCAGTGGTACACCATGATCATGTGCAGCCCTGGCGAATTTCTCGATATCCAGAACTGTCAGTGCCGGATTCGCTATTGTCTCGCCGAAAACCGCTTTTGTATTATCCTGAAATGCCGCCGCCAGCTCCTCTTCAGTGCAATCAGGAGAAACGAAAGTCGCAGTAATGCCCATCTTTGCCATGGTCACTGAGATAAGATTGAAAGTTCCTCCGTAAATCGATGCGGATGAAACGATGTGGTCTCCTGATTCACAGATATTGAACAGAGCAAAGAAGTTAGCTGCCTGTCCGGATGATGTGAGCATAGCTGCTGTGCCGCCCTCAAGAACTGCGAGCTTGGCTGCAACCATGTCATTGGTCGGGTTCTGAAGTCTTGTGTAGAAATAACCTGATGCCTCCAGATCAAACAGCTTGCCCATATCCTCACTGGTATCATACTTGAAAGTAGTTGACTGTATGATTGGAATCTGCCTTGGTTCTCCGTTACCCGGTGTATAGCCTGCCTGTACACATTGTGTACCGAGTTTATAGTCTTTCATATTCCCTTTATACCTCCTTTTTGTACCATAATAAAAATCTTACTGAAAAAAACATTATCCTGCAAGTGAACAAACTCTGTTTTTCTCTTCAAATATCATTTGACAGTATGTCGGGAGGCATATATCATAATTAATCATGCTTAACCATATCAGGCATGCTCTTACACGATTCAGTCATTGTATTTCCCGCCTCGCGGGAACAGGAGACTCAAATGCCGATAAAAATACAGAACGATCTTCCGGTCAAGAAGATACTGGAAGATGAAAACATATTCGTAATGGATGAGAGCCGTGCGGTCTCTCAGGATATCAGACCGCTGGAGATCGCCATACTCAATCTCATGCCGCTGAAGGAAGATACCGAGCTCGATATACTCAGAGTTCTTTCGAATTTTCCCATACAGCTCGAGATCACATTCCTTACGACTGCAACTCACCGCGGAAGCCACGTGGATATATCACATCTCAATAAGTTTTATCAGACGTTTGATGATGTCAAACACAGAAATTTCGATGGACTTATCATCACCGGAGCACCGGTAGAGCATCTGGAATTTGAAGAGGTCAGATACTGGGATGAGCTATGCCGGATATTTGAATGGTCAAAGACCCATGTATATTCTACATTCCACATCTGCTGGGGAGCTCAGGCAGGACTGTACTACCACTACAGTATAGAGAAGCGTATGCTGCCTGCGAAGCTGAGTGGTGTGTATCTTCACCGTGTCATTCACAGAAAGAAGATTCTCATGCGGGGAATGGATGACGAGTTTTATGTTCCTCAGTCGAGATATACAGGCCTGGATGAAGAAAAAGTCAGAAGCAACCCGGAGCTCTACGTAGTTGCAGACAGCCCTGAAGCAGGAAGCTATCTTATCCTTGCAAACTCATCAAGGCAGGTGTTTGTTACAGGGCACTCGGAATATGACAGATATGACCTGGATAAAGAGTATAAGCGAGATCTTGCCAAAGGCCTGAACCCTGATATCCCGGTCAACTACTATCCGGACGATGATCCGACCCAGGAGCCTGTCCTTTCCTGGCGTTCGAGCTCCAACTGCACCTATACCAACTGGCTCAATCTTGTATATCAGGATACTCCGTATGATCTTAGCAAGCTGAGGCCTGTCGAAGAAGACAGCTACCTTATAAAAAACACATTGGAATAGTTCGCATAACAGACTATATTAAGAACTCCCGGGATCCTTTACCCCGGGAGTTCTTATATTAATTCAGATTGAGCATAGGCTCAACACTTTTGCACTGATCAGTCAGTATCAGCTGAAGCCTGTTCATACAGCTTTGCCAGGAGATCGGCAGTGACCGACCCCACATGATTGTAAATAACCTTTCCTTTTCGATCGAGAACTATGGTCTGAGGCATGGTCGAGCCTCCCCCGACAGTGTTCCATACAAGTTTGTCTTTTGTGTCAAGAGCAATGCGCAGGTTATCCCAGCCTTTATCAGCAAGATAGGCAGGTATGTCATCCTTTGACATGGAATTATGTACTGCGAGAACAACGGCATCCTCTGCATGCTCTCCGGCAAGTTCGTTGAAATAAGGCAGTTCCTCAACACAAGGGCCGCAATACGTTGCCCACAGGTTGATAAAGACCACATCCCCCCTGTAATCTCCCAGATGGAATACCTGCCCGTCCGTACATTCTATTGTGAAGTCGGCAAGCTCACCGCCTGCGGCATAGCTGTCCGTTTCCGTCTCTGCTGCACCGGCAGATCCCGCTGCAGCCTCAGCCTCGCCTGACTTATCCAGCACGTTATACCACAGCAATGCAAATGCCAGAACAGCGATCGCCACGCCCCACGCTATGCGCTTGCCTTTTGCACGCCTTGCCTCCGAATCGGCCTTGTCATCGGCACATCCGCAGGAAGGAGCTATGAGTGTTACCTTGCCTGCCTTAAGCGATATCGCGCCTTGTCTGCAGACATCCATACATTTTGCGCAGCTGACGCATTCATGATCACCAACGTGACGGACATCCATCCTGCAGTTCATAGCACATGCTCCGCAATGCGTGCATCTGTCTGCGTCTACCTTCACTCCTACTACAGCCAGCTTGTTGAACATGCCGTATATTGCTCCAAGCGGGCAGATGAACCTGCAGAACGAGCGAAAACAAAACACACAAGCCAGTCCGATCAGGAGCATGATAACGAACTTCCGCGTAAAAAATATACCAAGCATCTTGAAGAAACTGGCGTTGCCTGGATTGGAAAGCAGTCCCACAGCAGCCTCAAGGGTACCTGCCGGACAAATGAACTTGCAGAATCCCGGCACTGCCTTTCCATGCTTAAGCCCGTACCAGAGAGGTATTGATATCGCAAACACTGCCAGAAAGAAGTATTTGAGATACGTAAGTGCATGAGTTGCTTTATTCTTTCTTATCTTAGGTGTAGGGATCTTGTAAAGGAGCTCCTGTATGAGTCCCATCGGGCATATCCATCCGCATATGGTGCGGCCGAGCATCAGACCCCACAGCATGATTATGCCAAACACATAGAATCCTGCCCTGCTTCCGGAGGATGCCAGAGCATTCTGAAGCGAACCAAGGGGACAGGCACCAATTGCAGCCGGGCACGAATAGCAATTGAACCCCGGCACGCACATAAGCTTGGTGTTTCCTGTGTATATCTCTCCTTTGATAAAGCCTTTGGCATATGCATTATAAAGAACAGCTGAATACAACTGTATCAGTCTGCGCCTGCTCGGGCGGCACTTATCCCACCATAAGTTTTTTTCTGTATCTTTATTATCCAAGACCTATACACTCCGTACAGATATTTACCGCTTTAATAAGCATATCTTCCATGCTGCCGTTGAAAACACCTGCGATCACGAACAGAACGGCAAATGCAAAGAGAACCAGTCTCAGTATATTAAGCTTCTTATCATTTACAGAATTGTTTTTGTCTGAAGATGCTGTCTCCCGTTCACTTTTATACAGACTTATCAGTTCAGGATCAGCAACAGGTTTGTCCTGATTTTCATCCCGGGCTCCTATGACCACAGCTGCAATATTTGCAGCAACAGCAAGCAGCAGTACAGGCAGATATCTTCCGAATACTGCAGCTGCTTTCTCCCTTGTGTATATCCATACTTCAGGATGACCCTGTGCCTGATAGGCATAACCCTCCAGGTAGATGTGTATGGCGGCTGCCGCCATAAGCATCACCCATAGTATGCACAGAGCGGACTGTATGTATAAAATCAGCTTCTTTTTATCCATATAAGGTCTCCTGATGACCGATTCCGCTTTTACTTTACCGGCAGCATAATAACTGTCGAGCCCGTACCGGACTGTATTTCTCCCGTGCCATCTATACTATGGCCGTCAGGTACACTTGTGACTTTTACTTTCATGTCTTCAGGCTTATCCATGAAAAGGTCATATCTTCCGCCTTCACCGGTTGTATATGTCTGTGTTCCGGACTCAGAAGTAACTGTGAATTCGACTCCCGGGATGAGTTCCTTGCTGCTGGCAGCATAGAAAGTATAATATGCAAGCTGTCTTTCCTGATAATCATCCCCAATGAATGTCGTGACTATCCTCTCAAAAGTCTCAGCATCAGGTATTGATCCGATCCTGCACATTCCGATCTTGCCGTTGCGGTCGATGACAAGAGTCGTAGGGTAAGCAGTCGTGGTAATGATCCCCAGACTGTCATTACCCTTCGCTATAGGGAATGCGAATCCATGTGATTCTGCATATTTCTTCGCGTCATCCTCCGTATCAAGTTTGTCGATATCAAGTGCGATCATGCCCATCTTATCCTGATACTTCTGATAGACAGAATCCATCTCAGGGAACTCCTTTTCACAAGGTTTGCACCACGTTGCGAACAGCACCACAACGAGAGCTTCCTTTCCCTCTAGCAGACTGCTCATGCTTACAGTCTCCCCATCAGTCGTGGTGACCTCGAAATCCGGAGATTTCTGGCCGGTCAGGGTATCATGATGTGCAGCATCATTTAACTTTTTTATATCTTCCTCGTGTGTTTTATACCATATGAATCCCGCCAGTACGATTCCGATGATCAGTACCAGCAAAATGATAAGAGCCGTTTTCAGGCATCCGCCCTTCTTTTTCTTTTTTCCCTGTTCCATATTACTACCTGCCTATAGCCTGGATACATAAATACTCCGGTTTTTACTTAGCTGTATTTATGGTTATATTCACGTCACCGTATGATTCAGGAGCTGAATACTCGGTCTCATCTTCAGCGAAACCTTCCGGTACAGAATAGACATGAACTGTATAAATACCCTCAGAGGCATCAAAAGTCGCGATGCCGTTGGTATCTGTCTCTTCCATCTGACATGCTGCATCGGAACATAACTGTACCATGACCCCTGCCACAGGTGCACCGGATTCATCGCATGTGATCACGCGATATACATTGCCCGGATTTTCAGGTATCGACGATGCCGCCTTATCTACGCCGCCTCTGCATGCTGAGAGCATAACAAGGCTCAGGCAGATAATCAACAACCCAACTATCTTTTTCATAATACCTCTCCCCTCAGATAACCATACATCTGAAATGTTTTATTATAAGAGTCCTGTTGTATCTGTTGGCCTTAATAGTTAACAATTTTTTCCATTTTAGCATAGACCTCTGCTTTGCATCCTTCCCTTTTCCATTCTTCTCATAAGCAGATTCTCCTTCTTGTGTTGTCTCTACATCAGATATTTGATGAATGCCTGTTCGCGGTCAGTCAGTCTGTAGCCGCGGGTTGTTATATAGTGTGCTTCGAGGTAAAGTTCGGCGTCGCTGATCGACAGGATAATGAATCCGTCTTCCTTCAGTGCTTTGACGCCGGCAGAAGCAGGTTTTGCTGATTTACCTTCAAGAACTGGGTTTGATAAAACAGAGAGATAGTTTCCGCTCCTGATAGCGTCATTGAATCCCGCCCGGTCCGATACTCTGAGCACCCGATTGTGTTCCGTAAGACCAATGTGCGTGGCCAGAAAACTCTGGGAGCTCTCGTCCGCAAACGCGACATACGGATATGTTCTCATTTCAGATATTGTGACTGTCTGTCTGGATGCCAGAGGGTGCCTGGCCGAAACGACTGCATGAAGGCGGACAGAATCGTACAGAAGGAAGTGCGTCAGCCCGAGTTCCCGCAGTTTCTCAAAGTATTTTTCCCTCTTTTCTCCCGGAAAAACGATGATACCAAGGCTACTGTCGCGGTTTACGACAGCATCCATTATCTCAAAATTTCCCATCTCGCGGAAAGCGTCGTCCGCATCTTCATTTGATTCTGCGCGGAAATCGAGAAAACGCCGCATAAAAAAAGTCGAATAGTATGTTGCCACCCGGAGGCCTTTGCTTCTTTGTATCCCAATACTATTGATTGCTCTGAGTTCTTCCATGATAACGCGGGCACGGTTGATGAACTCACTGCCGTTTTCGGTCAGCGCAATACCTGTCTTAGTCCGTATGAAAATCTCATATCCCAACTCTTCTTCAAGTGATTTTATTATTCCGCTAAGGTATGGCTGCGATACTCCCAGATCGGCAGCAGCCCGGTTCATGGAGCCGCATCGCGCTATCTCGATCGCGCACTCAATGTGTCTGAAAGTCATTATATTATCCTTTGGCTTCAACTGCGCTTTCAAATAGATGAAAGACTTATATCATACTTATGTTTAAAACTCATGATATAACAATTTAGTTATATCAGCAAAGCTTTTTGAGATTATCACATATTTTTCTTCTCATATACAATCTCAATTGTGGGGGAACGCTACCCCTTCCGATCCCTCACTGAAAGGCTGACCTTTCCCTCTCACACTTATGCGGGAGCGGTTTTCAACTACCGCTCTCATAACAGGGGATTCACCAATGGCTCGGTGGGTTTTGGCAATGATTTGTCACCGGATGCGTCTCTTTGGTCTGCCTCATGTTACAGAGCGCATCCGGCGATCTCTAACTCTCCTGTCATGTTTATTATCTGCAGTACAGTAATCAACTATTGTGCTGCTGTTATACTATAATCTGCGCGGTGCTGAAGAAGGTAAACGCTGGCCTCCACGCAACCATGTTTCTGACTTCTGGAAAACACCTTCTTCTTCAAATAGGCACCGGGGCGGTTCATCGGCAGCAGTTAGATGCCGGCAGGACCGCCCCCTCTTTTTCCGTGATGCTTTCTTGCCATCATCCTGTTATCTGCACTGAAAAGGACTTCAGGAGAAGAAACCTCTCCTGAAGTCCTTGGTTTGTTGGCTAATTTATGCCTTTGGGACGATAGTGTTTCTTGCCCTTCAGGCTATTTCATGTTGCCTCGTGACATTTACAACTATTCGAATTCGATACCGGCAAAGCGTTACTTAACGTATATCAGTTAAGTTTTATGCGTTATTAGCCGGTTTTTTCTCTCAGTTATACTGTGTCTCTTACCTCTCCGATCTTCTGTTGCCAATTTGTTGCCAGAGGGATTATTACTCCCAGTTCATTCCAAATGTCCTGCTTGTATTGTTTATAAAGACTCATCATGGTCGATATCGTCCCAGTACGGTTCCGCCTCCTCATCCACACTGCTGACACCGAACAGCTTGTACATAAAATCTTCTTTTTCGTGATACAGGTTAACGATCTGTATCGTTTCTCCCTCGATCAGATAGAAAACATAGTTGTGAGCAACAAAAAGCCGACGGTAATCCGGTGTGACTCCATAGAGATCATATATGGAAACACCCTGTTCTTCTATAGTCTGGAGGGAACGGATTCTTGCTGTGATGGCTTTTTTTACCTTCCGGGCTGTTTTATCCCCATATTCCGCACGTACCTGGCGCTCTATCTTCTGGATTTTCTCAATAGCATCCGGGGAATATACTATTTTTTTTCAATCTACTACCCCCAGTATGCGTTCTGCCTCATCTGCATCGATCCATCCTTCACGATCCGCACGGGCTTTTGCCCGATCCAAATCTTTCATCAGTCCACGTAATGCAATCATTTTATCAAGTTCGTCCAACTCTTTCATATCAATGATTGCGCATTCACCAACACCGTTGCGTGTCAGATAAACTCGTTCTCCGTATTTTACTTCTTTAAGAACACTTGTATAATTACGAAGGTCAGATATTGGTCTTATATTCGGCATACTCGTATCCTCCTTTAAAGATAGGATACCATTACGCAGCAACTTTTGCAACATATTTACACGTCTATTTACAGCAAAATTATCCCTCACGAACCATCCCTCATCGGGACGGCGCCAACTATCCTCCTCACACATGGAAGAATTCTCAATCACAGTTTCGTTCCGAAATACTGATATTCCATATCGTCATTCTCTATATCTGTTTACAAGAAAGTTCCGGGAACCTTCATGACTCCCGGAAGAATAACTCTATTTTGTAATTTTTACCTTTTTCCCGATGCCCTTTTTCTTCAGAAGTTTTTTATATGCGGACAGCTTCTTTTTCGGAACCTTGATCGTCGCCTTTGAATAAATTCCTTTGAAGGCATTTGCGCCGACTTTACTTGAAGTAAGATTGCTCGTTTTAATTGTAATAGATTTCAGCTTCTTACAATCCCGAAATGCATTTTTACCGATCTTCTTGATATTCTTGCCAATTGTCACAGTCTTCAGCTTTTTAAGACCCTTGCAGGCATTAGCAGAGACAGATAACACTTTATACATTTTTCCATTTGCAGATACAGTCGCAGGAATTGATAATTTGGTAATATTCTTGTTCCTGGGTTTTGAAAGCACTGCAGTAGAACCGGAAAGTTTATATATTCCATTACCGCTTATCACTGTTTTCAATGATTCCGCTGTTTCCTGTGTTTTCCCCGTAATTGTGAATGTTATTTTGCTGACCACCTTTTTCTTGGTTTTATCGGTATACACAGTCACTATGGTTTTGCCCGGGCCAATTGCTTTGATGCCGAGAGTAAAATAATATGTTACGTCATTGGTAGTAACAAAATTGCCGGTTCGCGTTAATGATACAATATCTACTACCGACTGATTTGAGGCTTCTGCATAAAACGCAGTTTCAACCAACGCTCCTTTCAGGATCGGTGACAGCTCATAATCCTGCGATTCTCCCACCTTCAGTTCCCATTCAGCAGTGAGTGCCGCTTTTACTTTTTCATTCACCGCATCCTGACTGTCTTTGTCCAGAGAGCAGTTTTCAAATGCATCGTCTGAGATACCGCTCTTATCAATACTCTTTGGTAAAGTCACTTTTGTCAGATTACGGCATCCCCAGAAAGCAAATTCTTTGATCTTTTCTACGCCCTCGGGAATTGCGACCTGTGTCAGAGCAGAACAATTGGAAAAACACTCACTTGGAATTACCTTAACATTTTTGGAAATCACCACATTCGTCAACCCCTCACAGCAGTTGAAAGCGAAACTTCCCAGAGTGGTTACGCTGTCAGGCATGGTGACGGATGTAACTTTCATGCACGAAGCAAATGATCCGATCGATATTGTTTTTACTGTTCCCGGGATCGTATATTTGCCGCTTTTTCCTGGAGGAAACTCAATAAGAACGGTTGTGTCTTTACTTAGCAAAACACCGTTTACCGAAGCATATTGATTGTTTGACGATGAAACGTTAATACTGGTAAGATTGTCGCATCCTATGAACAGGCCTTCCTCGATCGATGTTACACCTGCCGGGATTGAGACCTGCCGAACGCTCATTTTGTCCCAGGAACCATCCGAAAGATTGCCGTTTCCACTGATTACAAGTTCACCTTTATCCGAAAGGGTCCATGTCAGACCAGCGCCACAAGTGCCGGACGAAGCCGCAAAAGTATATCCGGGACATATGAGTAATGCCAACATGCCAACGATTATGACCATCAGTATCTGCAGTGACACCTGAATCCCTCGGATTTTCCGGTTCGCGTCTACCTTTTTAAAATTTGTCCGTACGTTCATCTCTTCACCTCGCTTCATTTTGATTGAGATCACATTGGTATCAATCTTACTTAATGACATTCGTCGGGCAACAACCTAAGTTCCGTGATTTATGCAAAATAACTCATTTTTTTTATAATGGTAAAGCATTGATTTGTCAATCAAATAATGTCTCAAATCGGTATTTTTATAACAATTCTCGCCGCTTTCCATCTCGCCTTCATGTTTTCTATTTTAATCATCAGAGTATATTCTCTTTCTCAAAGTTCTTCCCGATTGATCACTGGCCTTCGTGTCCTCTGCCTCTGTTGCTCCGAGATCAGATCCCTGCCATCAATCGCCGCAACCAGCACATCCCGCAGCCATCCTTTCCGGTATGGGAAGGCGACGTTTCTTCTCCAGCTCCGCTTCCTTATCCCGCAGCACCCGTTGATTGTATTCTGCAATATCCACCCGTTTTGCTGTCGCCAACAGATTCTGGTATTTTTTCGGAGATATCTTATAATCGCCTCCCAGCGTCTTCTGCGGCTTAGGAAGGGCTTTCACCTCTTCTTCTGTCATGATCCGGACTTTGATTTTTCGGTTTCGCTCTTCCAGCGTTTTATTCTGATCAGCAAGTTCTCTTTGCCTGTCCTCCAGATCTTCAACGACTGCTTCTTTTTCCACGATAGCTGTTTCCAGTTCCTGCTGCTTCCTGCGCTTATACTCGAATCCTTCCAGGCCATACTCCGGCTTATTCCGGCGATGCTCCTCTTTTTCTTCCTCGGTCATGCGGTCATAAATTTTACAATCCTCTACTTCATAGCCCCGTTCCCGCATCCGCTTCGGGTATTCCGTATTCACGAAGGTGAAGAACTTCAGATTGAACTCCGACTTTGCATTGAAGGCCAGAACACCATTCTTATCCTTCGTCAGCGGAACAACAATACGATGTGTATGCGGTGCCTTTCCTCCGAATTCATCGAAATGGATGACCTGCGCGACAGTGATCCAGTCTGGATTCCAGTCCCTCAAGATCTGATCCAACACATCCGAACTGACTCTTAGGAACCAGATCTGTTCTTCTCTTGACATCTTCTCCATATATTCCATCGGCGGCTTTTCGATCATCTCGATACCGGTGACCGCATCACAGCGCAGAGCTCGTTTGCCGTGCGCTTTTTTGTCAGCATTGACCAGATCTATATATTTCTGAACCTCTGCTTCCATATCCATATCAGTGGACCCGCGCAGCCATACATTCTGATCCGTCATCGAACGATCTATCGTTTCATCCCTGCCGCGACGCACATCCCGCATCTCATCCCAGGCAGCTTTCACACTGCAGGTACCGGCTTTCCTGCCGTTATGTTTCTGCGTGGACGGCGAAAGAGACAGCTTCATACAGGGTAATCCCACATGCATTCTTCTCACCTCGTTTTCTTTACAGGTTTTTGTCTATAGATGAGGCAGTAGCAGCCTTAAGGATTAAGTACGTGACCTCGTACTTAAGGATCCCCTTAAGTGTCGGTCCTCTCCCGAGGGGGACGCTCACACTTCCTTCAGAGTGCATCGCTCAGGCGTTTCCACCCTGCACCCGGACCAAAGGCTGCGCCTCCGGACTCTGCCGCCTGCCGCTTTGTCAGGGGCAAAAGGGGCATTTTCAAATCACTCTCACAAAAAATTCTGTTTCCGTTTTTTCTTACGGAGTGATTTCATTTTGCCCCTTCTGCCCCTTCTGTCCGCTGCGGATCAGGCAGTATCAAATGGCGTTTCGTCCTCCTCACTGAATTCCTCCCATCCATTTTCCCGGACAGCTGTGCCGCGATAGCAGATGATCCCCTGATACTTTGTCACGGTATATCCCTTCCGTTCCATCGTCATCAGGAACCTTGCCTTTCCCAGCGGCTGGCGGCCGTTGTCGCTGCAGTAGTCATTGTACATCGTGACCATTCTGCTGCGTGGGATCCGGCTGCCCTCTTTCCGGCAGATCGTTTCATCCAGGAAAGCCTGTACGCTGTCGGAAGCCCGGCGCAGCTTCTCCACCATCTCTTTGCTGTGCTCACTCTCCTCAAAGTGCCCGCGTTCGTAAAGTGTCGATAGTGCTCCCACAGCCATATGAACAGCAAACTCCATCTCCTTTGCCACCTTGCTCTTCAGCCTGGTATCTTTCTGATCTTCCGCAATCACATGGTCCAGTTCCAGTACGAGCAGCCTCCGGTAGTAAGCATCCGATTTATCATCCAAATTCTCCGGCATGCCGTTTGCCGAGAACAGCAGCTTCGCCCGGCTGAAAAAGTGCGTCGCGTCCTTTCCCTTCTTCTCAAAAACAAGCGCATCCTCCCCGACGGATTTCTTTACCACATAGGTGGATGACATAGCCTTACAGGGAACATCCCCGCAGGCATTTAATAGTTTCCCGAACATCCCAGTCGCATAGAAGCGGTGGTTCAGTTCCTGGATCGGGATATTTGAGCAGTTCTCGATCCCCACCAGTTTCTGTACCAGATCGATCAGGATGGATTTTCCTGTTCCGCCGTTGCCTGTGAGCAACAGGAATTTCTGCATCTGTGTATCAGTCGTCATGCAGTAACCTGCATACTCCCAGAACATCTGCTGCTCCTGGGGATCCGGAAGCGAGGTGGCCAGATAAGACCGGATCACTTCTCCACCTGCCAGCGCGGATGTCTTCCCGTCCGGATGAAATTCATGGGGAACCTGGTTCAGGGACAGATATTTCGGATCATGCTCAATCATCACGTTTTCAATCGGATCATAATAGCCGTTGCGGAAGTTTATCCAATGGGCAGGCATGTTGTAGAGATCATAAAGACACCTGTGAGCCTCCGGCTGTATGATCAGCAGGGCGTATATTCTCTCGATGGCCCCGATTTTCTTCAGCTTGCGGTACAAGTGATTCTGAATTGCCCTTTTCAGGAGGCAGCCATTCAGATCCTCCCTGTATACTCCATGATCGTATACATACGGGAAGCTGCGCAGGATAAAGAATGGGACCGTCTCCAGTATCTCCTCGACGATCGCAATATCAAACGCGCTGGCGGGTTCTCCGTTCTTATCCAGGATATGAAACTGATCCATATCTGGTTCCTTCTCCGGAGGCTTCTCATACCGTTCGATAAAGCTATGCAGCAATTTCTGCATCTCGGTTCTGTAGGACAGCTTCTGAAAATACTCCTTATCCTTAAACAGCATCCATCCTTCACGAAAGTCGAGCATCTCTTGCTCAAAATATTCTGTTAACGTATCATTCATTTTCCTGGTGGAACATGCAGGGACATACATATAGTCCATCCTGTAAGATCCACAATTAGCATTACTGCTCAGATACTCTGTCAGGTCTTCCAGACTGAATATGCCTTCCGTGTCTTCCTTCAGTGCCACCGCACAGAAGCCGGCATCAATGATACTTAGCGCAAGATTGATATTGTCCACGATGAACATATATTTCTTATCCAACGTGTCCGGCTCAGTGTGCATATAGTTGTCAAATATTAAGCGATTCATTGTGTTCCTCCTCTCTGTAATCAGGAGGATGCGAATGAAAAAAATCGTTGAACCCGGAAACAATATCGCTTATACTGTAAGTGTATTTGATACAGAACGATTGCTTATGTTCTGCGCCAACAGAACATTCCCGGGCAGTCGTTTTCTTTTTATCCATCCTTCGCATCCTTCATTCCTCCCATGACGGAAGTGATCCGATCGAGAAGATCCCGGCTGACATCTTCTCCGGTTCCGATCCGTTTCAACTCCGTCAGGATCTGCCGCATCTCCAGTTTCAGTCCGCGGTAGACTTTCGGATTCCCCTGAACAACCACGGACTGATCCGTCAGTTTTTTGATGATATAGTCCTGTTTTGTGCATCCGGAAATTCTCACGGCTGATTCGATCAGCGCATCCTCCTCCGGGGATACCCGGAAGGCCACTGTGACCGATCTCCATCTTCCCTGATGATCCATATTTTTCGCTGACATTGTGCTTTCCCCCTTCCCTGCCATATCTTGGCATTGTGGTTTACAGATTCATTGTGCTTTCTCTTCGACATTGTTTCATTCTTTACTGTTGTCCGACTTTGCTTCTATTGCTCTTGCATTGTTGAGACGATCTGCCATCTCTGTCTGTACCGTAGGAAACAGGTGTGCGTACCGATACGTGATCTTTTCCGCCTCATGTCCGACACGTTCCCCGATCGCCAGAACCGAGAAGCCCATGTTGATCAGGAGCGATACGTGGGAATGTCGGATATCATGGACGCGGATCTTTTTGACGCCGCTCGCCTTGCAGCCGCGGACCATCTCGTGATTGAGATAATACTTTGTGACCGGGAAGATCCTCTCATTCAGATGCACCTGATAGAGCTGCCGTAGGTAATCCTGCATCTCCTCGCAGAGAAACTCCGGCATCTTGATCGTCCGGTTGCTCTTGGCCGTTTTCGGGCTCGTAATGATATCCTCTCCCTTCATCAACTGTTCTGCTCTTAAGAAACCTGATTCTCTCAAGGTATCACCCTCCTTCCGGAACTTAACTGTTTTTAGTTATGTCTGTATTATAATAACTCTATTCCGTTAAGTCAACCCAATAAAATAACTTTTTTGCGTTAAGTTTCTATTGAACTTGCTTTTTCTCCATGTTATACTGTGCTTAACAAATTTATTTAAGTCTGGAGGTCTTATTATGGCATTTGGCAAACGACTCCGGTTTTTCCGGACCCGCAAAGGGCTTACCCAGAAGCAGGTCGGCGAAGCTGCCGGCTTTAAAGGAAACACGTCTGAAGTCCGCATGGCGCAATACGAAACAGAAGCCCGCACCCCCAAGGAGCCGCTGATCCGGCAGCTTTCCGAAATGTATGGCGTATCTCCGAGGGCCATCAAGGTACCGGATATCGACTCGGAACTCGGCCTGATGCACACGCTTTTCGCGCTGGAGGATATGTACGGCTTCCGGATCGCGAATATCGATGGTGCTCTCTGTCTGCGTCCGGCGAATACCGGCAGCGTTTCGATCACCATGTTCGACCTGTTCAGTAAGTGGTATGAACAGGCAGAAAAAGTACATAATGGCGAGCTCACCAAAGAGGAATATGATTCCTGGCGCTACAACTTCTCCGAGGCAGACCTCCCGGGGATCCATGTGAAGGTTGCTCCCTCACAGGAACTTAGCGACGCTCTGATTCGTATGTCAAAGGAAAAAGGGGAAGATTAGAAAAAGAAAAACCTTACCGATTCTCCAGTTTGATTCTGAAGATCAGTAAGGTTTTTTAGATCGTATAAATGAGAGATTACGCAGTGAATATCAAAGAAATGTTGCCAATCTGTTGCCAGCACTTAACGGAATTTGTTTGGAACCCGCATAAATACTGACTTCTTTTCGGGCGTTTTCTTATTCGAATTCGATCGTAGAAACCGGCTTATCAGAGATATCCCACATTACCCTGTTTACTCCAGGCACTGTTTCAATTATGCGGTCTCTCATCCTCTTGAGCATTTCCCAAGGGATCTCTACCGACTCTGCGGTTACGGCGTCTACTGTATTGATGGCCCTTATGATGACCGGCCATCCCATGTATCTCTTGCCGTCCTTGATACCTGTCGACTGCATGTCAGGAATGACTGCAAAGTATTGCCAAGGCACATTCTCCATTTTTCCGATCTCTTCTCTTACGATAGCATCAGCCTCTCTGAGAGCTTCGAGTCTGTCCCTTGTGATGGCGCCTGTGCATCTTACGCCCAGTCCAGGCCCCGGGAACGGCTGTCTGTATACCATGTTGTCAGGAAGTCCGAGCGCAGAACCCACGACTCTTACCTCGTCCTTGTAGAGCAGCTTTACAGGCTCAACGAGCTCGAACTGAAGGTCTTCAGGAAGTCCTCCAACGTTGTGGTGAGCTTTTACTCCGTCAGACTCCAGAATGTCAGGATAAATGGTTCCCTGGCCGAGGAAAGCGATACCGTCGAGCTTTGCTGCTTCTTCAGCAAATACATCGATGAACTCCTTGCCGATGATTTTACGCTTGGTCTCAGGATCATCCACTCCTGCAAGCTTGTCGAGGAATCTGTCAACCGCATCTACATAAATGAGGTTTGCTCCGAGCTCTTCTCTGAATACCTTGATGACCATTTCAGGCTCACCCTTGCGGAGAAGTCCGTGGTTTACATGTACGCAGACCAGATTATCACCTATCGCCTTTATAAGCAGTGCAGCTACTACACTGGAGTCAACGCCGCCGGACAGAGCAAGAAGCACCTTCCTGTCTCCTACCTGAGCCTTGATCTCAGCGAGCTGCTCCTCGATGAACCTGTCAGCGAGTGCACGTGTCGTGATACGTTCCATTGTTTCCGGTCTGATGTTTCCCATTTCTATACCTCCATGAAACTCAGATGAGTGATATTGTCTATATATTTAATTAGCGTCCGCCGCCCGAGCTGCGGTTTGAAACTTCTTTAAGAATTACATCGTGCGCTCCGCCTTCCACTATGCTGACAGCAGATACAAGAGTCAGCTTTGCGTTTTTGTGGAATTCAGGAATCGTAAGGGATCCGCAGTTGCACATTGTTGACTTTACCTTGCCCAGCGACATCTGCACGTTATCGTGAAGTGAGCCGGCGTATGGTACATACGAATCTACGCCTTCTTCGAATTTGAGCTTGGCATCTCCGCCGAGATCGTATCTCTGCCAGTTACGGGCTCTTGCCGAACCTTCACCCCAGTACTCCTTTACATAGGTTCCGTTGAGCATGAGCTTTGCGGAAGGCGATTCGTCGAATCTTGCGAAATATCTGCCGAGCATAATGAAGTCTGCACCCATTGCAAGCGCAAGCGTCATGTGATAATCATAAACGATGCCGCCATCGGAACAGATCGGTACGTATACGCCAGTCTTCTTATAGTATTCATCTCTTGCCTGGGCTACCTCTATTACAGCTGAAGCCTGTCCGCGTCCAATGCCTTTCTGTTCACGGGTGATGCAGATGGAGCCTCCGCCGATACCGACCTTTACGAAGTCAGCACCGCAGTCAGCGAGGAAGTTGAATCCGTCAGCATCAACAACGTTGCCTGCGCCTACCTTGACTGTGTCGCCGTAGTTATCTCTGATCCACTTTAGTGTAACAGCCTGCCACTCAGAGTATCCCTCGGAAGAATCTATCGTGAGCACATCGACGCCGGCCTTGAGCAGTGCCGGTACTCTTTCCTTATAGTCTCTCGTGTTGATGCCTGCTCCGACGATGTATCTCTTATCTGCGTCGAGCAGCTCCAGCGGATGCTCTTTATGCGAATCATAATCCTTGCGGAACACAAAAGACGTAAGTCTCTGGTTTTCATCTATGATAGGCAGTTGATTTACCTTATTGTCCCAGAGAAGATCGTTCGCCTCTGAAAGAGTGATACCCTCTTTTCCGTATACCATATTGTCAAAAGGCGTCATGAACTCGGAAACTTTTTCATCATGGCTCATACGGGAGACCCTGTAATCCTTGCTTGTTACGATACCCAGGAGCTTGCCGTCAGCAGTGCCATCTTCAGTGATCGCAATCGTGGAATGTCCTTTCTCGGCTTTGAGATCAAGCACGTCCTGAAGAGTTGCATCAGGTCTGAGATTGGAATCGCTCGGTACAAAGCCTGCCTTGTAGCTTTTGGCCTTTCTGACCATTTCTGCCTGGCTTGCTATGGACTGTGACCCGAATATGAATGAAATGCCGCCCTCTTTTGCAAGAGCAACAGCCATGTTGTTGTCAGAAACAGCCTGCATGACAGCAGATGTCAGAGGAATGTTCATAGACAGAGCAGGCTCCTCGCCTTTTCTGAATCTGACTACCGGAGTCTTCAGTGATACGTTCTCAGGTCTTGCATCCATGCCGGAGTATCCCGGAATAAGCAGATATTCATTAAAAGTTCTTGATGGTTCCTTAAGGACTGTCGCCATATTTCACCTCTTTTATATGTACTCTTTTGTGAAAGCGATTGATTGTCAACCGTTAAAACTATCTAACTATTTGACGTTTTAGCGCCATTTCACACAATATAGCACTATTTTAGGCCTATATAAAGCAATTTTTCAATGTTAGGTAACGCTAACTTTTTACCGTTCTGCAATTTCGTGAACAGACAATGTTATCTATTATGATTTGTTTGATTGTTATCCTTTTTTTGCTGATGTAAAATAGGCATTGGCTGTAAAAATGAGGTGTTTGTGGATAACGAAAAAAAAGGCAACAGAATAGACCTTCTTAACGGAAAGATAGCCGGCGCACTGTTCTGGCTATCCCTTCCTATAATGGGATCGCAATTCGCCAACATGGCTTACAATCTGTTTGACACTATGTGGGTAGGTCAGCTGGGCAACCAGGCTGTGACTGCAGTAGGCGCTGCAGGCACTTTTATGTGGATCGGTTCAGGTTTTGCCATGATCCCACAAATCGGAGGTCAGGTCATGGCCGGCCAGTCCATAGGCGAAGGCAATATGGCAAAGGCGAGGAGCTACGCCAGAGCTGCCGTAAAGCTCATGCTTCTCGGGATGCTCACCTACGGACTCATATGCATCGCTTTCCGACACCCTCTTATATCGTTTTACCATCTTCATGATCCTGAAACAGCAGCAGCCTCAGAATCATATCTGGCTATCGTTTCCCTATGCAATGTGTTCATGGGATTAAACATCGTCATGGAGGGCCTGCTGGCAGCTACAGGTGACAGCAGGACTTCATTCAAATACAATCTGATCGGAACGATACTTAACATCGTTCTCGATCCTGTCCTCATATTTGGTGTCGGACCCTTCCCTGCGCTCGGAGTTAACGGAGCTGCAATCGCGACTGTATTTTCAGAGTTTGTGGTATCCGCGCTTTTTGCACTGAACATAACGCGCGATGATTACCTTTTTGCAGGTTTCAGCCTGTTCGGTGACCCGGCAGGAAAAGAGATGCTGCACATAATAAAGCTCGGCGCCCCGCCGGCTGTATTCAACATCGTCTATGCTTTCATCTCGATGGTAATATCAAGAATCATTGTTTCCTTCGGTGACGCCGCCATAGCCATCCAGAGGATAGGCGGCCAGATAGAGTCTCTGACATGGATGACTGCTGAGGGATTCTCATACTCGATGAGTGCTTTCATATCACAGAACTATGGGGCAGAAAGTTACGGCAGAGTTAAAAAAGGATTTTATACCGGCACAGCCATGATGACGGTTTTCGGTATTGCGGTGACTGCCCTTCTGGTATTTGGTGCCGCTCCGATCTTCAGCATATTCATTAAAGAACCCGAGCTTATAGCCGGCGGAGCCACCTACCTTCGTATCGTTGGTCTCTCAGAACTCTTTATGAGTTATGAGCTCGCAACAACAGGCTCATTCAACGGCCTTGGTCAGACGAGGCTCCCTGCAGCAATCGGACTTGTTCTTACCGTCGCCAGAATACCGCTGTGTTATATCCTTATGCCTGTGATGGGCATCAATGGAGTATGGTGGGCAATGACGATCTCGAGTATACTTAAAGGCACTCTCCTCATTATCCTCTTCATATACAGACTCAGAAAACTTCAATAGAGACACCAAAAAGGCTCCCTTTTGAAGTGAACCCCTTTTGTTAGACAAAATCTGACGAAAGGGGTTTTGTTATGTCACGAAAAAGAAAGTATTCAGATGAGTTTAGGCTCAAAGTAGTTTTAGAGTATCTTTCCGGTCAATCGGGGGGCTTCGGAACAATTG
>JAFRKO010000044.1 GCA_017431685.1 Mogibacterium sp.
AAACGTTCAGGAAAAAGAAGAAATAACTGACAGCACACGCAGTTGGCAGATCGACTTACACGTTGTACGTGTCACGCGAGGAGTGTAAGGGCTATGCCCGTAAAAAGAACAACCCCGCGTTTGACGCGGGGATGTGTTTTTATTGCCCGTATGTACGAAAACAGCGTATACTTACATTTAAGGGTTAACATCTTACAACAAACAGGGGACAGAATATGAATGATTTCAGCTGGGAATGCAGAACAAAGGTGAAGTTCGGCAGAGGATGCGTAAGAGAGTATCTGGGCGGATTTGTAAAGGAGTATGCTCTGCCTGGGCGCAACATAATGATTGGTTACGGCAGCGGTTCAGTCAAACGTAACGGTGCATACGATGATGTTGTAGGCGTGCTCGAGTCGCTTGGATACAGCCGGGACGGTAGTGCAGCGGAGGGAAACCTCATAGTTGAGTTTCCGGGGATCATGTCAAATCCTACGCTCAAAAGGATGCAGGAAGGTGCCAAAATTGCCGCGCAGATGGATGTAGGTCTTGTGATTGCCATCGGCGGAGGTTCCGTAATGGATTGCTGCAAGGCCATCTCTGTACAGGCTGGCTATGACGGCGATGCCTGGGAAGACTTCTGGATCCAGGGCAAGCCGATGACACATAATGTTATACCGTGCGGCGTGGTGGTTACCATGCCTGCGACAGGCAGTGAAGTGAACGGGTGTGCTGTGCTCACAAACGAGGATACTCACATCAAGACTGACAGGGACTACCCTGAAATGAATCCGCTGTTTGCGCTGATGGATCCGGGATACACGCTGACGATGCCTCTCAGGCAGCTAAAAGCAGGCACGTTCGACATACTTTCCCATATTATGGAGACTTATTTCAGTTATCCTGTTGAGGACAATCCTGCAGATGATGTATCTGAAGGCCTGATGAGAGGCCTTATCAGAGATTTCAGGGCAGCGGTCAAAGATCCCGCTGAATGTCAGGCAAGGAGCAATATAATGTGGGCGGCATCGCTGGCCGAGAACCGCATAATCAAGACTGGCAAGACCAAGGATTTTCAGGCCCACAATATGGAGCATCAGCTCTCGGCCTATACAGACTGCAACCACGGTGAAGGACTTGCTGTTCTGCATCCGGTATATTACACGCATATATATAAAGACGGCCTCGGGAAGTTTGTGCGGTTTGCCGAGAGAGTATGGGGCAAAGACCGCGATGACTATTGCAGCGATGAAGCACTCGCTCTTGCAGGTATCGAAGAGCTGGAGTCTTTCATTAAAGAGATGGGCCTGCCTTCAACACTGCGTGAGATCGGCTTCGGAAAGGAAGAATACAAAAGGCTTCCGGAGATCGCAGAGTCCTGCTATATTTCACAGGGAGCATTCAGACCGCTGACAAAGGAAGAGATACTGGAGATTTATGAGGAGTGCTGGTAGTTTTGCCGCTATGGCACCCATGGTAATAGATAATGTGGAAAAAGTTATTTGAACCGGTAGACATGACGCAGGGCGATCCGGTACGCCAGATCGTCAAATTCATGATACCTATGCTGATAGGCAATGTATTCCAGCAGCTATATAACACTGTTGACAGTATTGTCGTAGGCAAATATATAGGTGACAATGCGCTTGCAGCTGTTGGAAGCGCAGGACCGATACTGAACCTGCTTCTGGTTCTCTTTATGGGAATATCCGTAGGAGCAGGTATCATGGTGTCGCAGTACTTCGGCGCCAAACAGCGCAAAGCGCTTTCAAGAACCATCGGAACATGCCTTACCATGACTTTTGTCGCTTCACTGATCGTGATGGCGATTGCTCCGCTTGTGACAATGCCTCTGCTTAAGCTTCTCAACACACCTGCAGAGATAATAGACTGGTGCGACAGATACCTCATGACGATTTTCCTGGGAATAGCGGGCTGTGCTTTCTATAACATCCTGGGCGGCATGCTGAGGGGACTCGGAGATTCGGTGTCCGCTCTCCTGTACCTCGTAATAGCGACCATACTTAACATATTCCTCGACATTTACTTTGTTGCAAAGCTCGGACTGGGTGTACCAGGTGTTGCGCTGGCCACGGTCATTGCGCAAACCATCTCTGCCGTACTGGCGTTCCTGAAGCTCCGCAGAAGGACTGATTGTTTCGACATGAAGGTCGCCTATCTGAAACCGACACGCAAGTATCTGGGTGAGCTCGTCAGGCTGGGCCTTCCGTCAGGCGTCACTCAGGCAATTTTCTCACTGTCGATGGTAGTCGTACAGTCGCTCACCAACAGCTTTGGCCCGATGTGCATCGCTACAAACGTTATAGTCATGAGAATCGACGGCTTTGTAATGATGCCTGCGTTCTCGTTCGGAGCGGCGATGACAACATTCGCGGGGCAGAATATCGGAGCCGGCAGACTCGACCGCGTAGAGACAGGGGCGAAGAAGGGTACCCTTGTCGCAATGGCAACGTCAGCTGTGATAACGGTGCTCATACTCATTTTCGGAAAATATCTGATGATGCTCTTCACAAATACGGATGAGCTTGTAGAGCAGAGTTATCATATGATGATGATACTTGGCTTCGGCTATATCGCTATGGAAGTGACACAGTGCCTTCAGGGCATTATGCGCGGAGCCGGAGATACCATGGCGCCTATGTGGCTTTCCATTATATCCACGGTAGCCATACGTGTTCCGCTGGCATATCTGATGACGTGGATGACAAGGTCGCCGGAGGAGCCGCACGGCCACTTCTATATGATGTTTGTTTCGCTCCTGGTGACATGGCTTATAGGTGCGACGCTGACATACATCGTCTACAAGACTGGCCGCTGGAAAAACAAGGCTATCATTTAGCGAAACTGATACAAACCGCCTGTAAGAGGGCGGTTTTTTACATGAACGAAAATTCACTTGACAGTGGTATAACGTTGAAATAATATGTATCTGAACTTGTGAACTGTTATTCACGAGAGGTAAAACAGGAGGAATCTGACATGGCATATAACGGTTTTGCAATAGACAGGTATCTCGATGCTGACGCAGTTAATGCGCAGCTCGACAAACTCATAAAAAGCCCGATCTACGGTGTGCTGCCTGATGCGCTGGCGGAGTATGAAAAGGAGTATTTTGAAAAGAAATGTTCCCGCTCAAAAGAAGAAATCAGCGTGGCAAGAGAAATAATACCGGGTGGAGTACAGCATAATCTGGCGTTTAACTATCCATTCCCTATAGTCATTACAAAAGCTGACGGAGCGAAGCTCTGCGATATCGACGGCAACGAGTATTACGACCTGCTCCAGGCAGGCGGACCGACTGTGCTTGGCAGTAATCCTGAGTGCATCAGGGAGAAAGTAATAGACCTGCTCAACACATGCGGACCGTCGACAGGACTTTTCCACGAGTACGAATACAAGCTCGCCAAAAAAATCTCTGATCTTGTACCTTCTGTTGAAATGTTCCGCATGCTGGGCTCCGGCACTGAGGCTGCCATGGTAGCTTCAAGAGTAGCCAGACTGAAGACCGGACACAAGAATATACTGAAGATGGGCGGGGCGTATCACGGATGGTCCGACATGCTCTGCTATGGTATCAGAATACCTGGTACAAAGGGACTGCAGTCAAAGGGGGTACCTAATTACGCGTTCAGCCATACTGACGAATTCTTCCCGGGTGATCTTGATGATCTCGAGAAAAAGCTCAGAAGAAATAAACTGACAGGCGGCACTGCAGCTGTATTCGTGGAGCCGGTAGGCCCTGAGAGCGGCACATGGCCTGTCACAAAGGAATTCATCGAAGGCACAGCTGAGCTTGCTCATAAGTATGGCGCTCTCGTTATATTTGATGAGGTCGTAACAGGTTTCCGCATTGGCCTTTCGGGAGCACAGGGATATTTCGGTATAGATCCGGATCTGACGATATTCGGCAAGGTAATTGCCGGCGGCTATCCGGGTGCAGGCGGCATAGGAGGCCACAGAGACTGTATGCAGCACCTGGGCGCCGGACTCGACTCATCAGGCAAAAAAGTGAAGAAGGCTCTCTGCGGAGGAACCATGGCTGCTACACCGATAAGCTGCTGTGCGGGCTACTACACACTCGAAGAGATCGAGAGGACCAATGCCTGCGAAAAGGCAGGACGCCTGGCAGACCGTCTGACGGAGGGAATAAAGGCATCGGTAGAAAAGCACGGACTCCCGTTCGTGGTATTCAATCAGGGATCCATCTGCCATGTAGATACTGTTGGAACCATGCACTTTGCAGTAGACTGGAGCAGGCCGTGGACGCTGCCAAAGGTGCTGAGAGAGACCTCGAGAAGGCAGATAGAGATGGAGCATATCGGAGCTGCCTATATGGCAGAGGGAATAATCACCCTTGCCGGATCGAGACTGTACACGAGCGCTGCTTATGACGAAGAGATGATCGATGATGTCATCGCAAGGTTCGACAGAGTGTTCTCAAAATGCGGAAAGCTGGACAAGTAAGGAAAGGTGACGAGATATGCTCAAACCTTTGACTAAAGAGCAGACCGACAGGATACTTTCTATCGCCGCGGAAGAGTTCGCAGAAAAGGGGTTCGCAGGTACTGCCATCGGATCGATCGCCGGAAGAGCAGGAGTCAGCGTCGGCGTCATATATAAATACTACGCAGGCAAGGATGATCTTTTCAGCGCATGTGTCAGAAAGAGCCTTGAATCCATGGATGAAGTCCTCGATATGACCGGAAACGAAGGAGGCTCACTTATGGACATGATTGGTAACCTTATCAGTCGCCTGCAGAGCTTTGCGAAGGAGAAGCCTGAGTATATAAGGCTCTATCATCAGATAACGGTATCGGGACCATCTGCCGGGGGCGCGCAGAACGCCGGACTCATAGAGAGCGGCACTGCAAAAATCTACAAAGAGTTCATAAAGAAGGCATCAGAATCAGGCGAGATAAGGGATGATATCGATCCGGACGCATTTGCGTTCATCATAGATAATCTTCTGATGATGCTTCATTTTTCCTATGCATGCGGCTATTATAAAGACAGATTCAGGATTTATCTCGGTGAAAACGCTCTTGATGAAGACGCGGCAATCAGGGAACAGATGCTGAAGTTCATCGGAGCCGCTCTGAGAGGCTGAAATACTGAAAAAATCAAGAGAAAACCCTTGCAATTGAAGGGGTGATTACCTATAATATATGGGCGCGCGTCTTGCGCGCTCGTATTTATTTGTCACACTGCAGTCAGCCGCGGTGCCCTGAAACTCAGGGGTTTAAGGCGTTTAGCCCAAGGGCTACGACTCAGTGGAAGTAGATTAACCGGAGGTTAAAAAATGTCAGTAGTATCAATGAAACAGCTGCTCGAAGCAGGCGTCCATTTCGGACATCAGACAAGAAGATGGAACCCTAAGATGGCTCCTTACATCTTCGCAGAGAGAAACGGAATCTACATCATCGACCTTCAGCAGACGCTGGGACTTATCGATGACGCGTATGATTTCATGAGAAAGGTCGGAGAGACCGGCAAGCCGGTTCTTTTCGTCGGAACAAAGAAGCAGGCTCAGGCTGCAATCAAGGATGAGGCAGAGAGATGCGGAATGTTCTATGTAAACGAGAGATGGCTGGGCGGAATGCTCACAAACCACAAGACCATCAGCAAGAGAATCGAAAGACTCGCTGAGATCAGACAGATGCAGGAAGACGGCACTATCAACAAGTATGCCAAGAAGGAAGCACTGAAGCTGATCGCTGAGGCAGACAAACTCGAGAAGTATCTCGGCGGAATCAAGGACATGAAGGGAATGCCTGGTGCAATCTTCGTTGTAGACCCTAAGAAAGAAAGAATCGCTGTCAAGGAAGCCGCTATCCTCGGTATCCCTGTAGTAGGTATGGTAGATACCAACTGCGATCCTGACGACGTAGACTATGTAATTCCAGCAAACGATGACGCTATCAGAGCCGTCAAGCTGATCACAAGCTGCATGGCTGATGCTATCATCGAGGCTAAGCAGGGTGAGAGCTTCCAGGAAGCTCCTGCAGAGGCTCCGGAAGCTGAAGCAGAAGACGAAGAGTAATCCATTTTTAGGATTCTTTATATAACAGGAGGAAAAAATGGCTGTAACAGCACAGATGGTGAAAGAACTGCGTGAAATGACAGGCGCAGGTATGATGGACTGCAAGAAGGCTTTGGTTGAAGCTGATGGAGATATGGACAGAGCTGTAGAAGTTCTGAGAGAAAAGGGACTTTCTAAGGCTGCTAAGAAGGCCGGCAGAATCGCTGCTATGGGTCTTGTCAAAACTGCATGCTCAGAAGACGGCAAAACAGCTGCTATCGTAGAAGTAAACTCTGAAACAGACTTTGTTGCCAAGAACGATGAATTCATCGGATTCGTTGAAAGACTGGCTAATCTGGCTCTTGAGGCAGAAAGCAATGATATGGATGCATTCAAGGCTATGCCATTCGATGGTTCAACAGTCGGAGAAGCTCTGACAGCTCTCATCGCAAAGATCGGTGAAAACATGTCAGTCAGAAGAATCGACAAGGCTTCCGGAGAAGTTCTTGCTACTTACATTCACGGCGGCGGAAATATTGGTGTTATCGTTGCTGCTAACGGTGCAGACAATGACGAGAACAAGGCTGCACTTAAGAACGTTGCAATGCAGGTTGCAGCAATGAACCCGCAGTATGTAAGCAGAGATGAGATCTCGGAAGAAGAGCTTGCCAGCCTTGGTAAGATCACTCTTGAGAGCGCACTGAACGATCCGTTCACACTTCCTAAGCCAATCCTTAACGGCCTCCTTGACAAGGTTGCCGGCGTATGGGGTGATGACGATATCAACATCCTGGCTGAAAAGAGAGCAGACAAGAGCTTCAACTTCAACTATCTGCCAAACTTCCTTTCAGAGGAAGCAAAGACAAGACTTGCAGGCCTTGCTATTGCTGCAAAGCTTGAGATCTCCGAAAACAAGATCTTCAAGGGTCTGGTTGACGGACGTATCAAAAAGCAGCTGAAAGAGATCTGCCTGCTCGATCAGGTTTATGTAAGAGCAGAAGATGGCAAGCAGACTGTTGCTGAATATCTGAAGTCAGTTGATAAGGATCTGGCACTGACTAAGGTAGTCAGATTCGAGGTAGGCGAAGGCATCGAGAAGAAAGAAGAAGACTTCGCTGCAGAAGTAGCTGCACAGATGAACGCAGCTAACAAGTAAGACTGAACAAGTTTAGAAAACCTAAAAAAGTATGGGTACTGATAATTATCGGTACCCATGTTTTTTTACAGATAGCGGTCGAGTTTTTCCCAGAGGTCTTCTCCAGCTTCTATAATTTGTTCTTTTATATCCCTGCTGATTGACAGAATGTTTTCTTTAGCTTCATAGCTTGTGGTTATAGCATCTACTATCGCCTTATTGCGCCTTGAGCGTATGGAAGCTTCGATCTCTTCCTGTGTTTCTTCGATGTCGCGTTTCAGTGCTTTGCCGGCGGCATCGATATTACCGAGAATCTGCATGAGCTCGCCCTGTGACTGCATCCATGAACCGCGGATAGGGTCACGCCTGCCATAGACACCGCTATTAAAGTTGTCGATCACTGCACCGTAGCGTTCATATGCATGAGCAACTGCGTCATTCCATGATACATACAGCTCATCGCCTGCACACTTTCCGACTGCATACATGCGCTCGGGATCTGCACAGAGATCCTCAAGCTTCGAAGCCAGTGATGAGGCGTTTTCATCTATGAGGAACCCGTTCCTGTTATCTTCGATACCTTCGGATGCACAGCTTCCTGCCACAATCACTGAAGCGGTGTCAGAAGCGGCAGCTTCTCTCACGACCAGTCCGTTGGTATCGAAGGTCGAAGGGAAGAGGAAGAGATCGGCGCGGGTATACCATGCGCGTAGCTTTTCTCTGTCGGAGACAACTCCTGTGAAGATAACCTTACGGTCGAGGCCGAGCTCTGCCGTGTACTCACGCACTTCATGTTCATCACCGCCTCCGCCAACGAATATCATGCGGAAATCAGTACCGCTTTTTTCGAGTACTTTAAGAGCGTCGAGAATAATGCGCAGTCCCTTGTACCACATAAGCCTTCCGATAAAGAGGAAGCATGGCACACCGGCAGGCAGATCATAAGCCGAAGTCACTTCATCGACAAGATCATCTGACACTTTTTCTCTGGGCAGATCTACGCCGTTAGGCATTACAATGTATTCACCCTCATAACCTATAGACCTGAGGTTTTCTCCCGCACCTTTGCTTACAGTCCATATCTCATCACATGCATTCACGTTGCGAAGAAGTGCCTGGAGAGCCCCTTCCTGCAATCGCTTGCTTTTGACAGCATTCGCGATATCTATGTCGTACTTTGTGTGCCATGTGAGCACGAGCGGAAGGTTATATGCTTCGGCAAGCTGCCTTGCCAGCAGGCAAGAGGTGACAGGACAGTGTGTGTGCAGAAGCGACACATGCTGCGCTTCTATTTCGTGTGCGGCTTCCGGTGAGAAGGGGTAGCCGGTCACGTATCCGAAGAGCTTGCGGGTGTCGATGCTCGGATATCTCACTATGGAGAAATCGTATGCGCTGTCGTCTGCTCCCGGCATATTAGGAGTTATTACAAGAGTGTGCGCGTGGTTCGCTTCAATGATGCGTGCGTAATTGAAGACTGCATTTGCAACACCGTCAATGATAGGTGGGAATGAGTCGTTCAATAAGCAGATTGTCTTGTTATTTTCCATGATCAGATCACTTCCCCAATAGTTTTTTTTACATGATTGTATTGTAACAGATTAGCATCAACATTTCTCTCGCATAATTCTTTAATGACAGTCCGCAACATTGCAACAAATGCCTGTTTGAAGTAAAATCTCTTTCATGAGATTGTTTAAGGGAAGGCAAATGAGATGAACGAACAGCAAAATAGAGAAAATATTATAGTAAGAACGAGCGTGATCGGGATAGTCGTTAATCTGATGCTTGCCGGGTTTAAAGCAGCTGTTGGACTGATATCAAATTCTATCGCTGTAGTGCTGGACGCTGTTAACAACCTGTCTGATGCTCTGTCGTCGATCATAACCATAATAGGAGCCAAAGTTGCGGGAAAGAAACCTGACAGAAAGCATCCGCTTGGTCATGGAAGGAGTGAATACATTTCCGCACTGATAGTAGCAGCAATAGTCATGTATGCCGGAATCACCTCACTGGTCGAGTCTGTAAAGAAGATATTTGACCCGGGACAGCCGCATTATACAACTGCATCGCTCGTGATCATCGGAGTAGCGGTCATCACCAAGATACTGCTCGGCAGATATGTCAAGGCAAAGGGAGAGCAGACCGGATCAGGCGCATTGGTAGCTTCAGGAACCGACGCGCTGTCAGATGCTGCTATCTCTGCAGGCGTGCTTATCACTGCCCTGATTTATACTATCAAGGGTATCTCACTTGAAGCATATATGGGTGTCGTAATTTCCGGATTTATTATCAAAGCGGGTATCGAGATGATAAGCGATACTGTCAGCGATATCCTGGGAAGACGTACGGATGTAGAGACCTCAAAGAGGATAAAAGAGATCATAGCAGCAGAACCGGCTGTGCTTGGCGCTTATGACCTCTTCGTGCACAACTACGGACCTGAAAGAGAATACGCCTCCGTACACGTGGAACTGCCTGCTGATATGACGGTCGATCAGGTAGACGTACTCACCAGAAGACTCAATGAAAAGGTGTACAGGGAGACCGGCGTCATCATGACTGCAATCGGAGTCTATTCACGCAATGCGGGCTCAAAGGCCGAGAGTATAAGGGTCGCAATCGAAGGAAAAGTACTGGCGCATGAATGGGCGCTCCAGATGCACGGTTTCTATATCGATGAGGAGAGACGGATAATCAGATTCGATGTTGTCATAAGCTTCGATATACCACATAGCGAAGGTATAAGGATCCTGAAAGAAGAGATCAGTGCACTATGTCCTGGATATGAGATCATTATTGTTGCAGACATAGATATCACAGATTAAGGAAGTTTACGGAATATGAACGACTATATTGTAAGAGCGACTGCGGCGGGAGAGACGGTGAGGGCATTTGCCATCAAATCTACCGGACTGACTGCAGAAGCGCGTGAGATACACCACACATTCCCTGTGGTGACGGCAGCTCTCGGAAGGCTGCTGAGCGCCGGAGCCATGATGGGCTCTATGATGAAAGGCGAAGACGATAAGCTGACTCTTCAGATGAAGGGTGACGGCCCTATAGCACAGATGACAGTCACCGCTGACAGCCATGGCAATGTTAAAGGCTTCGCGGCAAATCCGGCTGTTGACATACCGCTGAAGCGCGCGGGCAAGCTTGACGTGGGCGGAGCGGTAGGAAAGGGATTTCTTACCGTGATCATGGATCTTGGTCTCAAGGAGCCATATAACGGTCAGGTCGAGATACAGACAGGCGAGATAGGCGATGACCTCGCGTATTATTTTACTGTTTCCGAACAGACTCCGTCTGTGGTAGGACTCGGTGTTATGGTAGATACTGACAGTTCAGTAAAGCATGCCGGAGGATTTATTCTGCAGGTCATGCCAGACGCTGCTGAGGAGACTATCGCAGCGCTGGAAGCGAAAGTTACCGGTGCAGAGCCTGTGACCACGATGATGGACAAAGGCATGAGCCCGGAGGAGATCCTCGAATATTATCTGGGTGATCTGGGACTTAAAATCACCGAAAAGCAGCCTGTGAGATATTATTGCGGATGCTCAAAGGAAAGAGTCGCCGGAGTGCTTGCTACTATAAGCACTGACGATCTGAAAGAGATGATCGATGACGGAGAAGAGATCGAAGTGAAGTGTTACTTCTGCAATTCGGCATATAAATTCAGCACAGAAGAACTCAAAGAGATTTTAGCATCGAGATAGGAGGATGACATGTTCAGACCAATGAGAAGGAGTCCGCAGGCACTGAGCCATGAGGAGATGACAGACCTGCTGAAGACAGAAACGAGAGGAGTAATGTCGGTACTGGGAGATGACGGATATCCGTACGGATTCCCGATCAATCATTACTACGATGAAGAGGCTAATAAGATCTACATACATGGCGCTACTTTCGGACACAGAGTCAGTGCAGTAAAGAATGATCCGAAGGTATCCTACTGTGTATTTGGCGGTGAGTATCAGAAAGAAGGCGACTGGGCAAAATACGTTAAGAGCGTTATCGTGTTCGGCAAAGCTGAGATGGTAGAAGATGCCAATGAGATAGTCAGGATCAGCAGGCTGCTCTGCGACAAGTTCCCGTGTCCTCCGGAATACGTTGAGCACGAGATCGAAAAGGATGCGCCGAGGACGCTGGTTATCGCCATAAATGTCGAAAACATGACCGGAAAACTTGTTCATGAGGCGTAATCGTATGTGCTGCAGAACCAGATGCGTTATAGTCGGAGGAGCTGATATAGGCAATTACGACCGGATCCGGGGGTATCTTAAAGACGATGATTATATGATCTATTGTGACAGCGGGCTGAGACACCTGGAAGGACTCGGAGCTGTTCCCTCGCTGATCATTGGGGACTGGGATTCTTATGATGATCCGCATATGGATGTAGAGACCATCACGCTGCCAGTTGCTAAAGACGATACCGATACGGTCTATGCGATGCGCGAGGGTATTGAGAGAGGGTTCAGGGAGTTTCTTATAATCGGCGCTGTCGGTGCGAGGCTCGATCATACCCTGGTGAATGTATATATCCTTTCAGCTCTTGAAAACAGGAGCTGTCACGGACTGATAGTCGATGATTATTCAGAGATGGAGCTGGTTTCGTCATGGACTGACAAAACCGGCACTGTCCATCCGGGAAGGGCATCAATTGATGACCGCTATCCGTTCTTTTCGCTTATCGCGCCTGAGGGCGATGCGAACGGTGTTACAATACAGAACGCAAAATTCAACATCATTAATGCTGTGATCGGCCCGGACTACCAGTATGCTACCAGCAACGAAGTGATGCCTGGCAAAACTGCTGAGATCACTGTAGCGGACGGCCGCTTGCTTCTAATAAAAATCAATTGACAGGCCTTTTATGATGGTGCTTCTCGTTGATAACTCCTTTCATTTCGTGATAGACTATACTGAAATGAAAAGGAGGGAGTAAATGAGTACAAAAGAAGCTAATGAACTGACTTTCAGCCCTACCATAGATACAAAAGTTTTGAGGGATGCGGGGATCGGTCTCTCTTCAACATACACCATATTACCCGGTTTTTGCGATGTACACGTACATTTCAGAGAGCCGGGTTTTTCATATAAAGAGACAATAGCGACAGGCTCAAAGGCGGCTGCACACGGCGGATACACTGCCGTATGCACCATGCCTAATCTGGCTCCTGTTTCGGATTCCGCAGAGCACCTTAAAATGCAGCAGGATATCATCGACCGAGATGCATGCATAAAAGTCTATCCTTATGCAGCCATTACTGTCGGGCAGAAGGGTGAAGTGCTTGCAGACCTTGCCGGAATGGCGGGGGACTGCATATCGTTCTCGGATGACGGTCATGGCGTGCAATCAGACGGTATGATGAGAGAGGCGATGATGACAGCAAAGTCGCTGGGAAAGATAATAACCGCTCACTGCGAGGTCAACAGCCTGCTTAAGGGCGGATACATACATGACGGAAAGTATGCGGCAGAACACGGACACAGGGGGATCTGCTCTGAATCTGAGTGGCGCCAGATAGAACGCGATCTTAAGCTGGCTGATGAGACCGGATGCGCTTATCACGTTTGTCACATCTCGACAAAAGAGAGTGTCAGCATTATAAGAGACGCAAAAAAGAGCGGTGTTGATGTTACTTGTGAGACAGCGCCTCACTATCTGCTGCTAGATGACAGCATGCTGAAAGAAGACGGTAAGTGGAAAATGAATCCTCCGCTGCGCGATGCTTCAGACAGAGACGCACTGCTCGAGGGAATTGTCGACGGTACAATAGACTGCATTGCGACAGATCATGCGCCTCACTCAACTGAAGAAAAGTCGCGCGGACTCGAGAAATCGGCCTTCGGTATCGTAGGCATAGAGACTGCGTTTCCTTTGGTTTACACATACCTTGTGATGCCGGGCATCATAACGATGGACAGACTGGAGCAGCTGATCGTGTACAATCCGCGCAGGCGCTTCGGTATACCGCTGGGTAATGACTACTCAGTCTGGGATCTCACCGAGGAATGGACAATTGAAAAGGAAGAACTGCTTTCGATGGGCAAGGCAACGCCTTTCGAGGGCTGGAGGGTTATGGGACGAAATTATCTTACTGTCTGTGACGGCAGGATAGCTTACAACTCAATGACAGATCAATAATAGTTTTAGTAGGGTAAATCAATGGCAAAGAGAGAAGATATCAAAAAAGTACTTATTATCGGAAGCGGCCCGATCGTTATCGGTCAGGCTGCGGAGTTCGACTACGCAGGCACACAGGCCTGTCTGGCTCTTAAGGAGGAGGGCTATGAAGTAATACTCTGCAATTCAAATCCGGCTACTATCATGACCGACACATCTATTGCAGACAAGGTATACATGGAACCGCTGACGCTCGAATACGTAGCAAAGATCCTCAGATATGAAAGACCGGACGCTATCGTTCCGGGCATTGGAGGCCAGACAGGACTCAACCTGGCTATGCAGCTTGACCGTAAGGGCGTTCTTGCCGAATGCGGAGTAAAACTGCTGGGCACACCGGCTGATTCCATTGAAAGAGCTGAGGACAGAGAGCTCTTCAAGGAGATGTGTGAGTCCATAGGCGAGCCGGTTATTCCGAGCGAGATCACTTACAGTATTGAAGAGGCAAAGAAAGCTGCCGCAGATATAGGCTATCCGGTAGTTCTGAGACCGGCGTTCACACTCGGCGGAACAGGCGGAGGCTTTGCGAATAACGAAAAAGAACTCGAGGATATCGCAATCAACGCTTTCAACCTTTCACCGGTACATCAGGTGCTGATAGAGAAGTCGGTAAGAGGATACAAGGAGATAGAGTTTGAGGTGATGCGTGACGGCACTGACAGAGCCATCACTATCTGCGGCATGGAGAATGTCGATCCTGTCGGAGTCCATACAGGAGATTCCATCGTGGTAGCTCCTATTCTTTCGCTGAATGATCACGACCTTAAGATGCTCAACGACTCAGCTATAAAGATAATCCGCGAGCTCAGGATCGAGGGCGGATGCAACGTGCAGTTTGCTCTGCACCCTGAGACGAGCGAGTATTATCTGATAGAGGTCAATCCTAGAGTATCGAGATCATCAGCACTCGCGTCCAAGGCCTCCGGCTATCCTATCGCCAGGGTCACTGCGAAGATCGCTCTCGGCATGACTCTTGATGAGATAGAAGTGGCAGGTGGACTGGCATCGACAGAACCGGGCCTCGACTACATTGTGGCGAAGTTTCCGAGATTCCCGTTTGATAAATTCAGTGATGCCACGAATGTTCTCGGCACACAGATGAAGGCGACCGGAGAGGTCATGGGAATTGGCTCCACGCTCACAGAGAGCTTTCTCAAGTCGATCAGATCGCTCGAGACAGGAGTCTGTCATCTGCATCTTGCAAAATTTGACGGAATGAGCCGCAACAAGCTCATGGAATATATCTCTGAATTCAAGGATGACAACATGTACGCAATAGCGGAGCTTCTGAGACGAGGCATAAGCGTGGCTGACATCCACGAAGTCACAAAGATCACGGATATATTCCTTGAAGCCTTCAAAACCATTATAGATATGGAGAAGACGCTCAGGGACCGTGTCAACGATATACGTACTCTTAAGGCGGCAAAGGTGATCGGCTTCTCAGATAAAGAGATTTCCATGCTTTGGAACCTTAGCGAGGTAGAAGTCTATCAGAAGAGAAAGGCCAACGGCATCACACCTGTTTTCAGGATGGTGGATACACTTCATACGGGCAAGTATATTGCGTACCTGTACTCATCATATACCGGAGAAAACGAATCGATCCTGACAGACAGGAAAAAGATAGTAGTGCTGGGAGCAGGGCCGATCAGGATAGGACAGGGCGTTGAGTTTGATTATTCGACAGTGCATGCTGTGCAGACAATCAGGCGTGCGGGATACGAGGCGATCATCATCAATAACAATCCTGAAACTGTTTCGACTGACTATACTACGGCAGATAAACTTTACTTTGAACCACTGACCGTAGAGGATGTCATGGCGATAATTGATTTTGAACAGCCTGAGGGCGTAATAGCTACACTCGGCGGTCAGACGGCTATCAACCTCGCTGAACCGCTCAGGGAGAGAGGTGTAAAGCTCATAGGAACTGACTGCGAAGCTATAGACAGAGCTGAGAACAGGGACAGGTTCGAGAAGGTGCTGGATGAGCTGGGCATTCCTCAGCCGCCCGGACATGCAGTTACTAAAATCGAAGACGGCGTAAAGGCTGCTGAGGAAATAGGATATCCTGTGCTGGTAAGACCTTCGTTCGTACTTGGCGGACGTGCTATGCAGATAGTAAGCGATGAAGCGCAGCTAAGGCATTATCTCAAGACCGCAGTAGAGATAGACGAAGATAAGCCGGTACTGGTAGATAAGTATATACTCGGCAAGGAAGTCGAGGTCGATGCAGTATGCGACGGCCGTGACGTGTTTGTTCCGGGCATAATGGAACTCGTTGAAAGGACAGGCGTACACTCCGGAGATTCCATCTCGGTGTACCCGACGTTCTCGATAAGCAACAAGGTAAAGGGCAAGATCCTGCAGTATGCAAAAAAGCTCGGACCTGGTATCGGTATAATCGGCCTGTATAACATCCAGTTCATTGTTGACGGAAACGAGGAGGTCTATATAATCGAGGTCAACCCTAGATCGTCAAGGACGGTACCGTTCCTTTCGAAGTCAACGGGCTACAGTCTGGCTGATATAGCGACAGAGGTAATGCTCGGTAAATCTCTCAAGGAGCAGGGAATATTCGATCTTTATCCTGAAGAGAAGAAGAGATTCTATGTAAAGGTTCCGGTCTTCAGCTCAAATAAGATCAAAGGACTTGATACATATCTTTCACCTGAGATGAAATCCACCGGTGAGGCGATAGGATATGACAACAAGCTTAACAGAGCTCTTTATAAAGCTCTTACCGCAGCAGGCACTAAACTCCGTAATTACGGCACAGTATTCGCAACGCTTGCAGGAGACGATAAAGCTGAGGCTCTGCCGCTGATCCGCCGTTTCTATAATCTCGGATTCAATATTGTAGGCACTACCGGAACAGCAGCTTTCCTGAGGGAGAACGGGATAAAGACGAAGCAGCTGAAGAAGATCAGCGAGGGCTCAGACGAGATCCTTGAGGCCATACGCATGGGACACATCGCTTATATTATCAATACGCGTAAAGTGGGAGACCACGTTACTGCGAATGACGGAGCTCTGATAAGACAGTGTGCAAGCGAGAACAACGCGACGCTGTTCACATCTCTTGATACTGTAAGCGTGCTCCTCGATGTGCTCGAAGAAACAACACAAACCATTTCCACCATAGACGCATAGCAGGCAACGCATATGAAACAGGGATTTTTCACAATAACAGAAAACAGAAAGCTTACGCCTACTACCTGGCTCATGAGGATGAGCGGTGATGTGAGCGGAATAAGGGCTCCGGGGCAGTTCATCAATATAAAGCTGAACGGACATTTTCTGCGCCGTCCGATAAGCATCTGCGATGCACGCAAAGATGGCATTACGATCATCTACAAGGTTCTCGGACACGGTACCGAGGAGATGACATGTCTTACACCAGGAGCGGAACTCGATGTGCTTACGGGACTGGGAAACGGATATGACCTGAATGATGCCGGAGAAAGACCTCTGCTCATTGGCGGAGGAGTAGGCATACCGCCGTTGTATCTTCTTGCCCGCTGTCTCACAAAAGCTGACACCACTGTAATCCTCGGGTTCAACAGCAAAGAAGAGATCTACTATGTTGACGAATTCGAAAAGCTCGGGGCACGCGTCATAGTTGCGACTGCCGACGGCAGCTGCGGAGTCCGGGGCTTTGTGACTGATGCTTTCAGGGAACTGGTCAATAAAGAAGAAACATTCACACACTTCTACACCTGCGGACCTGAGCCGATGCTTCGGGCGATATATGAAAAGGTGTATGAAAAAGGCGGCATAAGCGGTCAGATGAGCTTTGAAGAACGCATGGGATGTGGCTTCGGAGCCTGCATGGGCTGCAGCACAAAAACCAAAAACGGCAACAAACGTATATGCAAGGAAGGGCCGGTGCTCAGAACGGAGGAGATATTATGGTAGATACAAGAGTCGATCTTTGCGGCATCACGATCGATAATCCCGTAATACCGGCATCGGGAACTTTCGGCTATGGATACGAATTCGCGGAGCTTTACGATATAAATTGTCTGGGGACTTTCTCTTTTAAAGGCACTACTCTCGATCCGAGATTCGGCAACGATACACCGCGTATCGCTGAATGTCCATCCGGTATGCTCAATGCAGTGGGTCTGCAGAACCCCGGTGTAAACGATGTTATCAGGGAGGAACTCCCGAAGCTGGAGAGAGTATTCCATAAGCCTGTGATGGCAAATGTGAGCGGATTCTCGACCGATGAGTACGCAGAAGTCGTGAAAAGGCTTGACAGATCTGCTATGTCAGACATGATAGGCTGGTACGAAATAAATATAAGCTGCCCTAATGTGCACGGCGGAGGCATGAGCTTCGGAACGGATCCGAAGATGGCAGCCGAAGTCGTTAAAGCAGTACGCTGGATGACAGATAAGCCGATAATAATGAAACTGTCGCCTAATGTAACAGATGTAACAGAAATCGCGAGAGCGTGCGAAACGGAAGGCGCTGATGGAATCAGCCTTATAAACACATTGATGGGCATGAGATTCGATCTGCGGACAGGAAAGCCTCTGCTGGCAAACGTTACGGGCGGACTTTCCGGTCCGGCGGTATTTCCTGTGGCCCTCCGAATGGTGTATCAGACTGCAAAGGCCGTAAACATACCGGTGATAGGAATAGGAGGAGTATCGTCGGCAGAAGACGTGCTCGAGATGATGATGGCAGGCGCAACTGCCGTGGAGGTAGGCGCTGCCAACCTGGTGGATCCGTACGCATCAAGAAATATAGTAAGAGATCTTCCTGCTGTGATGAAAAAGTATGGAATCGACAGTTTTTAATGTATAATTAATCCAGGGAGATTAATATATGAATGAGAGGTGCGATATGGCTAATCAGAGAGACGTGATAATCGCATGCGATTTTAAGTGCGCTGATGAAACTATCCAGTTCCTGGACAGACTGACAAGGATCAGAGATGAAGTCATCAGTTGTGACAACTACAGAATCGGAACAGGGAGACCATTTGTGAAAATCGGCATGGAGCTTTTCTATGCTGAGGGGCCGGAAATGATCAAACTGCTTAAGAAGAGGGGGCATAAGATATTCCTCGATCTCAAACTGCACGACATTCCTAATACTGTCAAAAAGTCTATGCAGGTGATTGGCGGATATGGCGTTGATATGGTGAACGTACACGCTGCCGGCGGGGTCAGGATGATGCAGGCTGCAAAGGAAGGCCTGATGCTTGGCGCTGCAAGATTTGCCGACAAGCCTAAGCTGATCGCTGTGACCCAGCTGACATCGACAGACGAAGAAACTCTGCATAAAGAATTGCTGATAGACAGGCCTATGAATGAGGTAGTAAGGCAGTATGCTCTCAACGCCAGGGAAGCAGGACTTGACGGAGTAGTTTGTTCAGCGTTTGAAGCTGCTGAGATCCACGAAGTCTGCGGCGCGGATTTTCTGACTGTGACACCGGGTATCAGATTCGTTGAAAACACGAATGATGACCAGAAGAGGGTGATGACACCTGCTCAGGCTAAGCTGGCAGGATCGGACTACATTGTAGTCGGAAGACCGATAACCGCAGCAGACAGACCGATCGATGCATATACGAGATGCAAGGAAGAATTTCTCTAGAGGTGCATAAGCAAAAAATGGATAAGAATACTGACATCAAAAGACTGATTGCAGAGGACCTTCTCAGCATAAGGGCTGTGTTCCTGAGGCCTGAGGATCCTTTCACATGGGCAAGCGGCATCAAGAGTCCTATCTACTGTGACAACAGACTGACTCTTACAGCACCTGAGGTGAGGACGGATGTTGAGGAAGCACTCGCCTATACGATCAGGGAGAAGTTCCCGGAGGTAGAAGTACTTATGGGAACTGCCACTGCCGGCATCGCACACGCAGCGATTACTGCGCACCTGATGGATCTTCCGATGGGATATGTAAGATCGGGTGCAAAGGATCACGGCAGAGGCAACCAGATAGAAGGAAGGCTCGAGCCGGGGCAGAAGGTCGTTGTTGTAGAAGACCTTATTTCTACAGGCGGAAGCTGCATTGATACGGTAAACGTACTAAGAGATGCAGGCGCTGAGGTGCTTGGCGTTATTTCCATAATGACCTATGGTATGAAGAAGGGTATCGACCGCATGGCAGCAGCGGACATCGAATGGGTCTCGCTCACAAACTTTGACGAGGTCATAGCAGCAGCTGCCGAGAACGGATACATCGCATCCGAAGACATTGACAGACTCAAGGCCTTCAGGGATGATCCTTCTGACGAGAGCTGGATACACAAATAAAAAATGCTGGCTTTAGCAATAGGTGTGATAGGCGGCATCGCTACAACGATGCAGGCAAGTATCAATACGGAGTCAAGAAAGTTTTTCAGATCTCCGTTCATTGTTGCGGGGCTTAACTTTACGGTGGCGTGGATTATCCTCGCCGCTTTTATTATTATAAGCGAGCACGGATTTTACATACCCCTTGGAGCTGTTGCTGAGAATCCGCCGTGGATATGGCTCGGAGGAGTCTGTGCAATCATCATAGTGACCATGGGGATACTGTGCGTACCTAAGCTCGGCGCTGCCGGCAACGCAATGATCCTTAACTTCGGGCAGATCGTTACCGGACTTGTCATAGACCACTTTGCGCTGTTCGGTTCGGATGAAGCGCGTATGTCAATAACAAGACTTGCCGGAGCACTGATGGTTCTGGCTGGCCTGATGCTGGTCACCCGCGAGAAGAAAGATGGAAATGCAGTCGGCAAGCTGCCTGTTCTCTATGTTGTACTTTCGTTCATATCCGGTATAGCATGCTCTACGCAGATAGCAGTCAACGGTTCGCTCAGACTGGTTGTGCAGTCAGTAAGCAAGGCAACGCTGATCTCAATGTCAGTGGCCATTATCTCAACCTTGCTGGTGATGGCAGTACTTACGCTTATAAAGGGAAGAAACGGCATATTCGATCAGCCTGACGGCAGCAGCGTGAGTTTTAAGCCATGGATGGCTTCAGGCGGACTGTTTGCGCTCACTGTGGTAAGCGGGAATGCTGCGGTTGCGCCAATATTGGGGACAGGCCTCGCTACGATAATGAATTTAATCGGCATGATGGGTATAGGGCTCGTGATAGACGCCACGGGCTTCCTGGGCATAGAAAAGAAGCCGGTAACGCTCAGAAAGATAGCCGGAATGCTTCTCATGCTCGCAGGAACGGCACTTATTTCATTTCTTTAGAAGAGGGGTGATGTTATGCAAAAAATAAAGATAGCAAGTCTTCAGCTGAAAGTGTATGAAGATAAATATGATAACATTGAGAAGCTGGCTGAGCTGGTCGCAGACGGAGCTGCAGACGGAGCTGATATCATAAGCCTGCCGGAAATATGGAACAGTCCGTACCAGACCGATCTGTTCCCAGTGAACGCAGAGCCGGAGAAGGGCGACAACTGGCTCGCAATGTCCACCATAGCACGCAAGAACAGCGTGTATATCGTGGGCGGATCAATTCCGGAGCTCGGTGAGGACGGCAATATTTACAATACATGCTATGTGTTTGACAGAGATGGTAAGCAGATAGGCAAACACCGCAAGGTTCATCTTTTCGACATATATGCACACGGCGAACAGGTATTTAAAGAGTCCGACACTTTAACAGCAGGCAGCACATTTGATACGTTCGAGACCGAATGGTGCAGGATGGCCGTCAACATCTGCTTTGATATAAGATTCCCTGAGAGCTCGCGCATACCGGCACTTGCAGGAGCAAAGGTCATATTCAATCCGGCATCATTCAACATGACTACCGGGCCGGCTCACTGGGAGGTCGCTTTCCGTCAGAGAGCCATCGAGAATCAGATCTATATGGTGGGCACGGCGACTGCGCAGGATCCTTCTGCGGGATATACGTCATACGGGCACTCCATAATCACAGATCCATGGGGCAGAGTGCTTATGCAGATGGACGAGAAGGAAGGCCATACAATAACAGAGATCGATCTCGATTATGTAGATGTTGTGAGACAAAAGCTGCCGCTTCTTTCCGCGCGCAGGACAGATATATATGATTTGCGCTATTTTGTGCTATAATTATCTAGTTTAATAAAAGCTTCTAAGGAGGGACTTAGGATGGCAAGCAATAAAACAGGAATCGATAATCTGAATGCAGGCCCGGGCAAAAACCTTGGCGGATCGCTTCTTAAGATAATTGCATACGGAGTAGCAGGCGGAGCACTTCTTATCAGTGGAGCAAAGCAGCTTGGAGAAGCCCTGCTCGACAAACAGGCAAGCGATAATAAAAAGCTCGAGGAGCAGCGCGCAGCTGACAGGGAAGAGATCAGGCGCATAGTTGAAAACGACCCTAACGAGCAATAGATAAAGGGTAAAAGAGATAAATAAAAAAGGAGAAAAAAATGGATTCATTATTGTCATATGCACAGGAGAACAGCGGAGCAACGTCTGGATCGTCAGGGATCTGGTATATCATTATGGCGATCGGCCTCTGGAAGATGTTCGAGAAAGCAGGAGAGCAGGGCTGGATCGGTTTTATACCGTTCTATAACCAGTATAAGCTCTGTGAGAAGACCATGAACAATCCATGGTATTGGTTAAGACTGTTTGTAGTGATCGTTCCGATCATAGGCTGGTTCATGTATTTCTATTTTGCATACCAGATGGGAAAGGCCACAGCGAAAGCATACGGACAGCCTGAGACCTGGGCATGGGGATACACATTCCTCGCACCGGTATTCTACTGCATCACAGGATTCAGCAGCCAGTACAGCTACTTCGGCCCTTATGGCGAGGGCGACAAGCGTACAGGTGAAGCGCGTCAGGCTAAGACTGTCGACTTCGACGTTGTTAAGCAGCAGCCTAAAGAGACCGTAGTTGAAAAGGTGCAGCCTGCAGCAAAGCCTGAGACAGTAAAAAAAGAAGAGAGTGAAGTTGAATTCGACTTCAACCAGGATGTCATAGAATAGAAAACAATTGAATAAGAAAAAAACCGGCATCAGCCCAATGTCATTAAGTTAATGTGACGAGGAGATACCCCCTCATCAGAAATGATGAGGGGGTATTTTTGTCGGAAGAAAACCCCGCGTTAGACGCGGGGTTCCGTGAACGCTATGCGTTTGACCAAAAATCCTCCAAAC
>JAFRKO010000045.1 GCA_017431685.1 Mogibacterium sp.
TAAGGGGATGGCTGACAGTTTGATTATCGGATGCTATGATCCAAAAATTTTCTGCGCCAGACCAACTGTATCCCTTATTATATAAACAAGTGCAGCTGTAGAGAGTTCACTCTCCGACAACTGCACTTTCATGGTACTAAAAGATTTTCCGGAATAGTCAACGCCGTCATACTCGCCCTTTACATTGATTGTTACACTGTCCCATTCATCCGCAGTCCGCGGAGTGCTTGCCGAAATTGTATATGTTCCCTCATCTTCAAAAAGGAACCTGGTTGATTTACTTCCGGTTGTTGTGAAATTCAGCCACTCCTGGTTCACATCCGTCTCTTCTACGAGAGTATTATCTTTGTATACCTTATAGTGTACAGGATTATACTGAACACCATATTGACTTTTGATAGACGAAGCTCTGCCTTCAGTTATAGCCAGGCTGCCCATTCCCGGCGGCTGAGCAAATCTTGTCCATACTTCCACATATCCCGGTTTTACAGTGCTGCCGTCATCAGGCTTCGTTATGTCCACGCTGCTTTCCGCCATAGCACATACTGACGATAAAGCAATTATCATTGCAAATACTGTCATTATCAAAATTGAATGATAATACCTCTTTCTGTCCATGTCTGCCCTCCTTCCTGGATTTTGGCATCTTACAAGCAAATTGTATCATAAGAATACGACAAGAATATGCCCAAATTACTCAGGATTCAGAGCTTTCTTGTTTATAGAGATCTACAGAGAACTTTTTCCCATGTATGTCAATGCCGACTGCGCCTGAGAGATCGGTGCGGAATATCCTGATGCCGCGCGCTTTCAGACGTTCAAGTGTCTGCCTGTGCGGATGTCCGTAAAAATTATTTCGTCCGCATTGGATCACTGCGATACTTGGTTTAGCTGCATCAAGAAATGCTTCACTGGAGCTGGATTTGCTTCCATGATGCGCAACTTTCAGAATATCGCACCTCAATGTATCTGTCCCTTCATAGCAGTCGACCATATCCAGTTCATCTTTTTCAAGGAGATCGCCGGTAACCATTATTTTTATGCCTTTGTAATGGATCATATAGACAGTATTGTGTTCGTTAGGATCGTCAGCAGCAATCGGCTCATCGGATACCTCAAGCGGCCAAATCACATCTATGCTTACATCATCTGAAACATCTATTTTTGTTTTTGGACCAATATAACAGATTTGTGACGAATATACTTTTGATTCCGGTTTTGTATTCTGGCCATCTGAAGAACTTTCGCTGAAATCGTCTGCATATATTCTTTCATCACTTCCGGATGAGCTTTTATAATCAGCCGGTATAACTATTGCGCCTACTGGGAAAATCTCCGACAGTTCCTCAATACCTTTGTAATGATCTGCGTGCAGATGTGTTACCAGAGCTATTTCCACGTTATCAGCTCCGCTATGCATCAGATAAGGCATAAGTATGTTTTTCCCGACATTATATCCGGCGCTGCTGTTCTTTTCTTTACCTGATCTGCTCTCATATGATACTTGTCCGCCGCCGTCTATGAGCACATCATGTCCTTCTGTTCTTATATGAACACAGTCGCCCTGACCGACAGCAGCGAAAACTATCTCATCGTCGGATATCGTGTCATAAAGACATGAGAACAGCATCGCAAGAGGCATAAGAAGCAGTATACCCTGTTTCAGAACCCGTTTTGCTTCTTTTCTGAGGAGCATGACTCTTGTCCATTCAGATGACAGTCCGAAAAAGATTAAGTAGATCACAATTATTGCAGCAGCCCCCGGCCCGGCAGTCTTTATGGAAAAGCCGCCATCAAATCTTAGCAGCTGATTTATCTTTATGACTGCATAAGATATCAGCTCAGCCAGATCTATCCCGAGCGCAGGAACTTTACCGGCAGCTGCCTCTATCATCAGAAGTACAATACAAAGCGGGACAAGTATCGAAACAAGCATTATTACCGGTACGTTGATCAGCAGAGAAAGCGGATTTATCCTGCAATATGAGTATGCTAATACCGGCAAGGTTCCCAGCTGCACTGCCAGCATCACACCTATTGCCTCTCCTGTCACGGAAGATATCGGACCTGTAAAAAAAGCTATACCGCTCAGTGCAAGAAATGACAGCTGAAAGCCTGATGTGAACAGCTGATATGGCTGAAATGTAAGTATTAGGAAGGCGGCCAGACTTACAGATGTGAGCAGATCTGAGCAGCGCCTCAGATGAGCAGAGAAAAGGCTGACTGTCATAACTATACATGCCCTGACAGTGGCAGGACTCCACATAGTCATCTCACCATAAAGCATAATGACCGCTATTATCAGTATGGATACAGGCAGAGTTCTTTTGTGTGCTGTCAGAAGCCTCAGTAAACCGTATAAAAAGCCTACATGCAGACCGCTGACAGCCAGAATATGACCGGTAGAATTGTCATTGAATTCATCAATAATGTCCTCGTCTATATCTGACTTGTCGCCGAATATAACTCCGCGTATAAAGCCCTGCATATCATTATCAAATCTGCCGATAAAAGACTCTCTGGCACTATACAGAAAGCGTCTGACCCGCGTATCCGGGGATATTCCGGCATCGATCACTTCTATAATATACGCATTGAATTTTACAGTGACACCTTTGCTCTTCATGTATAGGTTATAGTCAAAGCATCCGGGATCATCTGCTGACGGTATCTCAGAGTATTCACCGCCTGCCTCTATCATTTCTCCTATATATCCATATGCTCCGGACCGTACAAATGCTTTTGCTGTCCTGAGACCGGCTTTTTCAGCAGATCTTGCTGCTGCCTGCTGATCAAGAGACAGCAGTACTTTTGAAGGACCTTTTTTTCTGTTTCTGATTATGAATCTGACTTTATCATCTTTAACAGAAACCGAAATAACCCTCCCTTTTATATGGTCTTTATCAGGTAAAGCAGCCAGAGCTGTACTGTATTCAAGAGTTCTGAAAGAAAACAATATGAAGCCCGCCAGAAACATCATAGCCAATATCGTTTTCTGTTTTTCGATCATTTCTTTTCCGGTATTCAGATGCCTCTCTGTATAACCTTCCTCATTTAAGTACCTTCTGATTTTATATACCTGTACGTACGGATCTGAAAAACATACCACAGCAATAACAGCTGCGCTGAAACAAGCTGCTTCGAGTTCTCGTGACCTTTCAAACATAAAAAAGCCGGCTGTGATACCGGCAATGTAAAGCAATGTATATAATGCTAGTCTTCTTCTTATCATGGCAGGTATCTCCTGCCGCTAATTCTAATGAGTTCTATTTCTCAAAACTGTACAGTATTTAGGGTGGAAAAGAAGACGTTTTTTATACATTTTATGTTAATGCCTGCTGAATCAGCCTTTGATCGCGGCGATTTCGGCAGTTCTGTCAGGAGCTTTGAATACGGCCGATCCGGCAACTATCATATCTGCGCCGGCATCCCTTACAAGGTATGCGTTAGCTGACCCGACACCGCCGTCAACAGATATAACGTAATCAAGACCAAGTTCTTCCCGTTTTGCCTTGTAGTAAGCGATCTTCGGAAGACTGCTGTCCATGAATTTCTGTCCGCCGAATCCCGGTTCCACAGACATTACAAGGATCTGATCAATATCTTTCAGATAGTCGTCAAGCACTTCAGGATCAGTACCCGGTTTTATCGATACACCGGCCTTTGCTCCGGCATTTTTTATATGATTTAATGTATGAGCCAGGTCTTCGCAGGCTTCATAATGAACCGTGATGTATTCTGTTACCGGTGTTACGAAATTCTCGATGTATCTGTCAGGATCCCAGATCATCAGGTGCACATCATACGGCACAGAAGTGATATTGTTCAGACTCTTCATGACTCCGGCGCCAAAACTTATATTTGGAACGAAGGATCCGTCCATCACATCGATATGGAGATAATCTATTCCTCTGTCACAAATGTCTTTTACATCTTCACCCAGTCTGGCAAAGTCTGCAGCAAGTATTGAAGGAGCTATTTTCGCCATTTTTTTACCTCCTCTGTCATAGATTTATAAGATTCGTATCTGGTTTCCGATATAAGTCCCTGCTGAAGTGCTTCTTTGACAGCGCACTCCGGCTCATTTATGTGCATGCAGTCAGAATAACGGCATTCACTGTTTAGTCTGCGAAATTCAGGAAAAAGGTTTCTGACATTTAGCGGATCCATTTCAGGCATGTCGAGTGAAGTAAATCCGGGCGTATCATAGAGCATCGTGCCGTCGGAAAGCGGGAATATCTCAACATGCCTCGTGGTATGTCTTCCACGTCCCGTCTTGCTGCTGATACGGCCTGTTGCAGCCTTGAGCAGAGCCTCTTCCACCTCTGCTATACCCGGTTCACCGGCATGGAGAAGGTTCGTTATAGTGGACTTTCCTACTCCTGAAGGTCCTGCAAGTCCCACTTTTTTTCCGCTTATGAGTTCGCGGAGATGGTCGATTCCTTCTCCGGTCATACCGTTTACACTGACTGAAGGGAATAATGGTGAATAAATTGAGAGTGCATGTGACACTGCTTCCGGCCCTGCAAGATCAGACTTGGAAACGCATATTACCGGATCGATTCCGGCGAATTCACAGCCTGCGATCAGTTTGTCTATTACCGGGTAATTAACGGCCGGCTGCACTAATGAAAACACGACCACCAGGATATCCAGATTGGATACCGGTGGTCTTGTCAGATAATTCTTTCTCTCTATTACACGATGGATCACGCACTCGCCGTCTCTGTCGTTTTCATCGATATCAAAATCAACGATATCTCCTACATAAATAAGCTCTTTATTTCTTTTGAGGTTTCCGCGCGCTTTGCCCATAACAACAGTATTCCCGTCATATACAAAGTAAAACCCGCCTATGCCTTTGACAACAGTTCCTGTCATATGCGATCCATTCCGTTAGTCGTTGTCGTTATCGAAGTTTAATTCAAATGAAACTTCGCTTTCGTCATCAGCGTTATTATCATTATCGTCATCATCATCGACTACGACAGGTTCTTCAGGATCCGGTTCTTTTCCGGAACTTACCTGAAGATCAATAGCTGTTCCTTTGTCGAGCTGTGAGTTGGCCTGATACTGCTGATAAATGACATACCCCTTGCCGATAGATGAATCCCAGTCGTAGGTAATATTACCTACCTGGAAGCCGGCAGCTTCTATAGCCTTTTTAGCTTCTTTGAGCGACATTCTGGTTACAGAAGGAACTATACCCTTCTCTAAGCCCTTTCCGTCAGACACAACAATATCAACTGCACTCTCCTTGTCGAGGGTAGTTCCAGCTACAGGGATCTGTTCAAGAACTTCGCCTTCATCTTCGTGCGAAGTTACTGTTTTCACATTGCCGAGCTCATATCCATAAGTTTTCAGGAATGCTTCAACATCATCCTGATTCATGCCGACGACACTCGGTACGAGACCTTCCTTATTGCCCTTCGAGACATTAATGGTTATCGTACCTTCCTTAGGCATTTCAACACCAGGCTGAGGATCCTGCTGGCAGACTCTTCCTTCTGCATACTCTGATGAATAGATGTCTTTGCCTTTCTTTACCTTAAAGCCTTCAGCTTCGGCAATTTCTTTGGCATTATCATATGTTTTGTCGAGAAGGTCAGGCGCAGCCTTAGTGGAAGAGAAGACTCCCATCCTCCACGCAATATACCCGCCTGCAGCAGCACTGATCAATAGAATGATTACTGTTGCGATCGCTATTGCTTTTCTGCGTTTTCTCTTTCTGTCACGCTCTCTGGCTTCTACAACTTCCTCGATATCTTTTTCGAGATCCTGTTTACGTTTGTTTCGTTTTTCAACAACTGTAGTAGACTCAAAAATCGAGTCAGGAGCAATAGCCGTTACGAATGATACATTGTCGAGATCCTGTATAAGCTCATCAGCATTCGCATACCTGTTTGTCTGGAACTTGTTGGTGGCTTTCATTACGATTCTCTCGAGCGCAGGCGGTATGCTAGGCTCGAGTTCTCTCGGCGGAATGATCTCCTCATTGATGTGCTTAAGAGCAACTGTAACAGGATTGTCACCGTCGAAAGGAACCTTGCCCGTCAGCATTTCGTACATGACGATTCCAAGTGAATATATATCGGAACGTTCATCGACGTAATTGCCCCTTGCCTGTTCAGGCGAAAAATAATGTACAGAACCGACAATCTTGCTGCCTGTAGACAGAGTAGCATCGTTTACCGCTCTTGCGATACCGAAATCAGCCAGTTTTACCACTCCGTCATTGGTCACCATTATATTGTGAGGTTTGACGTCTCTGTGGATGATTTTGTTTTTGTGAGCTATTCTGAGTGCAGAAGCTACCTGTTTCGAGATATCGATAACCTTACGGTAATCCATAGGAGCTTCTTTCTCAATGATCTTATTGAGTGTGTCGCCCTCAATAAGCTCCATCACTATATAGTTTATGTTGCCTTCACGTCCGACATCATAAACGCCCACGATATTCGGATGAGAAAGACCCGCAGCAGCCTGCGACTCCCTTTTAAAGTTCTCAACGAACGTCGCGTCTTTTGTAAATTCCGGTCTTAAGATCTTGACAGCAATATAGCGGTTAAGGAGTCTGTCCTTACCCTTATATACGACAGCCATACCGCCGTCGCCGATCTTCTCCAGAAGCTCATATCGCCCGGAAAGTATCCTGCTTGCCATGCTTAATCCTCCAAATCAACGCAGATGACGGAAATATTGTCATTGCCGCCGTTTTCGTTAGCCATATAAACCAGGTCCTCTGCGCAGACTTTCATATCATTGTATCTGTTTAACACCGAAAGAATGGTGTCATCATCAACTTCATCATAAAGACCGTCACTGCACAGCAGTATACGATCGCCTTTTTCAACAGGGACGCTGAAGCAGTCAGGCTCATTATTCGCGTTTGCTCCTATTGCTCTTGTTATAACGTTCTTACGAGCGTGAAGATGAGCTTCGTCCTTTGTAATAGCGCCCATTTTTACAAGATCATTGACATATGTGTGGTCGTCAGTGATCTGCTGGATCATGTCTCCATGGGCCAGATATACTCTGCTGTCACCGACATTCGCCACAAACATCTCGTCGCCTCTGATATAAGCGAATGTAAGCGTTGTTGCCATTCCGCTGTATTGCGGTTTGGCCTGTGACAGCTTGATAATAAACTGATTGACATAGTTGACAGCTGCTCTGAAATATCTGAACACTTCGTCGCGCGATCCCAGCCATTCCGGCGGGTTGTGGCGCACGAACTTCTCAAGAGCGTCAAGTGCTGACTGGCTGGCGATCTCTCCCGACCTGTTACCTCCTACTCCGTCAGCGAGCATAAAGAAATTGAGATCTTCACAAGCTCTCAGTGAGTCTTCATTGGTTGGTCTGCGTCTGCCTCTGTCTGTCAAGTAACCAGTTTTCATGATTATCAGTTCTCCGTCCTGTTAAATTGCATTCTTTTCGATTATACAATAGTAAAATCCTACTTTGCCATTATATGGCATCAGAGTGGCCATTTCAATAACACGAATTGAAGTGCCCTCTTTACTTAATACATGTTTAACAACCTCTTCGTTCTCATTTTTGTTGAGTGTGCAGGTTGAATATTCAAGCCTTCCGCCCGGTTTCAGGTAGCGGACGGCATTTTCAAGAATACTCTTCTGTATAGCTATAAGTCCGTCATACCGTGCCGGATCAGCAGTCAGTTTTATCTCCGGTTTGCTCGCAATGACACCAAGTCCGGAGCACGGAACATCTGCCAGCACATAATCAAATGACTCATTCATCGAAGGATCATATACAGCAGCATCACGCTCCCGGACTTCACATATGCTTACTCCAAGTCTCTTCATTGCGGCCTGCGTGAGCATGAGCCTGTGCCGGTGAACATCACAGGCTGTGATGCTGCCCTCGTTGCCCATAAGCTCTGCCATGTATCCGGTCTTTCCGCCCGGAGCAGCACACAGGTCGAGCACCCTGCTTCCCGGCAGCGGGGAAAGAGCCTTTACGGCAATCATCGAGGAAATGCTCTGTATGGTGTAAAAGCCTTCTTTGTAAAGTTCACAGCTTACAATGCCACTTCCGATTGCATGTATGGCTTCGCTGTTTTCTTCCGCCGGACGGCTTTCAATGCCGAAGTCTGCAAGTTTTTTTATAATCACATCCCGGTCAGCTTTAAGTGTATTCACCCTTAAATAGACCTCTGACGGCTCATTGAGCGCTTCCGCAATACGGATTGCCTCATCTCCGTATTGATCGCTCAGAAGTGAAAATACGTCCTTGCTTATGGCATACCGGATATGCGGTTCCAGTTTATCAGGTGCAAAATCGGCCTTCCGTCTCAGATAGTTTCTGAGCATGCCGTTCACGAAACGGTCATTCCCCTTAGCAACAGCCTTTGCGAGTTCAACAGCCTCGTTTACAGCCGCGTGATCGGGCACGCTGTCGAGCTCATCGACAGCATATATACCCATCCTCAGGATTATTAGCGGTCTGGGTTTAATACTCTTTATACCCTTGCCCGCCAGAGAATCAATCACGTGATCAAGCCTTATGCTGCTTCTTAAAACACCTTTCGCAAATGAGCGAACGAAGCTCTCACGCAGCCCTTTATGGCGCGAAACAGCTTCGTTGATTGAAATATTGGAATATGCTCCGTCAGAGTATACGGCCTTCAGTGCTTCAAATACCGCAAGCCAGTCATTATTCATCAGGCCTTAACTCCTCCTGTTTCCGGCGATCACGAACACTCTGAGCAGGCTTGCGACCGCAGTAGCGAGCGCGGCTACATAAGTCATTGCTGCAGCCTTAAGCACCGCCCTTGATCCGATATAATCTTCTTCATTCACCAGTCTCAGCTCCCTCAGGTTTGCAAGAGCGCGGTTCGACGCGTTGAATTCGACCGGCAGCGTGATCAGATGGAAGAATATAACAAAGAGGAAGCATCCGACACCGATGAGGAAGAGCAGACTTCCGTAAGGCGATGCAGCTGACATAAGGAGGCCGAAGAAAATCATCGGCCAGGATACCATCTGAGTAAGATTGACAACCGGCACTATTCCGTTTCTGAGTGCGAGCGGAGCGTAATGCGAAGCATCCTGAATAGCGTGGCCTACTTCGTGACATGCTATGCATACTGAGGAAACGGATCGTGAACTGTATACCTCTCTTGATAGATTAAGGCTCTTTGTTTTAGGGTCATAGTAATTAACCAGCGAATTGCCGCCGTTGAGTATGTTGATGGCTACACCGGAAAGTCCGTTTGCGTCCATCATGGCTCTGGCAGCTTCAGCGCCTGTAACGCCCGTGCTGACAGGTACCTGTGAATAGGTCCTATATGCGCTGTTGATCCTTGCCTGGGTGATCATTGTAAAAATGATTGCAGGCAGAAGGACAAACCATGAATAGTCATAGTAATAATACATTATTTCTCCTCCTCTGCGCCGAATCTGTCTCCGTTCGAGAGCTTATGCCCTCTCATGAAATCACCGGCACTCATTCGTTTTTTGCCCTGGAGCTGCTGCTCTAGAACTCTCAGCTTGCCGCTCCTGCAGTTGATGAAATAACTATTTTTATCTGTCCTGCTTACAGTTCCCGGCTCACCGTCGGGATCCTCATCAATAACCTGTGCTTTGTAAAACTTGATCTGCTGACCGTCGAGATAGCTGTAGCACGCAGGCCACTCAATGAAAGCTCTTATCTTTCGCTCGATACGCTCCGCATCCTCGTTGAAATCCGTAAATCCGTCTGTCTTGGAGATCATGCCGGCGTAAGTGGCTTCAGAATCATTCTGCACCTCATAAACGGCTGTTCCGTCTGCGATATGAGGTATGGTCTCTGCGAGAAGAGCTGCGCCTGCTTCCGCAAGTATCTCCGACACTTCAGTAAAGTCCTTTCCTTTTATGTCGCAGGAGCATTTGCTGATCATGTCGCCGGTGTCAAGACCTTCAGCCATACGCATGATAGTGACACCGGATTCATCCAGACCCTCAAGAACTGCCGCCTGCATTGGCGAAGCTCCCCTGAGCTTCGGAAGAAGCGAACCATGTACGTTGATACAGCCAAGTCTTGGAATATCGAGCACCGACTTCGGCAGAATCTGTCCGAAGGCTGCCACGACTATCATGTCAGGAGCGATCATCCTTAACTTTTCGATCAGCTCAGGATCCTTTTTTATCCTTACCGGCTGCGCAGTTTCTATGCCGTGCTCAAGAGCCATCTTTCTGACTTCGGACAGCACCATCCTGTTCCTGTTGCCTTTTCTGTCAGGCTGTGTCACTACGAGAGGAATCTCATAGCCATCATCTATTAATTTCTGCAGTGAACACGCCGCAAACGCAGGTGTTCCCATGAAAACTATTCTCATCTACTGATTACTTCTTTCCTTTTTCTTTTCCCAGATCTCCGCGTTATCTGTGTCATCATCATCTTCTTCGTGAAGTTCCTGCAGCTCATGGAGGATCTCAGAATACTCCTCTGCAGTCATCATGTCTTTTGCGATATCCGAGTACAGGATTCCGTCAAGATGATCGTATTCATGGCAGAATACGGTTGCTTCGAATCCTTCAAACTCGTACTCATGCTCCTCGCCCTGAAGATCGGTACCTTTGATCCTGATTTTGTAAGGTCTGTCCACAAGGCCCATGTATCCGGGCACTGACAGACAGCCTTCGCTGGATTCCTGAGTCCCTTCTCTGTAGGTGATCTCAGGGTTGATCATTACATATATTCTGTCTCTGGTCTCCTCATCTTCGGCATCCACATGCGGCATTGCTATGAAGAATCTCTTCATGATACCTACCTGTGGAGCAGCAATGCCCACTCCATCAGCCGCGAGCATCGTCTCGACCATATCTTCGCAGGCTTCCACAATGCGCGGAGTTATCTCTTTTACCGGTTTGCATTTTTTGGCGAGTATCTCATCGCCTCTGATTGTAATGTTTCTAAGTGCCATATTATCTTCTTCCTGTGAATTATAGTGACCCGTACGGATTTATATCTATTTCAATAAAGGCTGCAGCCTTGTTTTCTATCATGCGGTCGCGGAATGCCATATACTCGCTTACATACCCCGCCCGGCTTCCCTGCGGTGCTTTTATCATGAATACAGCCCTTGCTCTTCCGTCACTGCGTTTTTCATCGAGTCTCGGTGCCATAACCACCGCCCCCTCCGGTGCTGACCTAAGACCGGTCAGCCTGTTTCTGAACGCATTCGCGTAAGCCATAGCGGTTTCATCATCGTCCGCTATAAGTCCGACGGAGATTATATCAGAGTACGGCGGATAATTCATAATGCTTCTGTGAAGAAGCTCCGATTCATAAAAGCGCTCATAGTCACCGGCTGCTGCTTCACGAATAACATCGCTTTCAGGCTCATATGTCTGAATCAGCACACTGCTTTCGCCGCCGGCTCTGCCGGCGCGTCCAGCTACCTGTGTGATAAGCTGGTAAGTGCGTTCAGATGACCTGTAGTCCGGGATGTTGAGGCTGACGTCTGCGTTTATTATGCCTACAAGACCTACATTCCTGAAATCAAGGCCTTTTGCAAGCAGCTGCGTGCCGACCAGTATGTCGGTGCGGCCTTCCTGAAAGTCATTTATAACCTTTACAGGATCATCAGAGGCAGACGCTGTATCTATATCAAATCTGTCGACGCCGGCACGGGGCCATATGCGCTTTACTTCTTCTTCGACCTTCTCCGTGCCGGCACCTGCATAGCGTATAAACCTGCTGCCGCAGTCAGGGCATTTTTCAGGTACCGGGAATTTGCGTCCGCAATAATGGCAGACCGCCGCGTTTACCGATTTATGATATGTCAGCGAGATGCCGCAGTCCGGACAGGTCATGACAAACCCGCAGTCAGGGCAAAGTATGCGCGTTGAGAAGCCTCTGCGGTTAAGAAACAGTATTACCTGCTCCCGACGTCCGAGAGCTTTATCTATACGCTTTGCGAGCTCTCTTGATATGACACTCGTGTTGCCTGCAGCAGCCTCCTTGCGCATGTCTATTATGTCAAGCTCAGGCATTACGCTTTTTCCGATGCGCTCTTTCATTTCTATGAGCTCGTAAATACCCGATTTCGCCCTGAAATACGACGTAACTCCGGGAGTGGCGCTTCCCAGCACCAGAACCGCGTTTGACAGTGAAGCCCTTTTAAATGCGACATCTACAGTTTCATACTTTGGATTATGATCGGACTTGTAAGTGCTTTCATGCTCTTCGTCTATTACAATAACACCTATATTGTCGAGCGGAGCGAACACCGACGTCCTTGCTCCGATCACGATTTTAGCCTCGCCCCGTCTTATCCTGAGCCATTCAGAAAGTCTTTCGGATTTTTTCAGTCTGCTGTGAAGAGTGGCTATTTTTTCACTCCCGAATCGTTCTCTGAAGCGACGCGCGACCTGTGACGCAAGGGCTATTTCCGGAAGAAGAATTATTGCGGTCCTTCCCGTCTCGAGCGCCTTTGCAGCTGCCTGAATGTATACTTCAGTCTTGCCGCTGTTGGTAACACCTTTTATAAGATAAGTCTTTGCCTCTCGTTTTTCGACTGATGAACAGACCCTTACTGCTGCTGCCTCCTGCTCTGCAGTAAGCTTGTATCCGGGATCAGATGCTTCAATACCTGAGCCGGCTTTGAACGCTTTTTCACGTTTGCCTTCTACAGCAAACATTTTAAGGCCGTCAATATATTTTACACCGTAGCGCCTGCGCATCCACATGGCAGTCTGAACCATCTCAGCGTTAAGAGAACGTTCAGGCTCATATGTGTCTATTTCCTTAACTTTTGAATCATCAAGGGCACAGGTAACGCCTGTATCAACACAGTATGCATCAACGCTTTTGCTTCTTCTTGCGAATGGCACTGTCAGCTTTGCTCCGACTTTTACCTCGTCAGGTGCTTTGTATGTATAAAAGCTGTCTGTATTAACACTTTTATTGTCAATAACTACGTCGATATACTGCATTTAATAGTCTCACACGTATTACAAAAGGAATATGTTATGCGCTGCGCACTCCTCATACATCTCTTCAGGCCATACGGAAACCTGCACCTCTCCGATGTGGGCTTTCTTAAGGAAGTACATGCAGAGTCTGCTCTGTCCGATACCTCCGCCAATACTGAGCGGGAGTCTGTTGTTGATGATGTCCTGATGGAATTTCATCTCTTTTCTTTCCTCTTTGCCGGAAAGTTCGAGCTGACGGATCATGGATTCGGAGTCAACACGTATACCCATGGAGCTGATCTCAAAGGCGTCTTCAAGAACAGGATTCCAGAGGATTATATCTCCGTTGAGTTCCCAGTCGTCATAGTCAGGTGCTCTGCCGTCATGCGGCTTGCCCGATCTCAGGTTGCCGCCTATGCGCTTTACGAAAATCGCACCGAATTCTTCAGCAGCAAAGCGCTCCCTTTCCTTTGAAGTGTTATCAGGATACCAGTTCTCAAGATCCTGCGAATCAATGAATTTGATTTTGTCAGGAAGTTCGACACCGATCTGAGGATAGTGATCGTTCACGTAATCAGCAAGATCCTTCATGCACCAGTAGATCACTCTTACTGTATGCTCAAGAAATTCATCATTTCTCTGATCAGCGGTGATCACCTTCTCCCAGTCCCACTGGTCAACATATATCGAATGTATGTTGTCGAGCTCTTCATCACGTCTGATCGCATTCATGTCAGTATAAAGACCGCGTCCAGGTTCTACACCGTATCTTCCGAGCGCCATTCTTTTCCACTTTGCAAGAGACTGTACGACCTCAACGGTTTTCTCATCATAATCCTTTATTGTGAACTCTACTCTTCTTTCATATCCGTTCAGATTATCGTTGAGTCCCGTTTCAGGGATAACAAACAGAGGAGCAGTGACTCGTCCGAGATTGAGATTGTGCGCAAGCTCTTTCTGGAAGTGGTCTTTTATCCTTTTGATTGCTCTCTGTGTTTCAGTCGGATCGAGCACCGGTGTGTAGTCTTTTGGGATGAATAGTTTGCTCATTTTTCCTTTCTCCTTTATCTTAGTCCCCTATGGTTATTTAGCAGCATATCTTGCGAAATCGCATCCGCAGAAGTTCTGTCTGTAGAGTCCGTATTTCTTTGAAAGCTCAACGCTCCGGCCAAAGCCGTTCTTTTTTTTGAAGTCGATATCGAGAAATTTTACTCCTGTCTCTTCTTCGAGTGCAAGTCCCAGCTTTTTTATCTTGTCATAATTTTTATGTGGGCTTACCGACATAGTTGTAGTGAAGTACTCCATGCCGAGTTCCTTTGCCATCCTGGCTGTCTCGGCAAGTCTCATAGCGAAGCAGAGGTCGCAGCGTCTTCCGCCTTCAGGCTCATCCGCAAGCGGTGAAGCTTTTATTATATACCTGTCAGGTTCATACGCGCCTTCTATATAGCCTACTGTATACATATCCTTATGCTCCTCATTAAAGGCTTCGAGGAAATGCAGCAGGGTATCGCGCCTCAGGTAGTACTCTTCTCTGTCGGTTATATTTGGATTATAATAGTACAGGGTCAGAGCATAGTCGGCAGCTGTCCGCTCAACACATGATGTGGAGCACGGTCCGCAGCAGGCATGCATCAGGACCGAAGGTTTTTTTGGCATCAGCGCAACTCCGGAGAGTTCCCCTGATATAAGATTCAGTTCTTCGCAATTGATCTGCGGTATGCATCCTGAAGTCTTTTTCAATGCTCTTTCCTTTCAATTATCTGTGTACGTTGATGTACACAACAATTCATAATATTGTATCACAAAAGGAGGTTCCTTGATACATGCAAGGCGGCGAAAGATATAATTCGATAAGCAATTATCTGAAGTCGGAGTTCGGAAAAAAGACTGTAAAGCTGAGCATCGACGCTGGTTTCACATGTCCTAACCGGGACGGCACCGCAGGCTATGGCGGGTGTGCTTTCTGCTCGGAAGGCGGATCCGGCGAACTTGCATCGCGTGCATCAATATCAGACACTGATTATTCGGCATCGATAAGTGAGCAGATAGACAGGCTTTCAGAAAAATGGCCTGATGCCTGCTACCTCGCCTACTTCCAGTCATTTACAAACACGTATGCTCCGGTTCAAGTCCTTCGCTCAAGATACTATGCAGCTCTGGATGATCCGCGTATCAGCGGTATCGCTATAGCTACAAGGCCTGACTGTCTGGACGATGACGTTCTCACTCTTCTTGAAAAAATAAACAACGATCATTTCATGTGGGTAGAGCTGGGTCTCCAGAGCACTTATAATGAAACGCTCAAAGCAATGAATACTTGCTACATATATGAAGATTACAAAAGATCAGCTGAGGCGCTTATTTCACGCGGCATACGCGTAGTCACTCATCTCATCCTCGGTCTTCCGGGCGAGACGCAGGAGATGATGCTCGAATCTGTCAGAAAAGTATGCAGCCTTCCGGTGTTCGGCCTCAAGCTTCATCTTATGAACATAGTAAAGACATCGCCTCTGTACAGGGCGATGCCGGATTACGTACCTTTCGGCTCTATCGAAGAATATGTTGACCTTGCAGTCCGCTGCCTCGAAATAATACCGCCGGAGGTGACTATACACAGACTTACCGGTGATGTACCGCGTAAAATACTTGTATCTCCCGAATGGAGCTACCGTAAGCGCACGATACTCAATATGATAAACAGTGAGTTAAAAAGACGTGATACCCGCCAGGGTGCGGCAATATAAAAAGGTCTCTTTCAGCAGAGACCTTTTTCATTCATAACAGATTCACTACTTTACTTTTACTTTTCTTCCGCAGTTTTTCTTTGTGAAGTACTTCTTATATTTTTTTACATAGTTTTTGTTAACTGTCTTTGATGAGCTGACTTGCACCTGTATGGTTCTGACCTTTGAATTTTTCAGGCAGCCCTTGACATTTGCCTTTTTCAGAAGCTTTGTTTTAATGACAAGTTTAGTTGCCCCGGAACCTTTCAAAGCATTTTTCTTTATTGTTTTTACATTTTTACCGATCTTTATGGTGCGGACAGACTTGCCTGTGAAAGCGCCGGCTCTGATCTGTGTGACTTTGTATGTTTTCCCCTTGATTTTTATCGTTGAAGGTACTGTTACAGTTTTTTTGTTGGCAGATTTCAGAAAAGCAACTGTTCCTTTTGTACTTCCGGAAGCTTTTTTAATAACCTTATACTTCTGACCCGATCTTTTTACAGTGCTCCCGACTTTCGGATACACACTGCTTTCCGCCTCTGATGCAGCTGCTCCGGATGAAATTGCAGTATCCACCGGTATATCCGTAACTTCAGGCACCTCGGATGTATCTGCCGTATCAGCAGTATTTGTTTCACCTGTTTCTTCCGTTGTTTCTGTTACTTCTGACGGATCCGGGATGAATTCAATTTCAGTATCTGGTGTTTCTCCGGCGTCAACTACTGCTTCCTGGTCATTGCCGGATCCCTGCTCCTCCGTATTATCTGCAGGACTCTCAGGACTCTGCAGACTTATATCGTACAGACCTCCGCGCTCATTGTAAGTATTAAAACCTGCATCGGCACCGAAATCTTCAAACATGACACATAAATCATAATGACCTTCATCCAGCGAAGCGCCGAAACCTGAATCCCAGAGAGTTGTACCGTATATTACGTCCTCACTTTCCGGTGTTTCTGAGCCGTTCTTGAACAGCTTATATGTGATGCACCCTTCGCGAACCATGGAAAGTTTAAATTCTCTTCCTTCCTCAGGTACATCAAAGCTGTACCAGTCGCACAGGTCATCTCCGAGAAATGAAAGATAGCCCTGAGTGCTCTCTGTTATTGTGAGTGCAGTATCTCTGGTATCATTCGAGCTGGACATGTCATCATCAACAACACCGTCACATTCCTCATAATGGTTAGTTTTAAAGTTAGAAGTAATATAGCCTGCGCAGTCATTGTTATTAACTTGCAAATTATGCAGACGAAGGTAATATGTTCCCGCAGGCAAAACACCCAAAAGCAGCTTTTTGTCATTCATATGGTTACAGGTTCTAGTATAAGATGTCACCACGGTCTCTTTGTCAGCGAGAAGCAGATCGTAGCTTACACTATTGCCTCCCCCTATGTAGCAGTCTACCCATATCTCTGCACGCTTCTGCAGCTCTAATTTAGCATAGACTTCCGTGGATCCCTCAACACCGGCAGGTATATGGTAAGATCCAGAGGATTCTTCCATAACAAGTATGAACTCTTCTGATTCAAGGTCAGCATATTCGGTACTTTCCTGAGGCACCGGGATCGTTATTTCACCGGATTCAGCATTTGCTGTGTGTGTGCATATGAATACAAAGAATAAAGCAACTATCATGCACAGCCATTTTCTTCTAAAAGATATCATTGTTTATCTCCCTCTCTTCATAAAGGTTTTCCTGCAGCACAGACATAATCGTTTAATGCTGTAAAAATTCACTATAAACAGCATTATCATTATAATGTATCGCTTTTTGTTAATCAAACCGGATAACCTTCTTTGTAAATTGATTCTAAAATAAAAAATTGCCGTCTTTTTTGATTACGGCAATATCTTTCTTTTAGCTGATTCTTTCTAAGGCAGCTTTGTGGATTTAGGCATCGAGTTATATATAGGAATTTCAAACACCAGCGGCTGATCAGTTATCCCGTACTTCACATACGAATTTTTTGTCGACAGTGCTTCACTGTAAGGCGCCATTATGTTGGTCATATACTGGTGTGTGCCGACCTTGTTTTCTCCGTTCCTTAAGTTGAACCTTTGATAATATATTGTGTACTGTCCCTGATCGATATAGTTTTTAGCCAGTACTTTGGCTCCGCCCTCTGTCGCCTTTGCAGGGGTCGTCCACCCCTTTCCGTATGCGTATATAAGTCCGTTGTACAGAGGATTGGTGCCCCCGAACGCGCCTATATTAAACGGATTATAAACCTTCTTTCCCAATATCTTAGTCCCGTTTACTGCGTCACCGCCGCTTCCTGACTCCTGTCTTGCTCTTGAAGCAAGGAAAACAGGACTTACATTGCTGGCTTCTCCGGCTTTTACGAATACTTTTGCTGTAAATCCATTTTCCGGCAGTTTCGACGGCGACAGTATCGCCCTTACGACAGATACTGTCTGATATTCAGGCCTGTATGAAAGGTCCTCAAACATGTAAATACTGCTCCCGTTAAGGAAATTGCGCGGATCCATGTAATAGGCTACGACCTTTCTGTCAGCCTTGTACCAGCCTTTTTCGTACTGTTTTGACCCGTCCCTGTAAGATTTAGGATATGAACCTGATACCAGCGATGTGCCTTTTCGGGTCTGTTTTGAAAGAGCAGTCTTCCAGGATATGCCTGTAACATAGCCCCTGAATCCCCAGTTCGGATGTGCATCATGAAGCTTGCGAAGCTTTTTCTTATAAGATTCATGAAAGCCTTCGCCGTCCAGAAACTTTTCAAACGCTTCATCGCTCATCTCTTTACCAGTGTCTTCTATGTTGCCGTTATTTGAAGTATCTGAAACTGAAGAAGATGTTTTACTTGCTTTTCCGGTCAGTTTGACTTTATCGGAGCAAACATAATAATACTTTGATCCTGATTTGACTTTATACCATATCCTGTTTGATCCGCATACAGATAAAACAGGATTCGCTTTCATCACAACTGTAACTTTTGAGCCCTTTTTAAAATTGCCGGCTTTTTTCATTTCAGTGCCCGGGCCTTTACGGTAATTTACACCTGACTTCACCTTGCCCGTCACTTTGCTGTATTTTATGTGGTCAACAAGATCTGATCTTACATAGCCCTTTATGCCGTTCGCTGTGACATAATACCATTTTTTCTTCTTTGCTGTGCTTGTCTTTGATTTGAATACTTCCTTATGTATCGTGATTCTTGTATCGTCTTCCAGAACACATAATACTGCTGATCCGGTAGACGAAGATCCTCTCAGTATTGCTCCGTCATACGAGTTTATCTGACCGGAAGCAGACGGAACTGAAGCCGCATACACACATGAAGAGAACACTGTCATGATAGCTGCAAAGACAAGTATTATAAAACATGTATTAAGTTTTACGGGTTTTGTACTGTTCAATTTGTAACAACCAAATAATTTATTATGTGTAAAGTAAAACAGACAAAGCGGCACTATGCCATTCTTTGTCCGTGATTCTATAACTATTGTCATACGCTATGACTGATTATTATAAAATATTCATAAAGAAAAAAGCTCCCTGCGGAGCTATTTGAAGCGATTCTCATGGATGAAGATTTCTTCTATAGGCATATCCAGAAGATAGGCTATATCCATTGCAAGTTCAAGAGATGGAGTGCATCGGCCGTTTTCAATGGAACTGATCGACTGCCTCGAAACCCCCAGCTGCTCGACAAGATAACTCTGCCCTATCTTTTTCTCTTTTCTGATTTTTGCGAGATTGTTTTCCATAAGTCACCGTGGCGAACATTTGTGCATCTTTATATTGCTATTGTACCACTTAATAATTATGTGTCAAGTACTCTTTACGTTAACGATTCGTGGATAAAGAAAAAAGACCCGCCGCTTATACGACAGATCTTCCTGGTGCTCAGGCCCGGAATCGAACCAGGGACACGGGGATTTTCAGTCCCCTGCTCTACCTACTGAGCTACCTGAGCAAAATGGTGGGCCATCTTGGGGTCGAACCAAGGACCGACCGGTTATGAGCCGGTTGCTCTAACCTCTGAGCTAATGGCCCATGCATTTATTAATAAAGTTGGTCGGGGTGGCAGGATTTGAACCCGCGGCCCACTGGTCCCAAACCAGTTGCGCTACCAAACTGCGCTACACCCCGACGTGCTTATTATTAACTTGTTGGTCGGGGTGGCAGGATTTGAACCCGCGGCCCACTGGTCCCAAACCAGTTGCGCTACCAAACTGCGCTACACCCCGATGAAATTGGCAGGGGCAGTAGGACTTGAACCCACGGCACGCGGTTTTGGAGACCGCTGCTCTACCAACTGAGCTATACCCCTAAAAAGGTGGCGGAGAAGATGGGATTCGAACCCATGCTGCCCTTATCGAACACTAACGGTTTAGCAAACCGTCCTCTTCAGCCACTTGAGTACTTCTCCAAATAGGCTTCTTGGCGGAGAGGGTGGGATTCGAACCCACGGTCCCTTGCGGGATCACCGGTTTTCAAGACCGGCTCCTTAAACCACTCGGACACCTCTCCGTATCCTAGGGATAAGGTGTGTTGGTGACCCATCGGAGATTCGAACTCCGGACACCTTGATTAAAAGTCAAGTGCTCTGCCGACTGAGCTAATGGGTCGCATTTGGCTGGGGTAGCAGGACTCGAACCTACGAATGACAGAGTCAAAGTCTGTTGCCTTACCGCTTGGCTATACCCCATCAGCACGAGACCGGCAAAAAGAAAAATGGTGAGCCCACAGGGATTCGAACCCCGGACACACGGCTTAGAAGGCCGTTGCTCTATCCAACTGAGCTATGGACCCACATGCCCAACTTGCCTTTAAAAAAATTGGAGCGGATGATGAGAATCGAACTCACGCTATCAGCTTGGAAGGCTGAAGTTCTACCATTGAACTACATCCGCAAAAGATGGAGCGGAAGACGAGATTCGAACTCGCGACCCTCGCCTTGGCAAGGCGATGCTCTACCCCTGAGCCACTTCCGCTTATATTGGTCGAGGGGGATGGATTCGAACCATCGAAAGCAGTGCTAACGGATTTACAGTCCGCCCCCTTTGGCCGCTCGGGAACCCCTCGAAAAGTATTGGAGCTGATGGAGGGAATCGAACCCCCAACCTGCTGATTACAAATCAGCTGCTCTACCGTTGAGCCACATCAGCGCATTGGCGACCGGGAACGGGCTCGAACCGTCGACCTCCAGCGTGACAGGCTGGCATTCTAACCAGCTGAACTACCCGGCCCAATAGTA
>JAFRKO010000046.1 GCA_017431685.1 Mogibacterium sp.
GCCAAAGATCGAGAAGATCGAGGTAGTCAGAAGAGGCAGAGTCAGAAGAGCTAAGCTCAACTACATGCGTCAGAGAACCGGTAAAGCAGCCAGAATCAGAAGCGCTGAATAGTGATCACCATGCATACCTGAGACCTTGTCGAGGGTATGCATTTTACTTATATTAAATACTATGATAGACAATATTAACTGGTATCCGGGCCACATGAAAAAAACCCGGGAATTGATACAGGACAATCTTAAAGCTGTGGACCTCGTAGTCGAAATTGTCGACAGCCGTATTCCTGTGTCCAGCCGTAATCCGATTATTGATGAGATCATTTCCGGCAAACCTCGTATCATTGTGCTTGGAAAGGCAGATCTTGCTGATACTGCAGAGACCGAAGCATGGGCTGAGAAACTGTCAGGAGGTAAAGGTATCCGTCGTGTAATGGCACTCAACCTTCAGTCCGGAGAGAACATAAAGAAGCTTCTGAAAGCTCTGGAGGCTGAGCAGCAGAAGAGAAATGAAGAAAGATCTGTAAAAAGGCCGCTTCGCATCATGATAGTAGGTGTTCCGAATGTAGGCAAGTCATCGCTTATAAACCGCCTTACAGGTAAAAGGTCAGCAAAGACCGGAGACAAGCCGGGTGTAACAAAAGGCAAACAGTGGCTGACACTGTCAAACGGAATGCAGCTCCTCGATACTCCGGGAATACTCTGGCCGAAATTTGAAGATCCGAATGTAGGGCTTGATCTCGCCTTCTGCGGAAGTATCAGGGATGACATCCTCGGGGTGCAGGATCTTGGTTTTGAGCTCATAAGGGTTCTCGGAGAAAAATACCCTGATCTTCTCAGGGAGAGATATAAGCTCGATGAGATATCAGAAGAGACAATAGAGAATATGGATAATATCGCGAGAAAGCGAGGCTTCATAATGTCGGGCGGAAGGATAGATTACGAAAGGACCGGGCGCACTGTTCTTGATGAGTTTCGAGGCGGTAAGATTGGAAGAATCACTCTGGAAAAAGTAAAGCAAACTTTACGGTAAAGAAAACTTTACACAAAAGCAACGTAAAGAGAACTTTACGTGTGAAACGCACTGCAATCTATAGCTACAAAAAAGTAAAGCAAACTTTACATACTGATGGTGTAAAGTTTGCTTTACACAGGATACAGAATGACAAAACAGGAAAGACTGGAAAGAGACATAGCTAAGCTGGCTGAGATGAAGGCTCACGAGGATGAGCTGAGAGCAGCAGGCTACAGATACATCGCCGGGATCGATGAGGTCGGAAGAGGACCTCTTGCCGGGCCGGTATATGCTGCCTGTGTAATACTTCCTGATGATTTCGATGTTCCCGGAATCAACGATTCAAAAAAACTCTCAGCAAAAAGGCGCGAAGAACTCGCTGACATAATAAAAGAGAGGGCGATAGCATGGGGACTTGGTATCGCGGACAACAACGAAATTGATGAGCTCAACATACTAGAGGCTACAAAGACTGCCATGAAAAGGGCAATAGCAGCTGTAAGGAACATGCTTTCAGAACGCGGACTGCTTGCATCAGAAGGAGAGACTCATGCGCAGGACATGCTTCTGATCGACGCTGTGAAGCTGGATGCAGGGATGCCGAGCGAGTCTATCATAAAAGGTGATGAAAAATGCCTTTGCATAGCTGCTGCTTCTATAGTAGCCAAGGTAGCAAGAGATTCTTTCATGACAGAGATGGACAGCGTTTACCCGGGTTATGATTTTGCCGGCAACAAAGGCTATGGGACAGCAAAGCATTATGAGGGACTGAGAACTCTGGGCAAGACCCCTATACACAGAAAGACTTTTCTGAAGAAGTTTGATGAGAATCCTGAGACAGGTCACAAAACAGCAAAGAAAGAGGAATGCGGCAGGGAGGCTGCAAAAATGGCTAAGAAGGTATATGCGGTAAGAAAGGGCAGGACGACAGGGTTATTTATGAGCTGGGACGACTGCAAGGCGCAGGTGGATGGATTTGCCGGCGCTGAGTATAAAAGCTTTGCAGATCCGTCTGAGGCTATGGCTTACCTTGGCATTGCAGACGGATCGGATGCTGCGGCTGATAAGTTTCCTGAAGGTGTCAGGGCATATGTGGACGGAAGCTACGACAGCTCCAGCAGCAGATTCTCGTGTGGAGTCGTAATAGTAGAGACAGATGCAGACGGAATAAGTGAAACTACAGAGCTCAACGCGGCTTTCGATGATGCAGAGGCTGCTCAGCAACGTAATGTTGCAGGTGAGATTATGGGTTCAAAGCTTGCGATCGAACATTGCATTGCAAATGGTATGAAAGCTGTAGAAATATATCACGACTATGAAGGAATAGGAGCCTGGGCTGACAGAAAATGGAAGGCAAACAATCCACTGACGCAGGGATACAGGGACTACGTTGCTGAGGCCAGAAAGAATATTGACATCAGGTTCGTGAAGGTAAAGGCTCATGCGGGAAACAAATATAACGAGCTTGCAGACAGGCTGGCAAAGAAAGCACTTTCAGAATAGTAAAAAAAAGGGTGGAAATCCACGCTGTTTTCCGCTACAATAGAGAACAGCGACACGGTCCATTAGCTCAGTTGGGAGAGCGACAGGGTGACAACCTGTAGGTCATTGGTTCAAGTCCAATATGGGCCACCACATAAGAAGTACTGATACCAAAGGGGTCAGTGCTTTTTCTTTTTGCGATTTAGCTGCTATTGGGCTGCTACGGCTTAATTTACAGCCTATTTCGCTGCCGTTTTGAATATTCCCTCGAGCATGTCAGAGGTAATTTCATCCCTGATTTCAAATGCATGTACTAGGTTACCTCAGCAGCAAGCTGCTTCTGAAACTGCAGCTTTTTTTCATACCATCTATCAGCCCTCAATCGCTTCCCGGCTGTATGTAGCCTGATAAGCTTTGTATAATCGTTGTTTTTATGTAATATAGTGTGATAAACTTCAGAAAAAGGGGTAGTAAGATTAGAGAATCTTTTTTAAATTTTTTTATTTGGAGGTAATGTAGTATGAAGAAATTATTTGGAAAAAAAGCACTTTCAGTTTTTCTTGCATTTGTGGTAGCTATGGTGTTTGCTGCTTCTTCTACCATAAGTGTATTTGCTGCTGATAAAACCAAGACAGTTTGGGTTTTAACAGAATCTTCTTCCAAAACCACAGGTCTTGGTGACGATCGGACGTGGAAGGACACCTATAAGTATGATAAGAACGGATTGCTAATTGAGAAAAATCTTGATGGGGAAAGGACTGTCTACAAAAGAAATAGCAAAGGTGCACCCGTAAGCGATAAGCAGTATGAAGGAAAGAAGCTTACCGGAACATGTAAGTATAAGCTAAACAAGAAAGGGTACGTAGTTAAAGAAACTAATTACGATAAAGCAAAAAAAGTAGATAGTACATATACAGCTACATACTGGTCAAATGGAAATCTAAAAAAAGCAGTCTACAACGATAAGTCTAGTGAAATGGTTATAACTGAAAATTACAGGAAAAATGGTACTCTGAAGAGTGACGAGTCCACATGGAAAGGGTTTGTAGATAGTAGTAAGGCTAAGTATGATAAACACGGAAACAAAATTAAAAATACTACTGTATTTGAAGATGGAACGAAATCTGAAACAACATATAAATTAACATATAACAAAAAAGGTGATGTAGTAAAGAGTGTTGAGACTGATAAATCCACTTTGGATGGCGAAGAAACAATAAGTAAGACTACTGTTACATACAAATATACATATGACAAGGCTGGAAATCCTACAAAGGTGGTAGAAAAATCTTCTGATGGGGAGGACTCTTGGACTACGGTAACAACATATAAATATAAAAAATTCAAGGTTGCAAAAAAATATTGGAAGTACTTATTACAAGAAATACTTTAAAATAATAACTTCTGGCTTAAACGACTCCGCTATGGGGAAATCAGAAAAATCTGATTTCCCCATTTTGGTGCTTCTGTATTAAGTTTATAATAAAAAATTTAAAGTAAAAAAGTCCCTGAAGATATTCGATAAGTATGCAAATACAATTACGGTAACAGGCATTTCTGGTTAAGAAGCTACGTGGCTATGATTGTTGTATGAATGAGATGAATTAGTTATACTAAAAAAGGCAGAAGGGTTTCGCTTTATCTGCTTTTTAGGGGAGTATAGGAAATGTGATGCGGTCGATGGTAATAGCATCAAGGCGTAAGGCATTGGAGCGGCGGTTGGCTTTGTCTTTGAAACTCGTGATTATATTGGCCGGAGAGAAAAAGCAGAGTAAATCATGGAATCGATCTGCTATATGTAATGAAGGAGTATCATCAATGAAAATGAGGAAGCTATTTGGATTATGTATTCTGATGTCATGTCTGGTATTGTCGACGGGTATGGTATTTGCGGATAATGTAAATACAGATGATGATAAAGCAGACAGAGACGGATCATATACGTTCACTACAGATGGGGAAAGATACGGCTATGAGTCATACCTGCTCGTAGATAAAGTGGGAACTAATGATCCTGTCTATGTAGGTGCAAGACTATATGACGTCACTATTCCGGAAGATGGACAACTCGTCGCAGAGGTTGATTCTGATCAGATAAAGCATATGACAATAGAAATATGTTCTGAAAGGGAAGAAGAAAAGGCTTTTTCCTCTGACAGTGGAGTCAAGGGCCGCTTTGAATCAGAAGCTTTGCCTGCCGGCACATATACTGTGATCTTCGAATATACATTGCAGCCAAGTAGTATTATCCCATATGATGATGACATGGGCGGGAAGCGTTACTTCAAGCATTACATAACATGGGTGAAAACTCCGTCCGTCAAGGCACAATCACTGACTCTTTCAGAAACAGCTGTCACTATTGAAAGAGGCGGGAGTCTGTTGCTCACTGCAAGTATCGATCCTGCAAATGCGTATCACAGAAAAGTGACCTGGATGTCTTCAAGTCCATCTGTTGCGGAAGTCTCTGAAAGTGGCTGTGTTTATGGAGTTTCAGAAGGGATTGCAGTCATAACAGCAACAAATTCGGACGGGATTACAAAGAGTAGCTGCACGGTGACGGTTACCGAGATGCAGGAAGAAAAGGAAGCCGAAGAAAGGACCATGGCGGAAGCGGAATCTCAGGCAGGAGAGGAAATAAAGCCGGAAGAGGCTACCCTGGTAGATGCAGTACCGGACACTTCAACGGAAATAGAAAGCAAGATAGCTAAAGCAAAGAAACTGGTTGTGAAGAATGTAAAAGCAAGGGCTATTAAGGGAAAGAAGGCTATAATCAGATGGTCAAAAAAGAGCTCTGCGTCAGGATATCAGGTGCAGTACAGCACAAAGAAATCTTTTAAAAAGAAAGCAACTAAATCCTTAAAAGTCAAAGGCGCATCGAAGAAAACTATTAATATCAAAAAGCTTAAGGCGGGAAAGACATATTATGTAAGAGTCAGGACTTACAAAAACGTAAAGAACAGTTATGGCGAAACAGTAAAAGTCTATGGAAAGTGGTCTAAAGTTGTCAGGTTAAGAGCGAAGAAATAAAGAGAAAATAAATAAAAATCGTCTGAGGAGCAGACTCTGTAGTCAAATTACACTTAGATGTGCCTATAAAATTTATTATATTGTTGAAGAAGGAACAGGAGGAAAATTATTTTGAAAAAGTATTTAAGGAAATGCATAGATGTTATGTTGATTTCAGCTCTTTGTATGCTGATAGCGCCTGTGTTTGATACACAGGTATTTGCAGCAGGAAATGCATCGGACAGAGTAGTTCACATTTCATCATTTGGTGATTTTCAGAGCCTGATAGAAGAAACACTGGTAGATGAGAAGACGGGCGAGGATATGAGACATATGGCAAAAGTAGTACCACTATGTGGGATGAATGTAACAATTATTCTCGATAAGGATATCACTCTCAAAGAAGATCAACACTTGAGTTTTGGTGATGGCAACTATGTATTGGATCTTAACGGGCACACATTGAAGAAAAATGTCAAAAAGATTACTTTAGAGGGCGGAGGAAGCCCTGTTTCTGCTGCTGGAGTAGATAATAAAACCTCAAAACTTACAATCAAAGGCAAAGGAACAATAAAGTGTACAGGTAAGGAGTCATATGCAGCTTTGGATATTAGCGAGGGCTGTGATGTAAAATTACTTAATGGGACATTCAGCTCCAATAATTCAGTAATCAGAATAGATGGTGATGGATTGGGTCTTATAAAGACCAAGCTCACTATCAAAAATGGAACATTCATTTCCGAAGGAACGGATGTGATTTATAATGATGAGGGAACACTTATCATTAATGGAGGCGACTTTAGATCAAAAGACTGCAAGGCAAATGAATCAAATGTTTTCCCAGGCACATATTCGCATAGCTGTATATCAGACCACGGCCTCAGATCAAGGGTAACAATCAACGGCGGAACCTTTGACAACGAAACCTCCGATCAACCTATTCTAGAATGCGGACACATTACTATAAAAGGCGGAAGCTTCTCAGGAAAAGCACTTTTCTATGCCGGTATGGATATGTATGAGCCCTATCTCCATATCAAAGGTGGAAAGTTTGGCAGTACAAAGTTTTATCCTGAAGGATATGATTGGTGCTTCCTTGATGATAAGCATCTTACTTATTCAAAGAATGTCAAACTCACTTCTGCTCAGAAAAAGCAGATAAGAAGAGAAATCAGAAAAGGAAATAAGGAAAGAGAAAATCAGAAGAAATATGCTCCTTCAAGGACAATAATGTCAAATCTGACAGCAGGCAAAAAAACCATTGCTGTAAAATGGGAAAAAGTAAAAAAAGCTGATGGATATGAAATTGAGATATCGCAGAATAAAAAGAAGTATGATGGGAAAATATCCAGAATATTCTATGTGCCGGATTCGAAAGAGACAATCACTAAATACACTGAAAAAGGATATACTTTTAAGAAATTGAAAGAAGGAAGTACTTACTGGATCAGAATACGTGCTTTTAATACTGTTAAAAGTGTGGATTATTATGGCGCCTGGTCAAAGGCTAAAAAGATTAAGACAAAATAAAAAATCCATTATAAGAAAGGAAATCTCCAAAAGTCGTATGTTGGCTCTTTAATTGAAATGTGAGTCTAGCAAAAGACGCTGTTGCAATATTTGGGGTAAAGGCGGGACGTATAGTCCCGCCCTTTATTTTTATGCGGTATTCGAGTATAATTATCCGCAATACTGGAGTTTGCAGACGGAGGAGACGTTATCATGTTCAGGACTGATTTTATAAAAATATCGGACGGAGCTGTCTCTAAGGTCGCATTTATGAAAAAAGACCCGCTGGCATACTTTGTTGTATCGATGCTGGCAGGTGCTTATATCGGAATAGGAGTGCTGCTGGCATTTACCTCAGGCGGGCTCCTGACCGGCCTCCCTTATGCGAGGATTGTGATGGGACTCACTTTTGGAGTTGCCCTGAGCCTTGTAGTAATGGCCGGAGCTGAACTCTTTACGGGCAACAATCTGGCCATGGCGGCGGGATTGCTCGATAAAAAGGTCGCGTGGAAGGATGCCCTCAGTCTGTGGTGCATTTGCTGGGCGGGCAATCTGGCCGGAGGCATGCTGCTTGCGGCGGTTTATCACAAGACGGGCCTTTGCACAGGACCTGTAGCAGATTTCATGGTATCCGCTGCAGGGACAAAGATGGGAACCGGGGCGGCTGCACTCTTCGCGAGAGGTATTCTGTGCAACTTCCTCGTCTGTCTCGCGGTCTGGTGCGCAGGCAGAGCAAGTTCTGATTCCGGTAAACTCATCATGATATTCTGGTGCCTCTTCGCGTTCATCACAACGGGATTCGAGCACAGCATAGCCAACATGACACTTTTTACAATTGCACTGCTGCAGCCTGTACATGAGGCGGTCACAGCAGGAGGATTTTTCTATAATCTTGCAATTGTTACTTTAGGCAACATAGTCGGCGGTGCGCTGTTTGTTGCAGCGCCGTACTACATCGCCGGCAGAAAAGATAAATAAAGAAAGGGAGAGGGAACAATGAATTTCATCTTTGTATCACCGAATTTTCCGCACACATACTGGCAGTTCTGCGACAGACTCAAAAGGAACGGTATAAACGTGCTAGGAATTGGAGATGCGCCTTATGAAACGCTTGAAGAGCCTTTAAAAGCCGCTCTGACAGAGTATTATAAAGTTGACAACATGGAAAACTACGATTCCATGTACCGCGCTGTTGCATTCCTGGCGTTCAAGTATGGAAAAATCGACTGGCTCGAGTCAAATACTGAATACTGGCTTGAGCAGGACGCTAAGCTTAGAAAAGATTTCAATATCGGATCGGGTGTTCAGCCTGAAGAACTCGCGATGTGGAAGAGCAAGTCTGCTATGAAGCCGTTCTATAAGGAAGCAGGTGTTCCGACGGCACGCAACCACAAGGTCACAACGATCGAAGCAGCTCGTGATTTTCTTGATGAGATAGGAGGTTTCCCGGTCATCGTAAAGCCTGACATCGGAGTAGGTGCTGCAGACACGTGGAAACTTGAAAGCGACGCAGATCTCGAGTGGTTCTACAATAACCTTCCGCAGCATCCATATGTAATGGAAGAGTTCGTATATGGTTATATTTACTCATACGATGCGATCGTGAATGCACAGGGAGAGGTGCTCTTCGAGAGCTCCAACTGGTTCCCGCCATCGATAGCGGACCTTGTCAACAAGGGACTGGAGCTTACATATTACACCACTCCGGAGGTACCTGCACAGCTGCGTGAATACGGACGTGCAACTATCAAGGCTTTCAAAGTAAGAAGCAGATTCGTACACTTTGAATTCTTCCGTCTTACACAGGCCAGGAAGAACCTCGGCGAAGTAGGGGATTTCGTAGGTCTGGAAGTCAATATGAGACCGGCAGGCGGTTACACTCCTGATATGATGGATTACGCTCACAACACCGACGTATATGAGATCTGGGCTGAGATGGTAGCTTACAATGAGCGCCGCCTGCCTGATATCGGTGGTGATCAGTACTGCGCATACGCATCCAGAAAAGACATCCATCAGTACAAAAACAGCCATGAAGAGGTGCTTCAGAAATACGGACACTGCATGAAAATGTGCGAGCGCATGCCTGACGTGCTGTCCGGAGCGATGGGAAATCAGTTCTACACTGCGGTATTCAAGACATTCGAGGAGGTTGAGGAGTTCAACAACTTCGTAATTGAACGCGCATAACTAAAGCTAAAAGAACAAAAAAAGATAAAGGGGAAAACTAATGAACGATTATTACATGAGAGAATACAGCTGGATAATGGACAGAGAGATGGAGCACGCTATCTTCGGAGACAGCGGCAGGCTCTGCGTAGCTTTTGGGCCGCAGAACGGTCACACATACGACTTCCGCAACTTCGGAATGATCGATACAATTGCACCGTGGATCGAGTCCGGCAAGCTGAGAGTTCTCTGCGTAGACAGCATAGATGAAGAGACATGGTCTGCAGAAGGCAGGAACGAGCGCGAAAGACTCGAACTCCAGGAGAGATGGTTCCGCTATGTAACTGATGAACTCGTACCTCAGTATCTCGGAGACGAGCGTGCGATTACTACAGGCTGCAGCATGGGTGCTACCCACGCAATGAACTTCTTCTGCCGCCGTCCTGACCTGTTCGGAGGCGTTATCGCGATGAGCGGACTCTTCGATACCAATTATTTCTTCCACGGCTACAAGGATGATCTTACATATGCGAATTCTCCGATAGAATTCATTCCTAACATGCCTGAGCATCATCCGTGGATGGACCTCTACAGACAGAGCAGTATTATCTTCTGCTGCGGACAGGGTGCATGGGAAGACGAGATGAGAGTAGACCTGCAGAAACTGCACGAGGCATTTGAAGGAAAGGGAATACCTCACTGGGCTGATTACTGGGGTTACGACGTAAACCATGACTGGCCTTGGTGGAGAAAACAGCTGCCGTATTTCATGAGCAACATTCTCGGTCAACCGTAAAAAATATCAGCGCCTTCGGGCGCTTTTTTATTTGAAAAAAATGTATTGACAACATGGTATCTTGCGAGTATATTATGTCTTGTGATTAGCACTCTCGCTTGATGAGTGCTAACAAAAAGAAAAAATTCAGGGAGGCAAGACATGGATCTGAGCGAAAGACAATTACAGATACTGCAGGCGATCATAACAGATTATGTAGAGAACGCCGAGCCGGTCGGATCGAGATCAATCGCAAAGAAATATGACCTTGGTGTCAGCCCTGCGACCATAAGAAATGAGATGTCCGACCTGGAGGAAATGGGTTATCTGACTCATCCTCATACATCGGCGGGCAGAGTTCCATCAGACAAGGCATACAGACTGTATGTAAATGAGCTGATGAAAAAGAAGAACCTCAGCGCCAAGGATAAGCGCATGATCAACGACAGATTGTCGGCGAGCAGGGATGAGTTCGACAGAACCATCAGACATGCTGCGGAACTTCTTTCAGAGATCACACATCTGGCATCGTTCGCGATGACGCCGGCTACCAACGAAGAGACTATCAGTTTTATCAGGCTCCTGCCTGTGGATGAACGCACGCTGATACTCATGATAGTGGGCGATAGCGGAAATGTTACGAATACTACATTAAGACTGAATGTGCCTTATACACAGGAAGCGCTCGAGCTTCTGAGCAAAAACATGACGGTCAGTTACAAGGGACGCACTCTGGATGATGTTCTCAAGGGAGAGATTATTCACGATGTGGGTTCAGACATTGAAGCACTGAGTACACTGAAAGGAAGCGTAATGCCGAGTTTCCTCAGGACGCTCGAAGACATGCTGAACGTCAATCTGTATATGGAGGGTATGACGAACATCTTCAATCTGCCAGAATATACCAGCATTGACCGCGCGAGAGACTTTATGGAACTCTTCGCCCGCAAGGACTGGTTCACGCAGAAGATGCTCGCAAGGGGTGAAGGCGTTGTCGTCACCATAGGTGAAGAGAACGACACCATGAAAGACTGCACACTTATCACAGCGACATACCATGTGGACGGCAAGCTCGTCGGCAAGATCGGAGTAATAGGACCGACAAGAATGAAATACGACGAGATCACATCCATTATGGAATATCTCACTAATAATCTGAGTGAGAGCTTCAGACTTCCTGGCAGCACCGGGGACGGTAATGCAGGCGATAAGAAGCAGAAGAAATTAGATAAATAACCGCATGAAAGGAAATATTACTGATGTCAGAAGACAAGAACAAGCAGATCCCGATCGAAGACAGCACGGATGAAGCTGAAGAAGTAAAGGCTGAAGAAGCTGAAGAGAAGGCTGAAGGCGAAGCTGCTGAGAAATCAGAAGCGGAAAAGGAAGAAACGGTAAAGAAGGCCGAAGAGGAAGCGAAGAAGGCTGAGGAAGCCGAATCTGAGCGTTACATGAGGCTGATGGCCGAGTTCCAGAACTTCAAGAAAAGAGTCGCAAAGGAAAAGTCGGATATTCACGCGTATGCCAATGAAAAGATAGTCGGAGACCTGCTTCCTGTACTCGACAATTTTGAAAGAGCACTTGATACAGAGACAGAAGACGAGGGCTATGCAAAGGGCATGCAGCTGATATTCGAACAGCTGAAGACGGCACTTGGCAATGCAGGCCTTGAAGAGATAAAAGCGATGGATGAAGAGTTTGACCCTAACGTTCATAACGCGGTCATGACAGAGACCATCGAAGAAAAAGAGGACGGCACCATAACAAAGGTCCTTCAGAAGGGATACAAGCTGAAAGACAAGGTCGTAAGGCCATCGATGGTAGCAGTCAACAAAAAATAATGTTAATAAACCTATTTGAATACAGGAGGAAATAAAATGAGCAAAGTTATCGGAATCGACCTGGGCACCACCAACAGCTGCGTAGCAGTACTTGAAGGCGGAGAGCCTACAGTTATTACAAACGCTGAAGGTATGAGAACAACACCTTCGGTAGTATCTTTCACAAAGAGCGGCGAGAGACTCGTCGGTGAAACAGCAAAGAGAATCGCGATCACAGAGCCTGAAGGCACAGTAGCTTCCATCAAGAGACACATGGGTGAAAACTACACAGTAAATCTTCGCGGAAGAGATTACACACCGCAGGATATCTCCGCAATGATCCTTCAGAAACTGAAAGCTGACGCTGAAGCATATCTTGGCGAAAAGGTAACAGAGGCTGTTATCACAGTTCCTGCTTACTTCAGTGACGCTCAGAAGCAGGCTACAAAGGATGCCGGCAAGATTGCAGGTCTCGAAGTAAAGAGAATCATCAACGAGCCTACAGCTGCATCACTGGCTTACGGACTCGATAAGGATACAGGAAGCCACAAGATCCTGGTTTACGACCTGGGCGGCGGCACATTCGATGTATCCGTACTCGAGCTCGGTGACGGCGTATTCGAAGTACTCGCTACAAACGGCGATACACACCTCGGCGGAGATGACTTCGATAACGCACTGATGAACTTCCTTGCAGACAGCTTCCAGAAGGAGAACGGAATCGACCTCAGACAGGACAAGATGGCTCTCCAGAGACTCAAAGAGGCTGCAGAGAAGGCAAAGAAGGAGCTTTCAACAGCACAGACCACAAAGGTAAATCTGCCGTTCATCGCTGCAAACGCAAACGGTCCGCTCCATATGGATATGGACGTAACAAGAGCAAGATTCGAGCAGCTGACAAAGAACCTCGTAGACAGAACCATTGAGCCTATGCACAAGGCGATGAAGGATGCAGGCGTTACATCTGCAGACCTCGAGAAAGTCATTCTGGTAGGCGGATCCACAAGAATCCCTGCTGTTCAGGAAGCAGTAAGGAACGTAACAGGCAAGGAGCCGTTCAAGGGCCTCAATCCTGACGAGTGCGAAGCTATCGGAGCTGCTATCCAGGCTGGAGTACTTACAGGTGAAGTCAACGACATCCTGCTCCTCGATGTTACACCTCTGTCACTGTCTATCGAGACACTCGGCGGAGTTGCTACAAAACTTATCGAGAGAAATACAACTATCCCTACAAAGAAGAGCCAGATCTTCTCTACAGCAGCAGACAACCAGACAGCAGTAGACATTCACGTAATGCAGGGTGAAAGAGAGATGGCTGCCGGCAACATCACACTCGGCAGATTCCAGCTCACAGGAATTGCTCCGGCTCCTCGCGGTATTCCTCAGATCGAGGTAACATTCGATATCGATGCTAACGGTATCGTAAATGTAAGTGCTAAGGATATGGCTACAGGAAAAGAGCAGAAGATCACCATCACTTCTTCGACAAAGCTGTCCGATGACGAGATCAATGCAAAGATCAAGGAAGCTGAACAGTTCGCAGAGCAGGACAAGAAGCAGAAAGAGACAGTTGAGACAAAGAACCAGTCTGAAGGTATGATCTTTGAGATAGAGAAGCAGCTCAAGGAACTCGGCGACAAGGTCACCGATTCTGAGAAGGCAGCTGTAGAGGCAGCAAAGGATGAGCTCCAGAAGGCAGTCGACGCAGGTAATGTTGAAGACATGAAGGCCAAGATGGAAGCACTCACAAACGCATTCTATCCGATTTCAACAAGGATCTATCAGGAAGCTCAGGCTGCACAGCAGGGAGCTGCAGGCGGACAGGGATTTAACCCTAACATGGGTGGTTTCGACCCTAACAATATGGGCGGTGCAGGCTTCAACCCTGGCAACATGGGCGGTAATTCAGCTCCGAACGACGGCACTGTAGATGCGGATTACGAGGTAGTAGACGACTAATCTCAAAAAATATTTTGAAAGGTAATAACCTATATGGCAGACAAGAGGGATTATTATGAGGTCCTCGGGGTCAACAAGGGGTCATCGGATGCTGAAATAAAAAAGGCTTACCATAAGCTCGCCATGAAGTATCACCCTGATAAAAATCCCGGTGATAAAGAGGCAGAGGAGAAATTCAAGGAAGTCAATGAGGCTTACGAGGTTCTCTCGGATCCTGACAAGAAGGACAAATATGACAGATTCGGATTTGCAGGCGTAGATCCTAACTTCGGAGCAGGCCAGGGTGGATTCGGCGGATTCGGCGGATTCGGCAACTTCGGAGGAGGCTTCGGCGGAGCTGGAATGAATTTCGAAGATATATTTGATATGTTCGGAGGAATGGGTGGCGCCAGAAGATCTTCCAGAAGGGGCGGCCCTCAGAAGGGCAGAGACCTGCAGAAGACGATCACCATCGACTTCACCGATGCACTCTTCGGCTGCAGCAAACAGATCGAGATTGTAAAGAATGTAAAGTGCAAGACTTGCGGCGGAAGCGGAGCAGAGCCGGGTACCGGCAAGAAGACCTGCGATCAGTGCGGCGGAAGCGGTCAGATATCGCAGGTGAGCAACACAGCTTTCGGAAGATTCCAGAACATTACGACCTGCCCTAAGTGCGGAGGCACCGGTCAGATGATAGAGAATCCTTGTACAGACTGCGGAGGCACCGGAGTAAACCGCAAGACAGTAAAGATCAAAGTCGATATTCCTGCGGGAGTCGATACCGACAGCATTGTGACAGTAAGAGGTCAGGGTGAGCCGGGAGTCAACGGCGGACCGGACGGAGATCTCTATATCGTAGTTAATGTAAGACCGCACAGCACTTACAAGAGAAGAGGGGATGACCTGTATCTCGAAATGCCTATCACATTTGATATGGCAGCCCTCGGAGGCAAGGTGCAGGTACCTGGATTCGGTGAGAGTTACAGCTACACCATTACACCTGGTACACAGACCGGATCATCGTTCAGATTAAAAGGAAAAGGCGTGCCTAATGTAAGGACAGGCCGTAAGGGTGATCTGTACGTTAAAGTGGTGGTTGAGGTCCCGACACATCTTAACCGCAAGGAGAAGAAAGCCATTGAAGAGATGGCACAGAAGATCGGGAATGAATCATATCCGAAGAAGGAAAGATTCAGCAAGCTGAAATTCTGATCGCAATAACAATTACAGAAGAGGCGCATCGCAATTCTCTGTGATGCGCCATTCTTATATCTAAAAAGGGTAAAAAAGGAGCAAAAATGATAGTAGTACCTGTATACAACATGATACTCGCGCCTGACGCGAATATATACTTTAACACAAATCAGGTGCGAAGGAATGCGGGCGACAAAGGGCTCGCAGTGGGGGAGAGAGTGGTCCTGATAGTGGCCAGAGATAATGAGAGCTACAGGGATCTGTCTTCGGAAAGTTTCTATCCTATAGGAATAGCCGGAGAAATAAAGGAAATAAATCATCAGGGATATGTTGTTATTCATACAAGCTATCGTGTAGATATTGATAATATCGAGATAGGACCGGATGAGTCCATAAGACTCACCATGACCAGAAGAAATGACATTGATGATATGAGCAGAAGCATTGAGAAGGAAAAACTTGATGGTATGCTCGAAGAAATGCGCAGATTCGCTTCCGGATTCGAATGGGCTGACTCTGCAGAGTACTTTCTTAAGCAGATCGACTCACTCGAAAGAGCTGCATGCGTCATGTCTCCATGGATGGATATTCCAAATGCAGAAAGATATGCGATACTTGCCGAGGACAGCCGTACAAAAAGAGCAGAACTCATTGAAGAGGCACTGTACGGCTTCATGGAAGTCGGACGAATCACCAATGAGGCCATGACGTCTCAGCAGGAAGAACATCAGAAGATGTATCGTGAGCAGGCTATAAAACGCCAGATGGAGCATCTGCAGAAAGAACTGGATGAGATGCATCCTGAGAACGTGACCGATATACAGAAATTCGAGCAGAAAATCGCGGAATCGGGCATGAATGAGACAGCAAGGAAGGAGGCTGAAAAAGTCCTCAACCGCCTGAAACAGGAGGGCAGTCAGAGCGCTGAATCAGGAATGCTTTACGACTATCTCGATTTCGTGACCGGACTCTCCTGGAAAAAGGAAGAAGCCTCATATATTGACCTTGATAATGCGCGTAAGGTGCTCGATGAGGATCATTACGGGTTAAACAAGGTAAAGGACCGTATAATACAGCAGATAGCGGTCATGGATCTCAAGAAAGAACAGTCAGGATCGATCCTGCTCTTCGTCGGCGCACCGGGAACTGGTAAGACCAGTATAGGAAAGAGTATCGCGAGAGCTCTCGGGCGTGAATATGTGAGAGTGAGCCTGGGCGGTATACATGATGAGTCAGATATACGCGGTCACCGCAGAACTTACATAGGCGCGATGCCCGGCCGGATAATGGACGGCATCCACAAGAGCGGAGTTTCAAATCCGGTAATGGTGCTGGATGAAGTTGACAAGCTTTCGGCATCTTATCACGGAAGTCCGGCCAGTGCGCTTCTCGAAGTGCTGGATCCTGAGCAGAACAATACGTTCACAGATCATTATATGAATGTTCCTTATGATCTTTCAGACGTGATGTTCATCTGCACGGCAAATACGACGGATACTATACCTGAGCCGCTTCTGAACCGCATGGAAGTCATACAGTTCAGCGGATATACTCCTATAGAGAAGTTATCCATCGCACGTGAGCACCTGGTCCCGAAGTCTATGGAAGCCATGGGTATCGATGCGCATAAAATGGAAATCACTGACGATGCACTCAGAAAAATCATTTCGGACTATACGATGGAAGCCGGAGTACGCGGACTCAGAAAGCGTATAGATACACTCTGCCGTGTACTTGCGGTGAAGATAGCAAGTGAACCGGACCGCAGGGTAACTGTCACTCCGGATGTGGTTGATGATGAAATTGACGCAAGACCTGTACAGCACAGTAAGATACTTCCGGAGCCTAAAGCTGGAGTGGTAACGGGACTGGCATGGACACCTGTGGGCGGTGAGATACTGTATATCGAGACCATGTTCACTAAAGGCAAAGGGGATATCATCATAACCGGCCAGCTCGGTGATGTTATGAAGGAATCTGCAAGGATAGCGGTAAGTCTTGTGAAGACACTCTTCCCTGGTAAAGCTGATATGTTCAGTAATAACGATCTGCATATACATGTGCCTGAGGGAGCTGTGCCAAAGGATGGCCCATCTGCCGGAATAGCCCTGACTACAGCGCTTTCGTCGCTTGTGACAGGATGTGTGGTTGATCCTCATATCGCGATGACAGGAGAAGTTGCGCTCAGAGGTGCGGTAACACCGATAGGCGGTCTTCCTGAGAAGCTGATGGCAGCTGAAAGAGCAGGCATCACAAAGGTTTTCATACCTGAAGAAAACGAATACGACCTCAAGGATGTGGCTGATGAGGTCAAGGAGAAAATCGATATCAGAACGGTCTCAAAGGTCGGTGAGGTTCTTACAGCGGTCGGTATACTGGCTGCAGAAGGAAAACAGGCATAAATATAAGGTGAATCAAAGCGAAAACCGGCGCGTTTGAGACGCGCCGGTTTTATTAACGATAATATGGTATTGGTAGAACTGGCTATTTACCGTACTTTTCAATCAGACGTTTGAATCCCGGCATGGAATTCTTGATTGTTTCATTGGATACACAATATGCAAGTCTCAGATATCCCGGGCAGCCAAAGCCTGTGCCGGGAACGATCAGGATGTTCTCCTCAAGCTTTGCAGCTTCACTGAATGCCAAATCATCTCCGTTAGGAGCTTTCATAAACAGATAGAATGCTCCGTCAGGTTTAGCGCACTCATAGCCCATCTCCGTCAGGCCGTTGTAGAGATCGTTTCTGTTCTCGTCATATGCTACGAGGTCAGGCATACAGTCAACGCATTCTTCAACTACTCTCTGAATGAGTGTAGGAGGGCAGACAGAACCGATCTCTCTTGCCGCACCGGCAACTGCACTGAGCACTCCTTTGTGATTGAAGCATTTTTCAGGGACATATACATAGCCTATACGTTCACCAGGAAGAGAGAGGCTCTTTGACCATGAATAGCAGACGATGGTATTGTCGTATACTTCAGGTATGAATGTAACGACAGCGTCGCCGTAAACGAGTTCTCTGTATGGTTCATCAGCGATGATATAAATTGGATGATCGTATTTCAGAGCCTTTTTCTTCAGGACAGCAGAAATTTTCTCAAGAGTTTCTCTTGTGTAGACGACTCCGGAAGGATTATTCGGGGAGTTGAGGACTACAGCCACGGTGTCGTGATCGATAGTCGATTCAAGAGCTTCAAGATTGATCTGGAAATCCGGAATATCCGGGTCGACTCTTTTGACTTTGCCGCCTCCGGCTTTGAAGAATACATTGTATTCAGGGAAGTAAGGAGCGATAACAACGAAGTTGTCGTCACTTTTTGTAGTGAGTGCGCATGCTACGGAAACAAGTGCCGGAGCACATCCGCATGTCATGAAAAGATCGCTTGCCTGTGCGTTTGTATTGAATCTTTCTCTCAGATTTGCTGCAATGGCTTCTCTTGTGCTCTCAAATCCCGGAGCCATTGAATAGCCGTGCAGAAGGATAGAACTTTCTTCATCAACGAGCTTTTTTATGGTGTCGTTAACCTTTTTAGGAGCAGGTATGCTCGGATTGCCCAGCGAATAGTCGTAGACTTTGTCTCTTCCGAGTTTCTTTGCCTGCTCCAGTCCGTAGGCGAAGAGTTCGCGGATGATGCTAGGCGCTGTGCCATAGCCATAATACTTTTCATTTACCATAGCCGTTCTCCTTTTATCTGTAAAATCATATTTCCGGATGATATGGTTACCGTCCGTTTTGTCACTATTATTTTAGCACAATGCATTGTACCTGAATGTATTTATTTCGACTGCGATTCTGTTATGTTAAAATGAGATGTCGGACCGGAGACTGATCAGTGAAAGGGAGATGTTATGATATTTGGACACGATAAAATAGAGATATTGCACCTGCCGACTCCTCTGGAGCATCTGAACAATGTATCAGAGGATCTCGGTGTAAATATATACTGCAAAAGAGATGATCTTACAAACCTCGCCACAGGAGGCAATAAGCTGCGTAAGCTGGAGTACTTCCTGAAGGATGCGCAGGATAAAGGTGCTACTATGCTTATTACCGAAGGCGGTGCTCAGACCAACCATGGCAGACTGACTGCCGCGGTGGCGGCGAAATTCGGCCTCAAATGCGCGATAATCACTGAGGACAGTTATCCGGGTGAAATAAGTGCAAATCTGCTCCTGGACGGAATGCTGGGCTGTCCTGTCTATTTTGTAAAGGATATGGAGACAGGCAGACAGGCAGTTATAGATAAATATACAGCAGAAGGCGAAAATGTTTATTACGTTCCGATGGGCGGTTCCAATGAGATAGGAATGCTCGGATATGTTGAGTGCGCAATGGAGCTTGATAAACAGGCCAGAGAACTCGGCATCGGTGATGCATCGGTTTATGTTACAGTCGGAAGCATGGGCACATACCTCGGAATGCTGATAGGCCTTAAAGAGTGCGGATCAGATCTCAGACTCGTGGGTATCAATGTTCTTCCGTATGCTGAAGATGCCGCAGATGAGGCGGGTAACGAAACAGCACTCCGAACGGCTCTTTGTGATTACTATAAGAAAGCCTGCCAGGCGTTTGCCGGATACAGCGATAATTGGGACATCACACCTGATGATTTCAATATCGTTACACACTACATCCATGGAGCATATAACAACGCTGTTGATGAAGTGCGCGATGTTATGTATTATCTTGCCCGTAAGGAGGCGATAATCATAGATCCTTGCTATACAGGCAAGACTTTTGAGGCAGTTGTCGACGGGGCAAAAAACGGAAGCATTAAGAAGGGCTCGGATGTCATTTTCATGCACACCGGAGGCCTTCCGGGTATCTATACGAAACATCACAGAGTAGAACTTGAGCGGGAACTTATGCCTTACATGCATATTGATGAATTTTAGAGGTGTGCCGATTGGCTGATAAAGAAGTAAAAAAGGAAATTGTAAAAAAGGACGTAAAGCTTGTAAAAAAGAAACGTTCTTATCTGGTAACAATGCAGATGATAGCCGGACTGCTGCTTGTGCTGCTTGTTCTGGTGGGCATTCTTAAGCTTATATTGTATATTGGAGGCATCTCACGCACAAAGCTCAGCGACGAAGGCCTGACTCACGCTGACCGTTATAAGGAATGCGTTGTGGTACATGGCATAGACGTCTCAGAACATCAGAATGAGATAAAATGGAAGAAAGTGAAGTCGAGCGGAGCGGATTTCGTGTTCATCAGGGCGGGATACAGGAGCGTCGAGACCGGAGAACTCAAAGAGGATGCAAGCTTCAGGTCAAACATGAAGAAGGCAAATAAGGCAGGCATCATGTGCGGGGCATATTTCTTCTCGCAGGCTCTTAACGAAGCAGAAGCTGTTGAGGAAGCGGAGTACCTCCTGAAACTTGTAAAGCGCTATGACATAGAAATGCCGCTTGTGATTGACTACGAACTGTATGATGGAGGGAGGCTGCAGCAAAAAGTAGCAGCCGGCGAGATGCCTGCATCGTCGATGTATCATGATGTTGTTCTCGCATTCTGCCGCAGAGTCGAGAAAGCCGGGTACGAGTCAGCAGTTTATGCAAACTACGATATGCTGACAAATTACATGGATTCATCTCTGCTTGACGATGAAGCGGTCATCTGGGCAGCGCAGTACGGCGGAGCATGCGATGTGAAAGGGGACTATCTCTACTGGCAGTGTGCAGAGAATGCATCTGTCGGCGGCATCGAAGGAAGTGTGGATCATGATGTCTGGTACATAGAGCCCGGCAGGGTCTACAGCACATTCGCCAAAGGGAAAAAGGATCCGACTTCGATAGGTGACTGCAGAATAGATTTCAAAGAGAGCAGCTGCAAACTGAGATATCACAGAGCAAAGCCTGAAGTTACTGTGACCTGCGGGGATAAAAAACTCCGTAGCGGCAAAGATTATATACTTTCGTTGGTTAAAAATACCGAGTCCGGCACCGGATATGCCGTAGTGCGGGGCGTTGGGAAATATAAGGACTGGATCGCAGTTCCATTCACTATAGAATAAATGATCGGAGAAAGAGTATGAAATTTATCAGCTGGAATGTCAACGGTTTCAGAGCCGTTCTGAAAAAGGGATTCGAAGATATTTTCAATGATCTTGACGCTGATTTCTTCTGTCTTCAGGAGACTAAGATGCAGGAAGGTCAGGCTGACTTCCATCCGGACGGATACTTTGAATATTATAACTGTGCTGTAAAGAAAGGTTATTCCGGCACTGCTGTATTCGTGAAGGAATCAGCAGGCGAGCCGCTTTCAGTTGCTTACGGAATCAAGGGAGAGCACGATGACGAAGGCAGGGTGATCACACTTGAGTATCCGGGGTTTTACCTTATCTGCTGCTACGTTCCTAACGCACAGGACGGTCTCGCGCGTATTGATTACAGGTGCGAGTTCGAGGATGCGATGAGGGCGTACATGAGCGAACTTGACAGTGTCAAGCCGGTCATCTACTGCGGAGACCTCAATGTGGCGCATAACGAGATCGACTTGAAGAACCCGGGACCAAACAGGGGCAATGCCGGATTCTCTGACGAAGAACGCGGTAAAATGAGCGAACTCCTTGGTGCAGGTTTTACCGATACTTTCCGCTATCTCTATCCTGAAACGGTGACCTACTCATGGTGGTCATACCGGATGAAAGCCAGAGAGAGGAACGCAGGGTGGCGCATAGACTATTTCATTATATCTGACAGACTGAAAGAAAAGCTTGTTGATGCCGCGATTCTTACAGATATATACGGAAGTGATCACTGTCCGGTATCCGTGACAATGAACATGTGAAGAGACCCGGACATAAAATGAAAGGACACCGGAATGCATAAGTTTGTAACACGTGACGGACAGAAAATATCAATAGATGTAGATCCCGGAAACAGTGAGCTCATAAAACTTCTCACCGATACTATACCGAGGCTGTCTTTGGATGAGATACTTGATGGAGAACTCGAAAGACGATTAAAGAAGGCCAGCTTAGGATCAGTTAAATTATCTTCAGGGGATGATATAAAAAAACTGATATTCAGCCTGGCGATGTTCAATACGATCTCAAAACCGCCCGGGTTTTAAGCAAAAAATTTATTTCTGATAATCTGAATTTTTGCTTGTATTCTATTTTTCTATGTCATATAATACGCGTTGCGAATTAATGCATTAAAAATGAAAGTGGGGTATAGATAATGGCAAACATTAAATCCGCAAAGAAAAGAATCAAGGTAATCGATAAGAAAACAGCTCGCAACATCAGAGTAAAGAACCACATCAAGGAAGCTGAGAAGGCATTCCTCGCAGCGGTTGAATCCGGTGATGCAGAAGAGGCTAAGAAGGCATTCCAGCACGCTGAAAAGAAGCTTATGCAGGCAGCCGCAAAGGGCACATTCCACAAGAACGCAGTAGCCCGTAAGATTTCCAGATTCGAGAAGAAGCTCAACGCGCTCAGCGCAAAGTAATTCTCACCCGTCCCCACATAGCGTATAAGTTAAATGCGCCTTCAGCCGGAGTGTCTCCCGGCTGTTTTTTTTGTGTGTGACCGGTAAACCCGATAGAAATATGCGATGTCTTATCTGATCAGCATATGATAATCTTATAGTTAAATGTAACGTACGGATGTTAAAATCCTAACATAATGATTTACCGTTATGTTGATAAGAACAGGAGACGATCAATGTCAGAAACAAACAGATTCAGAAATTATGCAGCTCTGATACTTGTGGTTATATTCACTTTTGTAACTATTATCAGTATATCGTCTGAGCCTGCGTATGCCGCTGTCAGAAAACCTTCAAAAGTAACAGGAGTCAAGGCGACTGCTTTGTCCAATTATTCCATAAAGATAACTTGGAAGAAGACAAGGAATGCAAAGAAGTATCAGGTTTACCGCGCAGCCTCAAAGAAAGGCAAGTACCGGAAGATCGCAACGGTAACAAAGACATCTGTAACAAGTTCAAACTTAAAAAAAGGAAAAAGATATTACTATAAGGTAAGAGCGGTCAATGGAAGCAGGAAGGGATCGTTCAGTACTGCAAAATATGCATCTACAAAAAAATCCACGCTCTATGATGTAACTGTTGATAAAACCGCTAAAACTGTTACTGTAAGCGCTGTTATGAACGGCAGATATTTTGATGAATCCACGAGGCATCTTATGATTGACCGGAAGGGGTTCAATAAAGGCAAGGCTATTCTCACATCATACTGCACTCCTGATGATCTCTACAACGGGCTTGTAAAGGCGGGGGGCAGATCCTGGTCAAAGAGCGAAGGCAAGACCCTGAAGATGGGAGAAAAGAATTCAGTAAGCAATGCGGAGAACAGGGATTTCAGCAGAATCGATATATCGATCAGCTGGGATGGTGAAACTCACAGCCTGAGCGAATGCCTGACAACCGAGAAAAACGGGAATACTGCACCTGACATTGACATGATATTCAGCGGAAATCCTAAAGCTGCTGCAAAAACACCTTCAGGCTGCATGACTTGCATGGACAGCTGCTATATTGGTATTGTTGCCAACAGTGCATATGGTCTCTGTGTGATAGATAAAGGTGAACCGACCCTCTATGCAAGGCCGGATGTGCTTCCTGCAAACAATACAGTTGTCAAAGTAACATTTACTATAAAATAGACAGGAAATAAAACCGGAATGACCGCACTTACTGAAGGACAAATTAATAAAGGCAGAAATGCTTTGATAGTGTTTACCAGAGAGCCTGAACCGGGGAAAACCAAGACAAGACTGATGCCTTATTTCAGCCCTGAACAGTGCGCTGAGCTACATCGCTGTATGCTGAAAGACATAGGCAAAGAGATGAAAAGGGCTGATGCTGATCTGGTTGTGGCATATACCTGCGAAGAGGGTGAAACTCCGTCTTTTCTGCGCGGGGCTTTGGGCAGAAACACACTGTTTATCAGACAGCGAGGTGAAAATATCGGGTTCAGGATGCAGAATGCTATAGAAGATGTACTCAGCCTTGGATATAGCAAGGCAGTCCTGATCGGTACGGATATTCCCGAGCTTAAATCGGAAACGATCGATGCATCTTTGACTCTGCTCGCATCTTATGATGTTGTGCTGGGACCTACCTGTGATGGCGGATATTATCTGATAGGAATGAAAGCCGTGCATCCGGAGGCGTTTAATGTTGAGGTGTTTGGTGTGTCCAGTGTATTTGATGAGACTGTTTCATCAATTAAAAAAGCAGGGCTGACTGTGGGAAAGACTGATACATATGCGGATATGGATATACCCGATGACTTAGACGGCTTCCGCACAAGAATGAGAAGAGATGCCCGCCTCAGAAGATCAAATACCGGGCGGTTTTTAGCTGAGAAAGCAAAGATATCTGTAATAGTACCCGTATACAACGAGGCTGCAGAGATCAGAAATATGATGCGGCAGCTCATGCCATACAGGGAAGAATGTGAGATAATTATCGTGGATGGAGGCAGCACAGATAATACTCCTGATATTATACATGAGTGCACAGGAGAAGCATTGGGTGCTGTCAGAATCCTGAAAGATGCCAGGAGCAGAGCTGTGCAGATGAATGCCGGAGCAAAAGCATCGACAGGCGATATTCTGTTCTTCCTTCACTGCGATTCGGTTCTGCCGGCGCGTTTCACTGAAGAGATACGCCGCGTCATGACTGTGAATGACTGGGGCTGTTTCAGAGTGAAATTCTCATCCTTAAATTTCTTCATGCTGACCAACTGCATTATTTCGAATCACCGGGCTTTATGCAGGAGGATTCCTTTCGGTGATCAGGGCATCTTTATAGACCGGCATCTGTTTTTTGAAGCCGGACAGTTTCCTGAAATGCCGCTGATGGAGGATTATGAGTTTTCGCTGAGAATGAAATGCAGAAAAGATATAAAAGGACCGGGAATGACACAAAAAACGCTTACAACTTCAGCCCGCAGATATGGTAAAGGAACAATCAGCATTTTCAGAACAGAGATGCAGATGTGGAAACTCAGATATATGTACCGCAAAGGGGTCAGTACTGACAGGCTTCGTAGCATGTATGATGATATCAGGTAGTACTTGCCTGACTGATACGTTCTGCCGTTATCGATCCAGACAGGAGGATCTTTTATGCTTATAAAAAAACTGTACAATGCCAGAAGGGATCTGACAGAGACAAGAAATAATACACGTACTTTGACAGATGCGCTTGAAAAAGTCAGTAATACGCTTGTCAGGGTGTCAAACAAACTGGTTTCGCGCAATTCTTATAAAGAGGTGATTCTTGCTGAATTCAGGAGAAGGGATATATGGGAAAGAGCTGCTGCTGAGACTAAAAGATTCGCCGCCGGCCGTCCCGTATGGGTCATCAAGTGTCCTACATACGAATCCTGGCTTAAAACGGATATACCGTTCAGAGCTGATTACGCGTATTGCATGACCCTGAAGAAGTATCTTGAGAAAGAAGGAATCTATGCAGTAATACAGATGTATGAAGACTGGTATTGTGATGCAGGTGCTGATGTGGAGATTCTGATGGGCAGTTACCGTGATTATCATCCTGCAGCAGACGTACAGGGAAGAACAAATGTAATGTGGCTTGTTTGTCATCCTGAGAACCTGTCGAAAGAAGCTGCAGACAGATATGATCTGATACTTGTGGATTCCGGCCCGCTTGCGGAAGAAATGCGGGGTGGATACATGGCAGAGACAGAACCATTCATTGTTACGGCTGATACGGATCTGTTTTACAGAGATGACAGCCCTGCAGAATATGAAAGAGTATTCGTGGGGCATACGCGGGGAGTCAACAGAAACTGTGTAAAATGGTGCAGCGATAATAAGATAGAGCTTGATGTATGGGGCGGAGGATGGGAAAAGTATTATAAAGACGACCCGTATATACACCTGCATGGCATCATTTCGTATGATGAAACAGCCGAAATCTACAGAAAAGCGAAAATAATAATAAATGATCATCACCATGAAATGCTTAAAACCGGAATGATCAACAACAGATGCCCGGAGGTGCTGTTATGCGGCAAGACTATGCTTTGCGACTGGTCACAGGGTATTGAGGATGAGTTCGGAGATCTCTTCACGTATTACCACGATGAGAAGGACTTTATTGAAGCACTCGAGAGAGCAGAAGAAAACTACGACAGGCTCTGCAAAAAGATAGATGAAAAATACGATGAACTGGTTTCAAAATACAGTTTTGAAACAGGGATAAAACGATTGATAAAATTAGTTGAATCTGTACAGAATAAAAACAAAGCCGGCCTTTGATGGCCGGCTTTGTTTTTGTTTATTTGTTGAGTGCAGAGATTCCGCTGACTATGTGGTTGATGTGAACCTCATACTTTCGCAGAGATCCCTCCCAATTGACCAGAGCCCGCCTTCCCAGGTCCGTGATCTCGAAAGTCCGTCTTGCTCTCGGGCTGCCGCCTCCTGATGAAGATGTCAGGTAACCATCTTTTTCCATGCGTTTGAGGTTGCGGTAGAAACCTGCCGGATCCAGACTGTCATCTATATATCCGTGATCTTTCAGCTTTTGCATAAGAAGAAACCCGTGGCATGGCTCATGGGACAGCTCTATAAGAATACATGGCTGGATCAGTTTATCAAGATACAGGCCTTTGCATGAAAAGTTTGCATCAGAAGTGTGCATATCAAGAGCAAGCCAGCTTGAGTAAAACAGCTCCTGTATTTCTACTCGGCTGCGTGCAGCCGGGATATTGATCATGTTGACTGCTTCTTCGGCAGCGCATGGGTGAAGAAAGCCTTTTTCATGCAGTTCCTTTCTGTTTATCAGGCATGGCGTAATGTTATCAATAAATTTTTCAGGATGATTGATGTACGCAGCAGCAACTGCATCCCAGCAGTAAGAGCTGTCTGCCCCGTAGACTATCTCTTTCGTCTTGAAACGATAACCGCATTTTTTTGCAATATACATTCCGGCCGGATTGTCTGAAGAGCACAGTTTATCAAGAAATTCATCCTTAGGAAGAGCAGATACAGGGAGACAGTTATTGCCTGTGATGATCGTGATATTATGACCTTTACTGAGAACAGCCTCAGACGCATCGGCATTTACTGAGAAATTCAGTTCTGCAAGAGGCTGCCCGTCATGTATAAGCAAAGATTCGGTAATTCCACCCATGAGCACTATCTGGCCTATTTTTTCGAATACACTGTTATCTAAAAGATATGCACCATACAGATTGCCGAGGGATCCTATGCCGAGGTAAACAAGTTCTCCGGGATACTTATCAGCCATCTCCGCAATGAATCTGGAACTTTCACAGACCGGTGATTCATCCTGCTCAAAGCCGCGCAGAACAGGGATGTGGGTAAACCCTGTCTCTTTCATCATCGCTGTGTTGCTGAGAAATGATTCTGCAGCAGTGCCGTTTCCGTAGTTGCATGTTATGCCAAGCAGATCTATATCTTCAGGGTTTCCTAAAAGATAGAGTAATGCAAGAGCATCATCCATAGGACGACCCGGGACGTTCGCGGTATTATCGCAATCGCAGATAACAGGTTTTATTTTTTTCATATTGATCAATTCAGGTCCTTTTCTATTTTTGTTTGATGATTAATGTATATCAGCTGTGCTGAAGCTCAGTCAAGTGTGGCTTATCGTTTATTTCTATACAAGGAAAGGGAATATAATATAGATACCACTGAATCTTTGAAAACGTATCAGTTTTTCTTTATAATTATATGGATAATGCTTAAAAAGGAATTAGAGACATGAGTTATCTGGACAATATTAGAAATTTCAGCATAATCGCCCATATCGATCACGGCAAATCCACTCTGGCAGACCGTCTGATAGAAAAGACAGGGCTGGTTGAGGCACGCGACATGAAGGAGCAGTATCTCGACAATATGGACATAGAGCGTGAGCGCGGCATCACTATCAAGCTTCAGACGACGAGGCTTCAATATAAAGCGAAAGATGGGCAGGAGTATATTCTCAATCTTATCGATACTCCGGGACATGTGGACTTTAATTATGAAGTATCACGATCTCTCGCGGCATGTGACGGAGCCGTGCTCGTAGTGGATGCCACTCAGGGTGTAGAAGCACAGACGCTGGGAAATGTTTATCTTGCTCTTGATGAAGATCTGGAGATACTCCCGGTTCTCAATAAGATGGACCTTGATTCAGCTCGCCCTGAAGATGCGAGAGCTGAGATTGAGGACATTATAGGACTGGATGCATCAGAGGCTCCCGAGATCTCCGCGAAAACCGGTATGGGAATCGATGAGATGCTTGAGAAGCTGATTGAGGTTATACCTCCTCCGCAGGGCGACCCGGATGGAAAGCTGAAAGCGCTTATCTTTGACTCTTATTATGACAGCTACAAAGGGGTTATTATCTATACCCGTATCTTTGACGGAAGAGTCAGGAGAGGCGACACGATACGTATGATGAATACCGGCAAGAACTATGAGGTCACAGAGGTAGGATACTGCATACCGGGAACTGTTCCTGCCAGTGAACTCAAGGCCGGTGAGGTAGGATACATATGCGGAAGCATAAAGCAGGTGGCCGACGCCCGTGTCGGTGATACTATTACCCTGGCGAATGATCCGGCAGATGCGCCTCTTAAGGGCTATAAAAAGGCTCAGTCAATGGTATACTGCGGAATATTCCCTGCAGAGGGCGAGAAGTATGAGAATGTAAAAGATGCTCTTGAAAAACTTCAGGTGAATGACGCCGCGTTCAATTTTGAGCCTGAGAACTCTGCAGCGCTGGGCTATGGATACAGGTGCGGCTTCCTGGGACTGCTGCACATGGATGTTATAACTGAAAGGCTTGCAAGAGAGTTCGACCTTGATGTCATAACGACGCTGCCTTCGGTAGTATATAAAGTCGTGATGAAGGACGGGGAGGTTCTCGATATTCAGAACCCGTCGAATCTTCCGGCTCCGGCACTGATTGCACATATTGAAGAGCCTATAGTAAAAGCTGATATCATGACGCCTAATGAATATGTGGGAAGCATCATGACTCTCTGCCAGAACCGCCGCGGAAACATGATCCACATGGAATACCTTACAAAGACCAGAGTGCAGCTCCACTATGAGATGCCGCTCAACGAGGTTATATACGACTTCTTTGACGCGCTTAAATCGCGTACCAGAGGTTACGCATCACTGGATTATGAGTTCCTGAGATATCAGCAGGCGAAGCTCGTCAAGCTCGATATCCTTCTCAACCGCGAGCCTATCGATGCTCTTTCAACTATAGTCCCTGAAGAGGAAGCAATGGCGAAGGGAAGAGGAATATGCGAGAAGCTGAAGGAGATAATACCGCGGCATCAGTTTGAGGTCCCGATTCAGGCTGCAATAGGCCAGAAGATCATCGCGCGTGAAACTGTAAGAGCATACCGCAAGGATGTGCTTGCCAAGTGCTACGGCGGAGATATTACAAGAAAGAAAAAGCTCCTTGAGAAGCAGAAAGCAGGAAAGAAGAGAATGAGGCAGTTCGGTTCTGTGACTGTGCCTCAGGAGGCGTTCACAGAAGTCCTTAAACTCGATGACGGCAGATAATATGAGTAAAAAAAGAGGCATATACATCCACATGCCTTTCTGCGTACAGAAGTGCAGATACTGTGCCTTCCTTTCATTCGAGGCGGAGGGATCGCCCAGAAAAGAATATACTGATGCTCTTGAGAAGGAGATAAAACTCAGAGCAGACCGGGAAAAAGAAAACGGAACAGACAGGCCTGTGGATACGATTTACATCGGAGGAGGAACTCCCTCGGTGATGGACATTTCTTCTATGTCAGAGATGGTAAAGACCCTGAAACGCTCCTTTGATGTTGTTCCGGACGCGGAGGTCACGCTCGAAGCGAATCCTGCTACATTGGGACGCAAAGATGGTGTGATGCTGGCAAAACTCCAGGCGTATAGGTTTATGGGCATCAACAGGCTGTCGATGGGTGTGCAGTCGATGGATAATGACAGGCTGCATTATCTTGGACGGATACATACGGCAGAAAACGTTACCAGAGACATGGACATCATACGAAGAAAGGGTTTTGACAATGTCAATCTCGACCTGATGTTTTCTATCCCGGGCGAAAGCGGGGACGATGCACTGAGAGATCTTGATAAGATACTCGCGCTCGGACCGGAACACATATCCTGCTACAGTCTTCAAATAGAAGAGGGCACACCATTCGGCGAAATGGCCGATTCGGGTGAACTGATTGAAGTATCAGATGAAGAGGACAGAGAAACCTACCACAGGATATGCCGCAGACTCGCGGAGGCCGGATATGAACACTACGAAATCAGCAACTTTGCGAAGATGGGGGTTGATCCGGATGCTCCAAGTCCGTACAGATCACAGCATAATTCTCTTTACTGGAACATGGACGAATATATTGGCCTGGGTCTTGGAGCAAGCGGGTTCTTAAATGGTGTGAGGTATAAGAACACTTCAGATCTTGATGAATACCTCAGCGCACTAAAAGAAGGCAGGCTTCCTGTAGCTGAAGAGCACCTTAACACTGCTTTTGACAATATCAGCGAAGCTGTGTTTACAGGACTCAGGAGACGTGAGGGCATACGTTATGAAGATGCTGTACGCGCGTATCTGGATACAGATGACCTGCAGCTGAAGTATCCTGTATCAGCAGAAGAATTCCGGGATCTTTTCTGGGATATATTTGATGAAGCGGAGGAGGAAGCCCGCAGCTATGCTGAAAGGGGACTCCTGATTATCGATAGTGAAGGTCTTAAACTTACTGAGACAGGCATAGATATAAGCAATTCAATAATGTCGCTTTTTGTTTAGAAAGGATATCAGCATGGAAAAATACATAATGGCGCTTGATCAGGGCACAACGAGCTCGAGGACCATCATCTACGACAAAGCAGGCAATATCAAATCCGTCGTGCAGAGAGAATTTACTCAGATATTCCCTCACGAAGGGTGGGTAGAACATGATGCCATGGAGATATGGGCATCACAGATGGGTACTGCACAGGAGGCATTGCTGAAAGCAGGTCTTTCATACAAAAATATTGCGGCTATCGGAATTACCAACCAAAGAGAGACTACGGTAGTCTGGGATAAGGTGACCGGACGCCCTGTATATAACGCCATCGTGTGGCAGTGCCGCAGAACAGCTGACTATGCTGCCAAACTGAAGCCTCATGAAGAAATGATCAAACAGAAGACCGGCCTTCTTGCTGATCCTTACTTCAGCGGTACGAAGCTTGCATGGATACTTGAGAACGTTCCGGGTATCAGAGCGAGAGCTGAGAGGGGAGAACTCCTTTTCGGTACTATCGAATGCTGGCTGATCTGGAAGCTGACGGGAGGGAAGGTACATGTATCCGACTACTCCAACGCCTGCAGAACTATGCTGTTCGATATAAACAAATTAAAGTGGGATGAAGAGCTCTGCAGCCTGCTGAATATTCCTATGTGCATGCTTCCTGAGCCTGTTGAGTGTTCGGCATACTATGGAGATACGATAGACGAGATTTTCGGAGGCCCGATACCTATCACCGGATCTGCAGGAGACCAGCAGGCAGCTCTCTTCGGAGAGGCTTGCTACAATGAGGGCGATGTTAAGAGCACATATGGAACCGGAAATTTTCTGCTCCTGAACACAGGGGACAAGCCGGTTTACTCGAAAAACGGCCTGCTTACCACTATCGCCTGGGGCCTTGACGGTAAGGTCACTTATGCTCTTGAAGGATCTGTGTTTGTATGCGGCGCGGCAGTCCAGTGGCTTAGAGATCAGCTGAGATTTTTCCGTGATGCATCAGAATCAGAAGAGATTGCAAAGCAGGTACCTGATGCCGGCGGAGTATTCGTAGTACCGGCATTCGTCGGACTCGGAGCCCCTTACTGGGATCCTGAGGCAAGAGGCGCCATGTTCGGTATCACGAGAGGCACAACACGTGAACATATCGTGAGAGCTACACTCCAGTCTCTTGTTTACCAGAATGAAGACCTTCTGGCGGCTATGAAAGCTGATACCGGCAAAGAGATCACTTCACTGAAGGTTGACGGCGGCGCAGCGATGAACAATCTGCTTATGCAGTTCCAGGCAGATATCTCTGATGTGGATATCGTGAGATATGCTTCAATAGAGTCCACATCACTCGGGGCGGCATATCTGGCAGGGCTCGCAGTAGGATATTATGACAGCCTTGCTGATATCGTGGCAAGCAAAGAGATTGCGAAAACGTTCAAGCCTTCTCTCGGAGAAAAAGAGAGAAGAGAAAAGCTGGATGGCTGGCACAGGGCGGTAAAAGCGACAATAGCTTTCCGCGAAGCATAATAAACAAAAAAGATTCCTGGTCCTGCCGGGAATCTTTTGTATTGAGTTTTCTATTCTGTAAGCTCGCCTCGCAGATCGTTCTGCATGAGTCTCCGGATCTCGTCTTTAGATAATCCTTTACTGAGCAGATAGGTAAGCTTGGTGATCGCAGCTTCTGTGGTCATGTTGCCGCCGCTGATGGCACCGGCTCTGACAAGAGCGGAACCGGCTTCGTAAGTACCAAGGCTTACGGTACCTGCAGGACACTGAGTGCAGACCACTACAATGGTGCCGCATCTGCTGGCTTCAGAGATAAGGCGTGAAAGAGCAGGATCATAGCTTGGAATATTACCCTTGCCGAAAGACTCAAGCACAAGTCCGTCGAGCTCTTCACACATGATAGGTTCAAAAATCTCAAACTGTATGCCCGGAACGATTTTGATAACAGCGATACGGCTTTCTGTTAGTCTGACAACATTAAGAGAACCAAAATGTAAAGAATCCTTTACATACTCGCTAATAGAAGAATGATAATAGTCTATAGTGATTCCGGCATCAGCAAGTTTGCTGCAGTTTGGTGAAGTGAACGCCACCATACCATCTGCAGAATATTTGATAGCACGATTGCCCCGAAGGACTGAATCTCCGAAACACAGACTGACTTCCCGTATAATACCGTCAGCTGCTATCATGATAGAAGTGATGAGGTTGTCACGGCCATCGCTCCTGAGTTCGCAAAGAGGAATCTGTGCACCTGTAAATACGACAGGTTTGTCCAGCCCTTCAAGCATGAAGGACAGGGCGGAAGCACTGTATGCCAGAGTGTCTGTGCCGTGAAGCACCACAAACCCATCATATTTATCATAATATGATGCGATAGTATCAGCCATGGAGTTCCATTGCTCATATCGGACGTTGGTTGAGTCCAGCAGCGGTTCAAACTCGATGAGATCCCACTCAGGCATGTCAGGAGAGTTCAGATCGCGTATCTGCAGCAGCTCTTTAATAATGGCGCCGGATTTAGGAGCATAGCCGTTTTCTGTACGAACCATGCCTATAGTTCCACCGGTATGAATGATGAGTATTTTTTTCTTTTCCATATTGAAATGATACCATATTAAAGATAATAAAACTTGTTAACTTTTTTTTAAAATGTTGTAGACAAGACAATCCCTTTTGTTTATAATACTACTTGCGCATGAAAAATGTGGCGCATTGGTCAAGAGGTCAAGACGTCGCCCTCTCACGGCGGAATCCAGGGTTCGATTCCCTGATGCGCTACCACGATTAACCACTGACGCTTATGCTCAGTGGTTTTTTTATGTCACGCTATGCGCGGCAGATAAAACAAAAAGCGATGTTATTTCTTCAGTATATGAGATATAATATATACGGATGTTTTCGGCCACAGAGCCGATAAAAAGCATATGATTTCCCGGAGGAGGAGCTCAAAATGATAAATAAAATCCTTGTAGAAGCATGCGTAAAAGCATTAAAAAACATCTTTGATAGAGAGGGTGTACCATATGTTATTAAGGATGATGAAGAATCCAGTTACTTTTTTCATCTTTGGGAAGATACTGACGACGAAAAGAATCTTGCATACAGACAGGCCGCTCCTGCTATGGAGCGCATAGTATCGCATGAACCGTACATTTTCGAGAAAGACGGTGAGCCTCTTGTCATCCGCTTAAATTATCTTGACAGAAGGCTTGAAAGAGACTCGTTCGGTGAGATCATGCTCGAGCGTCCTGACCTTGACTGGCGCTTTGCTATATCCGTTAAAAACGACGCCAAAATACTTTCAGCTTTGCCTGTTGCAGACCGTGAGCTTGACATGAACAAAGACAGGATCATGAATTCAGCCAACGCGATCGATGACTTCGGTGATCGTATCTTTGGTATTCCGTGCTCCAATGAGTATTTCGATGATATGAACGAGATACTGCTGAACATTGCACCTCGTGATGCGGAAAACTGGGGAGAATTAGTTAAGGATGAAAAATTCGTATATGGGTCTCTGATCACACCAATGCTTAAGGCTATCGGCCGTGAATTTCCGCGCATATGCAAGTTCCATCCTGAAGCACCTCAGAAGCTGTTTGATTACTTCTATGGCAAAATAGATTACTACTTCATTAAGCCAATTGACGAACTGAAAGTGACACGTATCGGCTGTGTAAATTCACGTGGCTATCTCGGACGTATGCCTGGCAACAAAAATCTGAAAACCCCTAAAACCGGCTTCCCTTCAGAACTGCTTGATGTCAGGTTCGCAACCGGCAAATATGGTGAGATTTCCAAGGATACGCTGCAGCTGGCTTTCGAAAACGGATGGTCACTATGCATAACAATGTTCCCTGTATATGACACTTATGGTGAGCTCGGATTTGATCTTCAGGTATACCTTCCGGTAACACCGTTCGGAAGCTACCGTGATCAGGTTGACTGGGATCCGGAGGCATAACAATATAATGTTAAGATCACCTAAAACAAAGGCAGGAAGATTTTTAAGAGAAACGCTGATCGTTCTGACGTCGGCGTTTTTCGGTTCGTCGGTGCAGATTTTCGTAATGATCCCGAACGGAATGACTTCGGGCGGAATTCCCGGTGTTACAAGGCTTATAACGCATTTTTTCCCGGTAAGTTACTCGCTTGTGTATTACGCACAATCGATGATAATACTGCTCATAGCGTATTTTGCTATGGGAATAGGAGAGGTGAAACGCATAGTCGCACTTGGGTTCACCTATCCAATAATGCTGTTTATCTTTGAGCATATCGATTATGAATTTCTGAAATCCCCGGATCCGCTGCTTGCTTCTTTACTGATAGGCCTTTTCTATGGACTGGCTACCGGAATCGGCTATATAGGGGGATATTCCTCAGGAGGAACGGATACTATCTCGAGAGTCCTGAAACAGAAGGTGTTTAACCATCTGCGTACTGGTGATATCCAGATGGCAATTGATATTACGATCATTGCAGTGTCAGCCCTTGTGTTCGATACAAACATTGCGATGTATGCAATAATCAACGCGATAGTGGCTGCCAAAGTAATATCAATTATCACGGTAGGATACGGTGGTAAGTTCATACAGTTCGATATTATTCCGAGTGCAAAAGAGAAGGGTGAGCTGATCACTGAATATGTTCTCCATGATGTAAACAGGGCTGTAACATCGCATGTATCCAGAGGAGAGTACACGAAAGATGAGCGAAGAACACTCAGCATCATTTGCACTCCGGCCGAGAGCATTAAGATAAAAAAATATGTTGCTGAAATTGATCCTGACGCGTTTGCTACCATCATGTCGCTGACGAACGTATGGGGAAAACGTTTCCAGAATATCCAGGAAGCTGATAACACCTAAAAAGCAAAAAAAACAAGATAATATGAGAATCATGGAACCATATAGACTGACTGTTTTCCGGCGAGAGATCGCTGGTTTTTTTTGCATACTATAGAAATGAACTATCATGGTATTATGCATTTTTTGTAATGTATATATAAAAGAAATAATGATAAATTATTTGCTTTATCAAGGTAAATAATTAACAAACGAAAGCGAAAACAGGCCAATTTAGTTATTTAATTAACAATGTTTTAGCATGAAAACAGGGAGTGATAAATCGCAAAAACCTTGAAATTTCAACAAAATGAGCGAATTCAAAAGCCTTGCTCGGTTGACAAAGAAAGGGCTTAAACGATAACTAAATATCAATTTTAGATTGACTTAAAGATTCATTGGAGTGATAATAAGTACATAATTGATTATTGTCACCAAACCCATTCTTATTGCGACGATTCGAATCAATAAAGATAAACCGGATCTGTGCATGCCGTAAAAAATAAAAGTCGAAATTAGCTAAGAGGTGACAATGGAAAAGGAGTATTATATGAGTTCTGAAATGTTAACGTTCATTCTCTACTTTGTAGCCCTTATGGGAGTAGTTATTTACTTCTATATCAAGGACAAGCAAAGAAGCCAGGAGGACTACTTCCTCGGCGGACGTGCCATGGGACCTTGGGTAGCAGCTCTCTCAGCTCAGGCATCTGATATGTCTGCATGGCTGCTGATGGGACTTCCGGGATCGATCCTCGCTTTCGGATTCGGACAGATGTGGATAGGTATCGGACTTGCACTTGGTACTGCACTCAACTGGATCCTCTGCGCCAGAAGACTGAGAGTATTCTCAGAGGAAGCCAATGACTCGATAACGATTCCGCAGTTCCTGGCAAACAGATTCGATGCTGACAGCAAGACACTGCAGGTGATCTGCGCTTTGATTTTCCTCTTTGCATACACTATCTACGTTGCTTCCGCTTTCGTTGCGGGTACAACAGTATTCGGAACACTGTTCCCGGGAATTTCTACAACAACGGCGATGGTGATCTTCGCTCTTCTGATCGTTTTCTACACGATCTTCGGCGGATTCACTGCTGTATGCTGGACAGACTTCTTCCAGGGCATGCTGATGATGATCGCTCTTATGGCAGTTCCAATTGCTGTTATCGCTACACACCAGACGCTCGATACATCGCTGCTCACCAAGGTATATGAGTACACAGATGCAAGCGGTGCTGCAGTTACATGCGACTTCGGAGGCGGACTCTTCAGTGCAAGCTGGCAGGATATCGCTACAGGAATGGCATGGGGCCTCGGATACTTCGGAATGCCGCACATCATTGTGAGATTCATGTCGATTGAGAAACCTTCGCAAATCAAGAAATCTTCAACTATTGCTATCATATGGGTGCTGATCTCGCTCGGATGCGCATGCCTCATCGCTTATATGGGCCGTATGCTCGTAGCAGATGAACTGCTTCCTGTAGGAATGCAGAAAATCGTATTCATCGCAATGGCGAGAAAGTACTTCCCGCCGGCACTTTCCGGACTGCTGCTTGCAGCTATCATCGCTGCTTCGGTATCGACTGCGGACTCACAGCTGCTTGTAGCTTCCAGCTCATTTACTGCTGACCTCTATACACAGTTCAAAAAGAATACAAGTGAAAAAGAAGCTGTACTTGTAGGACGTATTGTAGTAGTAATTATCGCTGTTATCGCTTATCTGATCGCATCCTCAAAGGGGGCAGGCGCACAGGCTATCATGAATCTGGTAGAGAACGCATGGGGCGCATTCGGCGCATCCTTCGGGCCGGTTATCATCCTGTCGCTCTTCTGGAGAGAGTTCAACTATAAGGGAGCTATCGCAGGTATTCTCGCAGGCTTCATTGTTGACCTCGGATGGCTGTTCGGCGGACTCTCTGCATCGACTGGTGTTTATGAACTTCTGCCAGGATTCATCTGCGGCGGACTCGTGGCGTTCATTGTTGCAAAGGTAACACCGACACTCGACAAGGAGAGAGCGGTATTCGACAAGGCAAGAGATAGAGACGCAACTGCTGCATGATAAATAAAATGCTGAATCACAAAAAAGGTGCAGGCCTCAGGGCCTGCACCTTTTTTTATGCTTGTGCTGATCATTTTCCTGAATTTCCATATCTACATACCTGTTTTTCTCACAAAATCCTGAATTCCCCCGTTTATTTCAAATTGTTAAGAATACCCATAACAAGCATTTAGATTTGTTTACCAATAAAGACATAACGTTTACTGTGTGTCATAGTGGGATATTGTTTGCTTAAAAAATGGGGGTTAAAACCATGAAAAAGAGAATTATTACCGTATTACTTACACTGTCTCTGCTGATCCCGTTTGCATCACCAGCGGTATACGCAGGAGATCTGCTTGAGAGCAAAACCGTCTACTATACAGATGAGTCCGACTATATGGATGGGGACTGTATACTGACAGCAACGAGAATGATGATCCGAAGAGCGGCGATCATGCGAAATAAAAAGGGCTGGGCCAGCATCACAAATGAATCGCTGCGGCCAGAAGCAACTACAGATGGATTGCTGCTGTACAGGTTCTGCTATAGCTCAGAAGGAGTAACGTACAGCATCGCCAGCAGTTCGTTTACCGGTGAAGGCAAATATGCAAGGATAGCGGAATTTGAAAGCCTTCTGAATGCTCATCCTGAAGGTATTGTAGTGTGGGGAATAGATGCCGCCAGTACAGGTACTCACGGAGTTCTTGTGGTGAAAGCTGACAACGGAGTAGTCTATGCGATGGATTCATCTTACAACATGGGTATGTTCAGCGAAGGTATACAGAAATGGACAGATACTACAATGCTTGATCCGAGCCTGGTAACTGACTATTGGTATATAAGCGATATATCACCGGATCCCGGAATACAGGATTACGGTGCGATAGGGGACGAACCGATAAAGGCTCTTCATTTCAATATGTTAAGGCAGCGCATAACAAGTGTTTAGGTCAGTTTACGTGCGCCTGCAGTGTGACTATTCTTTATAATGCGGAGGAATCTGACCATGAATAAAAGAATAGCAGCATTATTAATCGCGATTACATTTGTCATCACAGCAATACCGGTCAACGTATTTGCTGAGTCATCTCCTTTAGAGGACAGAGCTGTATACTATACACCGGCCTCTGACTACAAGAGCGGTGACTGTATTCTGACAGCAACAAAGATGATGATCAGAAGAGCGATGATAATGAGTGATACCGGGGACTGGAGTAAAGTCACAAACAAGAAGCTCAGGAGGTCTGCCACCATATTTGGCTTGCTTCTGAATTCATTCAGGTTTGATGCAGAAGGACTCGTTTTCGGGATCGACAGCGGCAAGTTCACAGGAAAGAGCGATGCCGCACGGATCAGGGAGTTTGAGGAACTTCTGAATGTGCATCCTGAGGGCATAGTGGTTCATGGGACTAATGCTGCCAGCTCGGGAACACATGGCGTGCTCGTAGTTAAAGTTGAGGACGGAGTCGCTTATGCTGCAGATTCGTCACGCAATACAGGACTTAACAATAAAGGAATACAAAAGTGGAAATATACAACGATGCTCGATCCGGCAAAGGTCAGTAAGTATTGGTATATAAGTCAGCTGAGTGCCTCGTCAGAAACGAAGCCGAGCGGCACACAGTCTGCATGTGCGGTCAGCACATTGAAAATCAAGTCGGTAAGAGCACCGGATAAGATAAAGCAGGGTAATCCCTTTTCAATCAAGGGTGTAATCAAATCAAATAAAAGAATCAGGAAAGTTACGGTAAGGATTCTTAATAGGAAAGGGAAAAAAGTCATTTCTCTGTCCAGAAAGCCTGATGATAAATCATTTAATCTGAAAGAGGTTGATGCTTTGGTCAAATTCGGCACGCTCAGAAAGGGAACGTATACGTACAGGATTATTGCATCAGATACAGCTCAGACCATTACCCTTATAAATAAGCAGTTTAAAGTAGTCAAAAAATGACGATACATAAAAAGACAAAATCCCGCAATAAAAAAGGCAGCCCGCTGAGTGAGGCTGCCTTTTTGCTGATTTTTTAATACTATTTTGCGATGTAGCGGGATTCGATATAATACCTCTTCTCGTTTGCTTCGCCCATCGAGAATGTCTTTCTCGGTAGTGCTCCGTCTGCTGCTACAGCAGGGAAGAGCATGAACTTATCCATCGGCGGAAGCATGAATCCTGCATTGCCGTCTCTTGCAGACAGCTTTTCAACTGCCGCTGTGCCGTGAATATAGTCGATATCACAGACTTTTTCTTCCTTGACCATGATATCAAGGGCAGCCTGCAGAGCGCCTACCTCAAGCTTGTTTTCCGGCTCTTCAATAACAATTTTTCCTCTCTGAGCACCGGTGATGTATGGGATCTCAAATGCGCCTTCAGGTACATCAGCATCAGCATCAGCGAGATATGCTTTGCCGTTAAGCTTGTTGAGGTGATCTACGAGGTGATTTACGAGATCCATTCCCGACTGACCCTTGCTGGCGAAGATAACTCTGTGAATAGGCTCAAATACGATGCCGTCATCGTGAATGTTTTCGATCTCACAAAGGGCGTATCTTGCAGGATGGCCTTCGATCTCCTCAGGAGAGAGAGTCTTCTTGATGTTCTCCCATGCTGTCTTTGCGGTAGCGAGTGAATGGTTGCCGTCTCCCATTGCCTGGAAGATAACATGACCTTCGCCGTACTTTTCCTCTGCCTTGTCATAGAGTACCGACAGAGCTTCCTTAGCACCTTCAAGATCCTTTTCTTCGATGAAACAGCCGGTGATGTGTCCGCCATCCATCATGAGATCAGTATCATAGACGACTTCTTTCGGAGCATCAGCGAGAGGCTCAATGACCGATTTATCAGGGTCATCAATGAGTATCAGGATGTGAGGCATCTCGATAGGAGCGTCTCCTCTGATTCTGAGACGAGGCGGTATACGCTCTACTACTGTGCCCTCAGTAGCTCTTGTAAGTGAGGTTGATCCTTTGTTGAAGTCATATGCTTCGAGGTCTGTTGCAATAACGAGTCCGAGACGCGAACGTCCCTCGGCAGTTCTTTTGATAAGCATGCAGCCCGGCGCCATTTTTCTGAGAGTGCCGTCTTCCAGATACTTATCCATTGTTGCGCGGATATCTTTGATTCTTTCGGCTTCGCCCGGCTTGTCAAGGTAAAGCTCAGGGAGCATCAGTCTGAGGGTAGAAGGTGCGTCACCTACGATCTCTTCAACCTTGTCCCAGTATTCAGGCTCTGAAGTGAACTGGTCGCATGCTACGACAGCCCATTTGAAATAGTCTGTACCTTCCTTAGGAAGCATGATTTCAGGAATATGCAGTCCGAACTTGCTCCAATCATATTTTGCCATAGGTATTCCTCCAAAAAAATTTGAAACATAGGGTAATACGCGCTTGGCGCAGCAGGCGCAAAGCACTGTTCTGATGAGTCAATTATCGAACAAAAACAGGCATTTTGCAAGGTCATATGTGATACAATTACCATAGAAAAATAAACATATACAGAAATGTAATATTGGTATTTTGCTCAGGAGGTTTTCAATGATTTCGAAAGCAATGGAGCCGTTCCTCGCCGGTAGCTCCCAGATAAGGGCTATGTTTGAGGAAGGCAAAAAAATGGCTAAAATATATGGCGCAGAGAACGTTTATGATTTCAGTATCGGCAATCCGGGACTAAAGCCGCCTCAGGAAGTTTTCGATGCTATTGATGAGATAAATCATAATCTTGATCCGCTTCTCGTTCATGGCTATCCTTCAAACGCCGGATACGAATCGACCAGAAAAGCCATAGCAGAAGATCTCAATGAAAGGGCGGGAGGAGATTTCTTTGATGTTGATCATATAATCATGTCGTGCGGAGCGGCATACTCCATAAATATGATCAACAAGTGCATTTTTGATCCTGGCGACAAACTGGTGGTGTTTGCTCCGTATTTTGTGGAGTATGGCAACTGGGCAAGAAACTGGGGCGCGGAGACGATCATGGTACCTGCAAATGAGGCTCTGGGTTTCGATCCTGATGCTGATGCTCTCAGAGAGCTCCTCGTACCGGAAGTCAAGGCTGTAATGCTGAACAATCCAAATAACCCTACGGGAAAGATATACTCCAGGGAGGCTCTCGATAAAGTGGCAGATGTGCTCAGAGAGGCTGAGAAAAAATTCGGACATACCATCTACCTGATTTGTGATGAGCCGTACAGAGAACTGGTATACACTGACCAGGATGTTCCTTTCCCGGGTGATTATTATGCAGATTCTCTTATTGCGTATTCGTGGTCGAAGTCGCTTTCTATGCCGGGTGACCGTATTGGCTATGTGGCTGTTCCAAAGTGTGCTGAAGGGCATGATGAGCTGGCAGCTGCTCTGGTTGTAGCATGCAGGGTGCTTGGCGGCACAAACGCTCCAACGATTCAGGAGCTTATAGTAGAAAGATGTCTTAAATGCAGATCGGACCTCGACTATTACAAGGTAAACGCAAAAGATCTCTATGAGATAGTTACCGGTGCAGGACTCAAGGCACTGTATCCGCAGGGGGCATTTTACATGTGGATCAAATCTCCTGTAGAAAATGAATATGAATTTGTGAATGCGGCAAAGGAGGAGCGTATACTCATAACTCCGGGAAGTGCATTTCACGGACCTGGATGGGTGAGAGCGTCTTTCTGCGGAAAGAACGAGACCATACAGAGATCGAAAGAATCGTGGATGAAACTCGGCAGAAAGTTTGGCCTGATTGAATAATGTAAAGCATACTTTACTTTTGTTACATAACAGCAAAAGAGATCACGTTTTGTCAAATCGTTTACACAAAACGTGATCTTTTCCTATTCTTACAGATTATGTTGTCAGTTTAACGTGCAGGGACAGTACCCGGCTTTACTCCCGGTACGATGCTGATTCTGTCTTCAGCGGATGCTGCGATTTCGCCGAAATCCTGCAGTTTCTCTTCACCTCTGAGGACTCTGAGACATCCTGCTGCCAGCGCTTCCATTTCGAATTCGCCCGGCATTATCTCAACAGGGCAGATAAATTCGACATGATCTTTAATATATCCTGAAACGTATTTTGAATACGAGATGCCGCCTGTCAGAATTATACGGTCAACTTTTCCGCATACAGTCGCAGCAAGCTTTGCAATATCCTTTGCTACGTTCAGACACATTGCTTCATATACGATAGCAGCATATTTGTCGCCATCAGAGACCATCTTCTCCACATCTCGCGCGTCTGCCGTTCCGAGATGAGCGATCAGCCCGCCCTTGCCATGGAAGAGCTTCATTGCCTCTTTATATGAATATTTTCCGCTATAGCAAAGATCTACAAGACGCTTTGCGCTTACTCCGCCGCCTCTTTCAGGAGTAAAGTTGCCTTCGTCGTCGTTTACGCTGTCGATATTGACACCGTCTTTATACAGTCTGATAGAGCTGCCTCCGCCAAGATGAGCAACAATGAATGTGCACTCATCAAATTTCTTTCCGAGCTTCTCCTCTGCACACTTGATAGCCATTGCTCTGGTGTTGAGGGTATGACCTACGGTGAAATGAGGGAGCTCAGGTACTCCGCTGACTCTTGCTACAGGCATCTTTTCATCTGTTCCGATAGCATCGTAAATGCAAACGGGTATCCCAAGCTCTTTGTTGAGATCAAATGCGATCATACTTCCGATAAGTGAAGGGTGCTTAGCGAGATCTTCAGGTCTTGTAAGGAAATCGATCATTGCCTGGTCGATGCCAATTGCTCCGTGAGGACATGGCACGATGTTGCCGCCTCTCGATACAGCAGCCGTCAGAGAATCCATACTTACGCCGTTTGCTGCAAGGGATTCTTTGATCTTGTCATATCTGAACTCATACTGTTCCGTAACATCTCCGAAAGGAGCAAGCTCTTCCGTAGAGTGGCGGATGGTGTCGTTAAAGACTTCCTTGTCATCGTCATAGACTGCAATCTTGCTCGACGTGGAACCCAAATTCATAACCAATATTCTTTCTGTAGACATTTATCCCCTCCATATTATAGTTAAAATTTACTAATTCAACTGCAATTGTAACATAGATATTAAAATAAAAAGTGAGCCGTTTGTGAAGACGACTCACCTGTATTAAGTTCTTTTACCTGCTTGAAGCAAACGTTTTCAGTTTTTCCTGATCTTCATCAACTTCATCATACTCATTTGTAAGTTTATATCTGTCGAGCAGGTACATGATGAGTCCGAGCAGCATTCCTACTACGGCAGCCAGGCTCATTCCCCTGAGCTGTACCTGTCCGAGGTTGATGGCAATACCGGAAAGTCCGACTACAAATACCACTGAAGTCATGGCCAGATTACGTGCCTTGGAGTAGTCGATTTTCGAGTCTACCATGAGTCTGATTCCGGATGCTCCGATCATTCCATAAAGCAGGAAGCTGACGCCGCCCATAACAGGTCCCGGAATGGTCTGTATGAGAGCGGAAGCTTTGCCGATGAAAGAGAGCAGAATCGAGAATGCTGCAGCTCCTCCGATGACCCACACGCTGTAGACCTTTGTGATCGCCATTACGCCGATATTCTCGCCGTATGTGGTGGTAGGGCATGATCCGCAGAAGCCGGATAATGCCGTCGAGAATCCGTCAGCAAACATAGACCTGTGGAGACCCGGATCTTTGAGAAGATTTTTTCCGACGACCTCGGAAGTGACTACCTGATGTCCGATGTGTTCGGATACGACTACGAGTGTTGCAGGAATAATGACTGCGATGGCCTGCGCGCTCCACTGCGGAGTCTGGAAAGCCGGAAGTTCGAAAATACTTGCTGTGCCAACAGAGCTGAAGTCTACGAGTCCGAACAGCAGGGCAAGCACATATCCCGATACGATTGCGATCAGGATGGCAATGGCGCTTGCGAATCCTCTGTAGAGAACGCCGCCGAATATTGCCAGCAGAAGTGTTACAAGGAATACTATAAGCACCTTTGGATCAAGATTCTCAACCATTGATCCATCACTGTTAAGGATCCCTGCAGTCTGAGCAGCACTTCCTGCGAGCTCGAGACCGATAAGAGCTACTATAGGACCCATTGCCGCAGGAGGAAGAATGGCATCTATCCATCTTGTTCCGACAAATTTTATGATACCGGCAACAAGGCACATCAGGAGTCCTGTAACGACGAATCCGCCTAATGCGTATCTGTATCCAAGACCAGGCTGTGAGATTACTATCAGGGCCGGCGATATGAACGCGAATGATGAGCCGAGATAAGCAGGTGCTCCGCCCTTTGTGACAAAAATAAAGATAAGTGTTCCGATGCCGTTCATGAGGAGGGCGATGGAAGGACTTATCCCGAGAATGTAAGGAACGAGTACTGAAGCACTGAACATAGCGAATGTGTGTTGGATGGAGAGTGGAATACCTTTGCTCAGAGGTACTTTCTCCTGGATTTGTATGATCTGTCTTGTCTTAGCCATAAATATCTCTCTTTCGTCAGAGTAAAATAATTGCGGCAAAGCCGCTGAAATCATTGAGAATATTATAGGAAACATGTAATAATAAGACAATAGAAAAAACACAGTATCGTGTATTAAAAAAAGAAAAAGGTGCAGGAATAAACATACTATGGATAAAATAATTGACGATAAAACTTTACAGGAAGCAAAAGAAAAACTTGCCTGCCATATAGAACCTCCTAAGCCAAAGGCTCAGAATTTTTTAGATCCTTCAGGAAAAGTCCACCTGACTCAGATGACTACTGCGGGCGGGTGAGGTGCAAAAATAGGACCGGGAGTCCTGTCAAACATTCTGGCTGGTCTGCCAAAGATCAGCGATCCGCGTATACTCGTGGGCTTTGAGAGCAGCGATGACGCATGTGTATACAAGCTGACAGATGATATAGCAGTCATAAACACAGTGGATTTCTTCCCTCCTATAGTAGATGACCCTTATATGTTTGGACAGATAGCTGCCGCAAACGCCCTGAGCGATGTGTATGCGATGGGAGGACAGCCTAAACTGGCCATGAATCTGCTGACTTTTCCAAACGGAAAGCTTCCGCTTGAAGCAGTAAAGGGAATACTTGAAGGCGGAAATGACAAGGTTTGTGAGTCAGGCGCCACGATAGTAGGCGGGCACAGCATTGATGATAAGGAGCCAAAGTACGGTCTTTCTGTTACAGGGTTCGCTCATCCTGACGATATACTCAGTAACAGCGCAAGTGCCGGGGATCTTCTGGTCATTACAAAGAAGATCGGAACAGGCGTACTTACTACTGCTGCCAAGGTAGACCTGCTCAGCGAGAAAGAGAATGCAGAAATTGAATCTTCGATGGCTTTCCTCAATAAATATGGCTGGGAGGCGATGCAGGGAGTCAAGGTCGACGGCTGCACAGATATCACCGGATTTGGTCTGATGGGTCATGCGGCAGAGATGGCAAGGGCAGGCGGCGTTACGCTTGAGCTTTACAGCCACAAAGTGCCTATATTCCCGAGAGCTCTTGAGATGGCAGCTCTGGGCATCATACCGGCAGGTGCGTACCGCAACATGGAGTATGTCGGAGCTGAGGTCATGGAGTTCCTTTCGAAGGATCCGAACCGTGATCCTGAACTCAGGGCACGTATAGACTGCCTGTATGATCCTCAGTCTTCAGGAGGCCTTCTGATCGCTGTTAAAGAAAGCGAGATTCCTAGATTAGTAGAACAGCTTGGTGAGAAGGGATGCGAGACGGCTGTCATCGGATGCTTCAAGCCAGGAAACAGCAGATATTCTGTAGAGATACACGATTAGAAAAGTAAACTGAAATAATCAAAAACGGTGTTCCGCTTCAGGGGGCACCGTTTTACTTTTGAGTTGAACTTATAAATGAATACTAGTTATCCAGGTTTTCTCTGACGTATTCACTGAAAGCTGCAGCGGCAGGGGAGAATGATATGCTTTTGAGATTGATCATGTAGAAGGTGCGGTCTTCAGTAAAGTCTTCAATCTCGGCAACTCTTACTCTTCCGCCGAGGGATGATGCTACCTTTTCCGAAATGATAGCAACGCCGAGTCCTGCTTCGACTGAACGGATCGTAGTATCCATATCATCGACCAAAGCGGCTACTTCAAATACATCTTTTTCGAAGCCTGCTCTGAGTGCTGCCAGCTCAAATGTTCTGCGAGTGGCAGAACCGGTCTCTCGCCAGATGAAAGGATATCTTATCGCATCTGCAAGCTTTATAGATGAAGATAATTCATAATTGACAGGAGCAATGAGGACAGATCTGTCTACTGCTACTTTGGTACACTCTATTGAAGAAGAGCTTATTTTCTCGCCTATAAATCCGATCTCGCCTCTGCGTTCTGTGATGTTGTCGATGACAGTCTGTGTGTCCGATACGGAAACATAGTACTGGATACCCTGGTGTTCTGTCCGGAATCCGGAGAGAAGATCAGGCAGGAATGTGACAGCAGGAATAGATGAGGTCTGTATCTCCAGTATCCCTCCTATGGCTTCGCTGTTTCCGTTAAGTGCATCGAAAGCCTGAGCCCGCGCATTGATCATCTCAACGGCGTACTTGTAAAATTTGCAGCCTTGCGGAGTCATTTCAACGATTCGGCTCTTACGGTCAAGAAGTTTAACTCCGAGTTCTTTCTCAAGATTGCGGATGTGGGTGCTGATTGTGGGCTGTGTAAAAAATGTTGCATCAGCGGCTTTGCTGAAGCTTTTGTATCTGACCACATTGACAAAAGCTTCGATCTGTTTGAAGTCCATTTATCCTCCTAATCCATTCCAAGCAGCTGCACCCGCGAAAGACCGGGCGCTTCTGTGATTTCTCTCAACATGCTGTCAAGACTTACAGCATCCTCTCCAAGCTCAAGCGTGATGACCACGTTTGCCCTGGAGTCTACGGGAGGATTCTGTGTTATGGTCCAAACACTGTAACCATAGCGTGAGATGATGTTGAGTACAGCAGAAAGGGTTCCTACACTATGACTCATCATCATAGATACAATGGCATGACGACCCATGGAGACTGTGCTTATGTCTCTGACCATATCACGATACTTGTAAAAAGTACTGCGTGATATTCCTACCATTTTTACGGCCTCGCTTATATCAGCGGCCTTACCCTCCTCCAGCAGTTCTTTGGCGAGGGAGACTTTCTCACAATATGAAGGCAGAAGAGCCTTATCTACGATCAAGTATTTACCTTCCATATGATGTTAACCCCTGGAATTACTCTTTTCAATAACGTATGACTTCATATCCGATATTTCGATGACATCGTTATGAATTATAGGCTTTTTAAATATTCCGGCCAGACCGGCAGGTATTTCAGCGCCTGTGATTTCAAAGCATTTGTTCATGTTGCCTTCATCGCTTCCTGTAAGTTCTTCACCCAGTGCTTCAAGTACAGCAGCTGAGAACTTATATGGTGAAGCCGTTGACAGGACTACAGCAGGAACAACTGAACATCCCTGATCATCTTTATATTTTTCCATGCACGCCCAGGCTATAGAAGTGTGGGTATCCATCAAGTATCTGTCAGCTTCGAATACGCTTCTTATAGCTTCGGCACCTTCATCGTCACATGCATATATTCCTGTGAACACGGATCTGATTTCTGATAGCTCTTCTGTGGTGATGCTGTATTCTCCTGTCTGCTCAAGCTGTTTCATATATTCGACAGTGTGCTCAGGTCCGCACACATAGTAGAGCAGGCGCTCGAGGTTGCTTGATACGAGGATGTCCATGGACGGCGAGGTGGTTTTGTAAAACTCACGCTTCCTGTCATAGTGACCTGTACTGAGGAACTCAGTCAGCACGTCGTTTTTATTTGATGCACAGACGAGTCTGCGGACAGGGAGCCCCATTTTGAGGGCATACCAGCCTGCCATAATGTCACCGAAGTTGCCTGTAGGTACAACAAAGTCCACTTTGTCTCCGTCTGCAATAACTCCTGCTTCCAGAAGCTGGGCATATGCAGAGAAGTAATAGACGATCTGCGGAACGAGTCTTCCGATGTTAATGGAGTTTGCGCTGGAAAGAGAAACACCTTCGACCGGTTTTGGAATTTCCCTGAACAGACGTTTTACACCTGTCTGAGCGTCATCAAAATTTCCGCGTATGGCGCATGCTGTTACATTTGCACTTGCAGGAGTAACCATCTGAAGTTTCTGAGTATCAGAAACTCCTCCGTAAGGGTAGAATACGATGATGCCCGTCCCTGGAACATCACTGAAACCCTGTATGGCAGCGCTTCCTGTGTCGCCCGAGGTAGCAGTAAGGATCATAATATCATCTGTGAAATCATTCATACTGCGTGCTGCGCTCATGAGGTTAGGAAGGGCGGATAAAGCTACATCCTTGAATGCTGATGTCGGACCGTGATAAAGCTCAAGCACATAAGCTTCAGATCTGCTGCTGCAGGTCTTTACCAGCGGAGTTATATCTTCGGAAGAGAACTTGTTTTTATAGCTTCTTTCAACCAGCTCATCAACCAGGCTTTCACCGTAGTCATCAAAGAAGATATTCCAGACGGCCTTTGCCATGCTTCTGAAGTCACCTTTTATGATGTCATGATAATCTGCTTTGATCAGATTGAGATCGGACGGAACATAAAGACCGCCGCCTTCAGCCTGACCATCGAGGATAGCCTTGCTCGACCTTACTTTTATTGAAGGATTTCTCGTGCTTACATATTCGATCATTTTTTTTGCCTTTCTTAATTAGGGAAGTCTGAACGCCTTCAAATGTAACAAATTGTTGAAATACGACAATGATTATGATACATTACTTTTGTCACAAAGACAAGTGTTTTCGTATCGCGGACATAGATAAAGCGATTGTCTTTCAGACACGGAACGCGCCAAAAAATCTCGCAAAATTTTGTGTAAAACACCAAAAAAAGATGTGCGATGGTTAGAATAAACAACAAAACATTTTGCACGTTTTTATGTACAAAATGCACTGTAAGAGAAAATACACGTTGGAGGTATTTAGGATGAAGATTGCCATAATGGGGTTCGGCACTGTCGGAAGCGGCGCTTATGAGTCAGCTAAGGCTGCCGGAGGCATTGAAGTAGTAAAGATACTTGCAAGGCACGGAAGGGAAGGCTATGAGTATCTCAATGAAATCATCACACCAGATATTGATGATATAGCCGGTGATCCGGAGATCGAACTTGTTGTAGAATCCATGGGAGGTGTTGAGCCGGCTAAAGAGTATGTGCTGAAATGTCTGAGAGCAGGGAAGCACGTAGTAACTCCTAACAAGAACCTTATCAGCGCATGCTACAGTGAACTGATGGAAGAGGCTGCAGCCAATGGCGTAAAGCTCAGATTTACATCTGCTGTAGGAGGAGGTATCCCGTGGCTGTTCAACCTGCTGAGGACGAAGCGCTGTGATGAGATACTGCAGGTAAGAGGGATAGTTAACGGAACCTGCAATTACATACTGGACGCTATGTATGATAAGGGCGCTGATTTCGGTGAGATGCTTAAGATTGCTCAGGAAATAGGCTATGCTGAAGCGGACCCGTCAGCAGATATCGAAGGAACAGACACTTTAAGAAAAACTGTTATCAGCACAAATCTGGCCTTCGATACGGCTATACAGGAAGAGGATGTGCTCTGCTACGGCATTGATACCATACAGGCCTGCGACATAGCCTACCTGAAAGAGAAAGGTCTAGCGTGCAAGCTTATGATGAAAGCTGAGAAGAAAGCCGGAGCTATTGAAGTCTATGTTGAACCGACAGCGTTCTCTGCTGATTCGCTTGAGGCAAACGTAAAGCTGAACAATAATCTGATCACTCTGACAGCAAAGAATATTGGCACTCAGAGCTTCTACGGACAGGGGGCAGGCATGATGCCTACCGGACAGTCAGTAATACAGGATGTGATCGATATACGTGACGGCAAGGAGCAGAATGTCGGCGGCAAAGGAGTAAGCTCACTGAAAGCCGACAACAGTAACGCCGTACACAGATATTACATAAGACACGACCGCATGTGCGAACACATGGAACCGCTTGTGGACACTTACGAGGAAAGAGACGGAATCTATTACTGCATATCAAAGCCGCTCCCGGTTGAGAAGATGCATGAGATGGGTCATCACCGCAAAGAGAAAGGCAGGGAGATGTTCTTCGCTGCACTTGATGAATAAAGAGGAAGGGGACGTTATAAATGCTAAAGGTACTTAAATTCGGCGGATCAAGCCTGGCAGACAGCTCGCAGTTCGCCAAGGTAAAAGAAATAGTAGAATCTGAAAGTTCGCGTGAGGTGGTCATAGTATCGGCTCCGGGAAAGAGGAGCGGAGATGATAATAAGATAACTGACCTGCTCTATCTGACCCACGCTCACATCCGCTACGGTGTAGCGTACGAAGGGGTTCTCTCCATGATAAAGAAGAGATACGCGGAGATCAGAAAGGGCTGCGGACTGAAGACAGACATAGAATCGATAATAGACGAGACTTTTGCCGGTATAGATAAAAAGACATCGGTTGATTTCATAGCCTCGAGAGGAGAATATTTCAGCGCAAGGCTGATGGCAGAGTATCTTGGTTATGAGTTTGTGGACGCGGTCGACTGGCTGTGCTTCGAATATAATGGAAAGGTAAATGCGGAAAAGTCAGAGGAAAAGCTCAGGGAACTTAAAAGCAAGTACGGAAAGATCGTGACTCCTGGTTTTTACGGCGCGCTGCCAAGCGGAGATATCCGCGTGTTCCCAAGGGGAGGCTCTGATATAACAGGAGCTCTTGCGGCAGCCTATCTTGGCGCAGATGTCTATGAAAACTGGACTGATGTATCAGGTATACTCATGGTGGATCCGAGAATTGTCGACAATCCGAAGACAATTGCAAGAGTTACTTATGACGAGCTTAGAGAACTCAGCTATATGGGGGCATCCGTGCTGCATGAAGATACAGTGTTCCCTGTAAGGATAAGAGATATTCCTGTCAACATCCGCAACACGAATGCACCGGACGATCCTGGCACTATCATCAGGGAGCACTTCGACGACGAGCTTGAAGAGGAAACCGAAAGGTTCATTACGGGAATAGCGGGGAAGCGCAACTTCTCGATTATCGGTATATATAAAAGCAGGATAGGTGAGGAGAAGCTCGGTCTGCTCAGAGAGGTGCTCGAGGTGTTCGACCGCTATGAGATTCCAGTAGAACAAATACCTAGCGGTGTAGACAGTTTCTCTGTGGTATTCCCGAGCAGCAGCATCGGAGGCAGAAAACATGAGCTTATGCAGGAGCTGTCAGAATTTGAGAGTATCGACAACTGCACTCTCACAGAAGGAGTCAGCCTGATAGCTATCGTAGGACGTCAGATGGCGTACAGGACAGGTATCTCGGGTAAGATTTTCAAGACACTCGGAGAAAACAAAATCAACATCAGAACCATAGAGCAGTGTGCTGACGAGATCAATATCATGGTAGGTGTTTACGATGAAGATTTCGAGAAAGCGATACAGTTGCTTTATGAAAGCTTTGCTAAATAAATTTGCGGAAGAATATAGAGCTAATAAAGAAAAGGAAGGGTAGACATGAAGAAGTACAACGTAGGAGTAATGGGTGCGACCGGAGCAGTCGGACAGCAGATGATCAAGGTCCTCGCTGAGAGGAATTTCCCGGTAGGCGAGCTGAGATGCCTGGCAAGTGAAAGATCTGAGGGCAAGGTCCTCAGTACACCTTTTGGTGATGTTACTATACAGAGAACATGCGAGACAGCTTTTGACGGACTCGATATCGTTCTTGGTGCATCGGAGAACGACATAGCAGAAGCTATGGCACCACACATCAAGGCTGCAGGAGCAGTATTCGTAGATAACTCATCGGCATTCAGACTGTATCCGGATGTTCCTCTGGTAGTTCCTGAAATCAACCCTGAGGATGTGGAGTGGAACAGCGGCATCATCAGCAATCCGAACTGCACAACGATCATTTCACTTGTAGCTATCAATGCGATCAATAAGCTGTCCAGGATCAATGGAATATATGCTTCTTCGTATCAGGCTACGAGTGGTGCCGGTGCAGCTGGCCCTGTAGAAATGTATGATCAGTCCGAAGCTGTACTTAAAGCAAGAGCAGCAGGAGGTGAAGGCAATTCCTATGGAGCGGAGATCGAGCCAAAGGTATTCCAGTATCAGATCGCATACAACGTCATTCCTCAGATCGGCGGATTCGGTGAGAACCTTTATTCTTCAGAGGAGATGAAGCTGCAGAATGAAGGCCGCAAGATCATGCACCTGCCTGAGCTCAAAGTCAGCTGCACATGCGTCAGAGTCCCTGTGGAAAGATCGCACGCTGTATCAATTGACGTTATTACAGAAGAAAAGCTCGATCTTGCAGATGTCAGAGCTGCCATCGCAGAGGCTCCGGGATGCAGACTGTATGACGAGCCATCCGAAAAGATCTATCCGATGCCTCTGCTGACATCCAATCAGGATATCGTATATGTAGGCAGGATCCGCCGCGACCTGGTGAACGAGAATGGCATCAATCTTTGGTGCTGCGGTGACCAGGTCCGTAAGGGAGCTGCAACAAATGCAGTACAGATCGCAGAACTTCTCATCAAATAAGTTATATATGAAAATATGATTTTCGTGATTAGACCCCGCTGACTGAGCGGGGTTTTGTTATCGGAACAACAATAAGGGGACGGGTTTTTCCCGTCCCTCGAAACTTCCTGTATTCTGTTGTGTCTCCGCTGTACATATCTTCAATACAGCTTCGGATTTTTCGTTTTGCAAGTTGTTTTTCAGGCTGCCCCGCGATCACATCTGCTGATAATGATTTGGTGTCCCGTTATTTGTCACCTCCGGGTTGCCTGTAAGTCGGCCTGCCTTGCAGTGTCTTTATAGCGGAACAGCCCCTTTCTCAAATGCTCCCATTGGTCTGTCCTCCATATTCTGCGCGCTGCGCGCTTTTTCTTTTACCGGACCATCCAACAACTTCTTTTCTCTATATATCTATCTGTCCGGCTTCTCTCTTGTTGTCTTTATTGTACTGATATAAAAACAAAATGCAATACCTTTTGGAAAATCTTAATGTATTAAAAGAATACAAAAAAACTCTTGATTTTTTGTGCAGGTTAACAATAATTGGCTGAAATACGTTCACGTGTAACAAAAAAATGAGCGTAATATATGATATCATATGTGTCATAGTGCATAAGCATCATATCCGGAATGCATGCCACGGATATGAGGAGGGAGTGAGAAGCGAATGAGCAGTTTGCAGCATCCATTTGGGCCGTTGTTCAATGAGAACAGCAGAGTATTGATTCTCGGGTCATTTCCATCTGTTAAATCGCGGGAGCAGAATTTTTTCTATGGACATCCTCAGAACCGGTTCTGGAGGGTCATTGCTGCTGTATTCAAACAACCTGTACCCCAAAGCATAGAGGAAAAGAAACAGCTTATCCTGACTAACGGCCTGGCATTGTGGGATTCGATCGCAAGCTGCGAGATCAACGGTTCTTCTGATGCAAGTATAAGGAATGCCCGCGCAAATGATATAGGGATCATACTGGATAACTGCAATATAAAGTACATATATTGCAACGGGCGTAAATCTCATGAGCTTTACTGCAGGTATATAGAGCCGGAGACCGGCCGCGGGGCTGTATGCCTTCCATCTACCAGTCCGGCAAATGCGCAGTGGACGCTTGAAAAGCTGATCGAAGCGTGGTCCGTGATTTCCGGACTTTCCGGAGGGAGCTTGTGATATGAATAAGAGACTAGAGGAATTCTTCGCTGTTAATAGGAAAATCGCGGTCGCCTTTTCCGGAGGTGTGGATTCGACATATCTGCTTTACGCAGCAGTAAAGGCGGGAGCGGATGTAAAGGCCTATTATGTTAAATCGGTATTCCAGCCTGGCTTTGAATTTGAAGACGCAAAGAATGTGGCGGATCAGATAAACTGTGCGCTTAGCATGATAGAAGCGGATGTTCTTTCAGATGAAAGAGTAAAGTCAAATCCGCCTGATCGTTGCTATTACTGCAAACAGCATATAATGAGAGCCATAACGGAGGCTGCCAGGAACGACGGCTATGATATGGTATGCGATGGGACGAATGCGTCGGATGATGCTGATGACAGGCCGGGTTTCAGGGCTCTCGGCGAGTATGGCATAAGATCGCCGCTTAGAGAGTGCGGACTGACAAAGGAGGATATCAGGAAGGCATCCAGAGAGGCAGGTCTGCCTACCTGGAATAAACCGGCATACGCATGCCTTGCGACACGAATACTCATGGGTGAGACGATTACTGAGGAAAAGCTCGAAATCACGGAGAGTGCTGAAAGCATTTTGCATGGAATGGGCTTCAGGGACTTCAGGGTGAGGATGAGAGGGAAAAACGCTCTTGTGCAGCTCACGGAGAAGCAGCTGGACGAGGCGCTTGCGCGTGAAAAAGAAATAAGTGAAGCTCTGTCAGATCTTTATAATGAAGTGAAAATCGATGGAAGTCCGCGCATTTCAAGCTGATTTAGAGCACGAACATCATTGACCGGGACGGCTTGAAAATTATATTATTAAGCGGGTATGGGCTTTCGTCTTTTTTGTGTTAAAAATCGGAGGGATATCCTGATGGACTGCTTGATCATAGGTGTTGCCGGAGGAACCGGTTCCGGCAAATCGACATTTACAAACCGTATTAAAGATGAGTTCGGCGACAGAGTTACTGTCATTTACTATGATAACTATTACAGAGCTCACGATGACATTCCTTTTGAGGAGCGTAAGCTCATAAACTATGACCATCCGGATGCTTTCGAAACTGATCTGTTCATAGAGCATCTGAGAAAACTCAGAAACGGTGAGCCGGTAGAATGCCCTGTATATGACTATACGATCCATAACAGAAGTAAGGAGACTGTAACGATAAAGCCGTCTCCGGTCATAATAGTTGAGGGTATCATGGTGCTTCAGAACGAGGAACTCAGAGATCTTCTGGATATAAAGATTTATGTAGAAGCTGACGCTGACGAGAGGATACTCCGCCGTGTGATACGCGATGTCAAGTACCGCGGCAGAGATGTAGAGGGAATAGCTCAGCAGTATCTGACCACGGTAAAGCCGATGCACTACATTTACGTAGAACCTACAAAGTATCTTGCTGATATTGTACTGAACAGCGGTATGAACGATGTCGTGTTTGACGTCATCAAGGTCAAGATACTTTCGCACCTGCAAAGACAGATTTATTAAAGTGATGAAAGACAGGATATGTGAGCTTGAGTGTAATATAGATGACATGACTGCGGAGGAGCTCGCTTTTGCTGCTGAAAGGATTATGGAAGAAGGCGCAAAGGATGTGACTCTTATCCCTGTTCAGATGAAGAAAGGCAGACCGGCTACTCTGATGACTGTCATGTGTTCTGATGAAGAGGCCGAGAAGGAACGCTTCGTGCGCCTTATATTCAGATACACAACAACTATAGGCATACGAGAGCTGATATCCGAAAGATATATACTCGACAGAAATGAAGAGACTCTGGATACCGCTTACGGTACAGTAAGATGCAAAAGGGTCAGCGGATACGGGGTGGAGAGAAGCAAACTCGAATATGAGGACCTTGCACGCATTGCCAGAGAGCGCGGTGTCAGCATTGCGGAAGCACGAGAGCTTGTTCTCAGATCGCAGGAATGAGGGGGAACGGAAAGATGACTACAGACATGACCAGACCGCTTGATGAGCGCATAAGAGAAACTGCGGTTTTTCTTTACAGCAGAGGAGTGATCAGACCCGAAGTCGGAATAATTCTCGGGTCCGGCCTCAATGATTTTGCAGACAGAATAAAAAATCCACTTATACTTTCATATAACGATGTTCCCGGCATGGAGGCCGGCCTGGTCTCCGACCACAGAGGCCAGATCGTTTACGGAGAGTACAATGGTAAAAAGGTCATCATCATGGCAGGCAGGTTCCATTACTATGAGAACCGCGACATGGACAAGACGGCTTATCCGGCAAGAGTAATGGTAGCGCTCGGAGTGAAGCGCTTTATCATCACGAACGCTGCGGGATGTGTCAATACTGACTGGAAAGCCGGGGAATTCATGCTCATAAGCGACCACATCAATCTTTCGGGCAACAATCCGCTTATAGGCAAAAATCTGGATGCGACCGGCCCGCGCTTCCCTGATATGACATATACATACAACAAGGAACTGCGCGAAAAGCTCATAAAAGCAGCTGCTGCAAAAGGAATCAGGCTTCGTGAGGGCGTATATGCTATGTTTACCGGCCCGAGCTTTGAGACTCCTGCTGAGATCAGGTTTGCAAGAATAATCGGTGCGGACGCTGTAGGAATGTCTACCGTTCCGGAAGCAATCATTGCAAATCACGCAGGACGTGAGATAATCGGTATATCGTTCCTGTCGAACATGGCTGCCGGAGTGCTCAATAAACCGCTGACCGGAGCGGAGGTCACTGAAGCTGCATTGCGCATAAAAGATACTTTCGCCGAAGTGGTAGATATGGCGTTAGAAATATAGACAAAATATTAAATATTTATACAAGGAGATATAACCCTAAAATGGAAGCTAAACTTACGAGAGAGCAGGCAAATGAACTCCTGCACAAATATGTTAAAGGTGAAAATTACATTACTCACAGCTATGCTGTTGAAGCAATAATGAGAGGCCTGGCGAAGAAGCTGGCACCGGAAGATGTCGAATACTGGGGAATATGCGGTCTGCTGCACGATCTCGATGAGGAGACCGCACCATGGAGAGATGATTTCGGCACACACGGTCCTACATCTGCTAAGATACTCAGAGAAGAAGGGTTCGGTGACCCTGTAATGGAAAATGCAATCATGTCACATAACCCGGCATGCGGTAAGAATCCTGAAACCCAGCTCGAATATGCGCTCATCGCGGCGGATCCTATGTCTGGATTCCTGAAGGCGATTGCACAGATTTATCCGGATAAGAAGATTGCCAGTGTAAAGCATAAATCAGTCAACAAGAGATTCAAAGAAACCCGTTTCGCTGCAGGAGCAAACAGGCAGTTCATGAGCCTGATAGAGAAGGCAGGTATGGAATGGGATGAGTTCGTTGATGTTTCGCTCGAGGCAATGAGAGAGATTGCTGATGAGATCGGGCTGTAAACCAAAGGGGCAGAAATGACAAAAAAGTTTACTTTTTATCCCGAAGGCGTATGCTCGATGATGATAGAAATAGAGCTGGACGGGGATATCATCAGGGATGTCGCTTTTACAGGCGGATGTAACGGCAACCTCAGCGGTATATCCAAGCTGATTGCGGGAATGAATGCTGAAGATGTGATAGGAAAACTTGAAGGAACCAGATGCGGATTCAAGGATACTTCGTGTCCCGATCAGTTAAGCAAAGCTCTCAGACTTGCTCTGAACGAAGCGAAAGCATAGAAAAGGTACGGACTACGGGAGAGACAGCATGACGATAGAGAACCGGGGTGTGAAAGCAGCCCACCTTGAAGAGCTTGCAACACGAATGACTGAAATCGATACCAGACCTATCGACGGTCATCTTCTTGGCATGCAGGAGAAAGTCGCGGAAGCACTGGATCATCTGAAGAGGGCCATGTTTCCTTATCATTTCGGTAAATCGCGCCCAAGATTTGCTGAGACTGAAAAAAGAACATATGAACTGATGAGGGCGTATGATGCCCTTGAACAGACTCTTGAGCTTGTATACAAAAATCCTGAAGAGGCTTCGGAGAAAGCTGAGGCTCTTGTCAATTCTCTGCCTGACATACTTGAAGTCCTTAAGACAGATGTACAGGCCGGATATAACGGGGATCCGGCTGCAAAGAGCCTGGATGAGGTCATAATGACATATCCGGCTTTTATTGCCATATTTACATACAGGATTGCCCACAGATTATATGAGCTGGGAGTGCCGATGATACCAAGAGTTATGACGGAGCAGGCGCATGAGACAACAGGAATAGATATCCATCCGGGGGCAACGATAGGAAGATACTTCTTCATTGACCACGGAACAGGTGTTGTCATCGGTGAAACTACTACGATAGGTGAGCATGTAAAGCTGTATCAGCATGTTACTCTTGGCGCAAAGAGTTTCCCGGTCGGCCCTGACGGTACACCTGTCAAAGGCATCAAGCGCCATCCTGATCTCGGCGACAGGGTGGTAGTCTACTCGGGAGCAACAATACTTGGAGGAGATACAAGGATAGGCGACGACTGTGTGGTAGGCGGAAATGTATGGCTTACACATTCGCTTGATCCGGGAGTAACCATAGTCACTAAGCCAAGCGGGCAGGCCATGTCAACAGACACACTGGATCCTGAAGATTCTATCGAATGGTTTATCTGAAACAATGTAAAAAGAGCGCTGCGGTCTTGATACAGCAGCGCTTTTTTAGTATAATTTTCTGAGTGCGGTCAGCGCTTCTGATGCGCTGGTTTCACCGCGACCTGGGGGTAGATAGGTGCTGGTGTGCCTCGCGGTCTTCAAAACCGTTTGCAGGGGGTTAGTAGCCTCCCGGGTGGGTTCGATTCCCACGTACTCCCGCCAATTTGATTACGGAGGTCGGATGCCATGACAAAGAAAGAATTATTGAGAGGACTCCCTAAGATCGACGAAGTGATGAAACAGGAGTCTCTTGTTGTATTGTCAGAAGAGAAGGGTGACCTTCTTGTGACTGATGCGGTGCGTGCTGTGATCGCTGCTTTGAGAGCTTCGATACTTGATCTCAAAGATGGTGAAACAGAGGACTTTGATACATCTGCTATAGAGACGGCAGCAGTAGCTGAAGCTGCCGCAGCGAGAGTCTCCCAGGATGAGAAACTGAATCTTTATCCTCTGATCAATGCTACAGGAACGATTCTGCATACTAATCTCGGGAGAGCACCTCTGTGTAAGGATGCAGTAGAAAACGTTGAAAGAGTTTCAAGGGGTTATTCCGACCTTGAATATAACGTTCATAAGGGAAAACGCGGATCGCGGCATGATCTTGTTGGCGATCTGATAGCTGAACTGACAGGAGCTGAAGATGCCATGGTGGTCAACAACAATGCGGCCGCCACAATGATAGTCCTGGCTTCCATGGGTAAAGGCAGGGAAATCGTGGTCTCCAGAGGGGAGCTCGTTGAGATAGGAGGAGCATTCAGGATCCCTGATATAATGATGCAGTCCGGAGCTTACCTGCAGGAAGTAGGAACAAGCAACAAAACAAAGATCTCAGATTATGAAGACGCTGTCATGACAAAGGAGATGCTTGACAAAGGCGACTGGTATAATGCAGATCCTCGTCACGGAGAACGTTTTGAGACAGGGGCTCTTATGAAAGTTCATAAGTCCAATTATGACATAGTTGGATTTACCGAAGAGGCTTCGCTGGAGGAACTCGTGGAGCTCGGTAAAAAACATGATCTTCCGGTAATCTTTGACATGGGCAACGGCCTGATGATCGACATGTCCGAATACGGTCTGAGAGAACCTAACGTTCCGGCTTCGCTGGCTACAGGCATTGATGTAATGCTTTTCAGCGGGGATAAGCTGCTTGGAGGACCTCAGGCAGGTATCATTGTCGGTAAGAAGAAATATATAAAAGCTATGAAGAAGCATCCGCTTGCGAGAGCAATGAGAGTAGATAAAATGACTTTTGCTGCACTCGAAGCGACTCTGATGAAGTACAGAGACCGCAGGACGGCGCTAAGAGACATACCTGTACTGCGCATGATATCTGCATCAAACGAAGAAATGCGTAAGAAAGCCGAAAGGCTTGCCGACGCTATAAAGAGGGTGGATCCATCTGTATCTGTAGAGCTGGTACCTGTTGAGGATCAGATCGGAGGAGGCTCTGCACCGATGGTAAGACTCCCGGGATGGGCAGTATCCGTGAGAGACGGAATGAAGTCCGCCGACAGAACGGAAAGGAAGCTGCGCAAAGCAGATATCCCGGTGATTGGCAGAATAAACGAAGACAGACTTCTGCTCTGTGTCCGTACAATTGGGGATGACGAGATAGAAACGACAGCAGAGGCTTTCAGAAAGTAAGAATGAAAAATATTATCATAGGCACGGCCGGTCACGTCGATCACGGAAAAACGACGCTTATTAAAGCGCTCAGCGGAATCGACACGGACAGGCTCATAGAAGAGAAAAAACGCGGCATCACTATCGAACTTGGATTTGCGCATATTCCGAACGATGCCGGATACAATATAGGAGTCATCGATGTACCGGGGCATGAGAAATTCATAAAGCACATGCTTGCCGGTATCGGAGGTATCGACTTCGTTCTCTTTGTTGTTGCAGCAGATGAGGGAATAATGCCTCAGACCAGAGAACATTTTGAGATACTGAACTCACTGGGCATTGATGATGGAATAATCGCTGTGACCAAAACCGACATGGTTGATGAAGAGTGGCTCGAAATGCTGCTCGAAGAAGTTGATGATTATTTCAAAGGCACGTTCCTCGACGGGAAACCTGTAATACCTGTAAGCGCAGCTACAGGAGAGGGAGTAGAGGAACTCAGGTCTGAGATCATCGCAAAATGCGACAGAAAAAATAAGCGCCGCGAAGAGAAAGAACTGTTCAGGCTGCCTGTTGACAGGGTATTTACCATGCAGGGATTCGGAACAGTTGTGACGGGTACACTGATGGATGGAAATGTCAGGATCGGTGACGATGTGATGATCTATCCGAAGGGTATCAAGGCTAAAGTCAGGGGTATACAGACATACGGAAAGGATACAGACATCGCTGTTGCCGGGCAGAGAACAGCCATAAACCTGTCTGGTGTTCCGAAAGAAGACATAGACAGAGGAGATATAGTTGCGTATGCTGATGCGGTGACGGTCACCAGCATAATCGATACAGAACTCAGCATTTTCAGCTCGACAGACAGGATAGTTCTGAACAACAGCAGGGTACACCTTTACTGCGGTTCCGATGAAGTGCTGTGCAAGGTGATCCTTCTCGACAGGGATGCTTTGTCTGCAGGAGAGACCGCTTACGCGCAGCTCAGACTCGAGGAGCCGGCGGCTGTCAGACGAGGCGACAGATTCATTATCAGGTTCTACTCGCCGATAATCACTGTCGGCGGCGGACGCATAATAGATGCGCTGCCTTCAAAGCATAAGAGAAACAAGCCTGAAGTACTCGCAGGAATGGAAGTGCTGTCAAAGGGAAGTCTGAGTGAGGTAATATACGCAAAGGCTGGCGAGAGACAATTTGTAAGACAGAAGGATCTCGCCAGGGAGCTGGGCCTTCTTGATCATGAAATGGAATCAGAGTCAGAAGGCGGAATCGCGGACGGGGCGTTAATAGTCCTGTCCGATAATACGATCGTTAATGATTCCAAGTATGCGCGCATGAAAGATGACACAGAGAAGATCATCAATGATTATCATGCTGACAATCCGCTGGCTGATGGCATACCGCGTCAGGAACTTCTCTCCAGGCTGAAAAAACGGTGGTACACGGATGATAATAAGCTTGTTCAGGCGGTTGTTAAGTACATGCTCGGACAAGGAGTCATCGAAGATAAAGGAAAATCTATCGCAATCAGCGGGTTCAGCATCGAGTATACACCTGAACAGTGTGCTCTGAAGGATAAAATCGCAAGGATGTATGCTGGTGCCGGAATTGAGATGATAAGGAACGATGAGATCCTCGCTCTTTATCCTGATGGAAGGATAGTACGCGCGATACAGGAAGATATAGAATCGGAAGGGGCAATATACAAGGTGAACCCTTCGTATTACATAGATAAAGCAGCATGGGATAACGCTGTTAGTGTTGCAAGGTCTTTCAACGGTAATTTCACACTCGCTGAGTACAGGGACAGGCTGGGAACATCCAGAAAATACGCAGTGGAACTGCTGCCGGCAATGGACAAGGCCGGGATAACAGTATTCGACGGCGAATCAAGAACAGTTGTAAAGTGATTGAAGAATGACTGGCAAAGAAAGGTTATCGGTAAACAAGAATATTCTGAGAGCTGCAGCAGCAGGACTTGCGTTTCTGTTGTGCCTTTTGATGTTTGCAGGCTGCTCTTCGATGAATGACGCAGAAAAAAAGGTGTCAAAAGAGCTCAAAGCTCTTCAGGAAACGGATGCCTTAGGCAGCGAAGTGATAAGTCTCAGGGATTCTCTGTCAGACGAAGGAAAGGCAAACTTCGACGGATTCCTTAAAAAGCTCAGAAGCTTTGATTTTGTAATTACCGGCAGCGAAGAGGGCAACGATAAAGACGATGATTACACTCTCGTCAGCGTAAAAATAAAGACCTGTGATTTCGGCAGGGAGTATCTTGCGGCCTGGACAGAGTATCTGAAAACAAATAAAGATATAAAACCAGATGATCTTACAGGTTTTTATGAGCTGCTGTTCGCCGGACTCAATTCTATTGACAAGAAAGAATACATAAAAACTATACAGATAGTATGCGTCGATCCTCTCGGCAATGGAGAGTGGATCGCAAACATAAAAGAAAACGAAGAACTGCAGGATGCCATATTCGGAGGCATGATGAGCGAAATGAAAACGCTCGCTGCGGAATAAAACACTAATAAGTTATTATTTGGAGGAAAAAAATGATCAACAAGTACAGGAACATTCGTATGCATGAAGGCGGACACGAAGGCGGAGCAGCTCCTGAGGACTGCACACACGATTGCAGCACCTGCGGTGCTGACTGCGCTTCAAGAGCAGGAGGCATCCAGAAGGCTGAACTCAATCCATACAGCTCTGTAAAAAAGGTAATCGGTGTAGTATCAGGTAAGGGCGGAGTCGGAAAATCGATGGTAACGGCTCTTTCTGCACTGGCTGCCACAAGGGACGGATACAAGACAGGTATCATGGATGCTGATATCACCGGCCCATCAATTCCAAAGATGTTCGGAGTGCATACAAAGGCATATGGCAGTGATTACGGAATTTTGCCTGAAGAGACTCCTATGAATATAAAGCTGATGTCCATCAACCTTCTCGTTGAGAATGAGACAGACCCTGTCGTTTGGAGAGGACCTGTCATCGGCGGCGTAGTAGAGCAGTTCTGGACAGAAGTTTATTGGGGAGATCTTGATGTTCTCTTCATAGATATGCCTCCGGGGACAGGCGATGTTCCTCTGACGGTGTTCCAGTCGATTCCTATTGACGGCATCATCGTCGTCACATCGCCTCAGGATCTCGTATCCATGATAGTCGGCAAGGCAGTCAAAATGGCAAATCTGATGAATATACCTGTTCTCGGACTCGTTGAAAACATGAGTTACATCACTTGCCCTGACTGCGGACGCAAAATCGAGATGTTCGGACCTAGCCAGGCAAAGGCAGTTGCTGCAACATATGGCATCAAACTTCTTGAGCAGCTCCCGGTCGATCCGGTTCTTTCACAGGAAGCGGACCTGGGCAAAATCGAATTCAACGAGGGAACTCAGATGGAATCCATTCTCGGAGTACTCGATGAACTTGGACTCAAGGCAGAATAGTATCAGCTGACACACACAGTTTCTTAAAGAAAGGGAACTTCATTGGGCGAACTGATTAGACTTGAAGGAATAGTAAAAAGTTTTGAAGATACCGTAGTTCTGAATGGCATCGATCTCAGCGTGGACGAGAATGAGTTCGTTACACTGCTGGGCCCTTCGGGATGCGGCAAAACAACGACTCTACGTATTATCGCCGGTTTTGAGAAGCCGGACGAGGGCAGGGTTTATTTTGAGGGCAAGGATATTACGGATATGCCGGCAAATCAGCGTCCGGTCAATACCGTGTTTCAGAATTATGCGCTTTTCCCGCATATGACAGTTGGTGAAAATATTGCATTCAGCCTCAGGGTTAAAAACAGACCCGAGTCAGAAATAAAGAAAAAAGTTGCCAATGCTCTGAAACTTGTTAACCTTAAGGGCTTTGAAAACAGACGTATAGACCGGCTGTCAGGCGGTCAGCAGCAGCGGATCGCTATGGCAAGAGCGATCGTCAACGAACCGAGAGTGCTGCTCCTGGATGAGCCGCTCGGCGCTCTTGATCTTAAGCTCCGTCAGGAGATGGAGTACGAACTTGTACGTCTCAAAAAGGAACTCGGCATTACATTCATCTATATTACTCATGACCAGGAAGAGGCTCTTACAATGTCCGATAAGGTCGTTGTTATGAATGAGGGATATATACAGCAGGAGGGCACTCCTCAGCAGATCTATGATGAACCGGTAAATGCTTTTGTGGCAGACTTCATCGGCGACAGCAATATCCTTTCAGGTCAGATGGTGGATGAGAAAGTTGTGCGCATTGACGGTATTGACTATCCATGCATAGACGGACGGGAGGAAGGTTTCCCTCCGAGACGCAGGGTGGACGTTGTAATCAGACCCGAGGACATTGATATAGTGCCTTATGGCGAAGGACTCTGGAACGGAACTATCATCTCAAAGCTCTTTATAGGAGTCCATTATGAAATGCTGGTGCAGAGCGAACACGGAAAGGTAGAATGGCTGCTGCAGAACTACGACCAGCATGATGTAGGAGAGAAGATCGGCATGTATGTCGACCCTGAAAATATACAGATAATGCATAAGCCGAAAAGCGAGGCAGAACACGCTATAGAACTCGATCTATGATAGCCAGGAAATCTTATTCAATTCCGTTCATTATATGGATATTTGCCGGAACCATCATTCCTCTTGCTTCGATTGCCTATTATGGTTTTACGAACAGAGAAGGAAACTTTACTTTTGATAACATCATGGCAATGTTCAGAGGCGACCACCTTCAGGCGCTTGGCCTCTCTCTTTTGCTTGCTTTCATAAGCACGCTTATCTGCCTTATGCTGGCATTCCCGATGGCAATGGTCCTCAGGGAGAGCAAGTATGGGAAACAGGGGTTCCTTATATTTGTCATCATCCTGCCGATGTGGATGAACTTTCTGCTTCGTACGATGGCATGGCAGGTTCTTCTTGAAAGGCAGGGTGTAATAAACGCGCTGATAACAGCTGTAGGTCTTCCGCGACAGGAGATGATGAACACTCCGGGAGCTATAGTTCTCGGCATGGTATATGATTTTTTGCCGTTCATGATACTCCCGATATACAATACAGTGTCAAAAATCGACAATCATCTGATCGAAGCGGCATACGATCTTGGCGCTACAAAAAGCAAAGTATACACGAAGGTTATTTTACCGCTCTCTGTACCGGGAATAGTAAGCGGCATCACGATGGTGTTCATACCTGCGCTGACAACATTCGTTATTTCTAATATGCTCGGCGGAGGCAAGATAAATCTTATCGGCAATATCATCGAGCAGGAGTTCACTGTCAATTCAAACTGGTATCTCGGCTCAGGACTTTCACTGGTCATGATGGTATTTATTATTCTGAGCATGCTTATGCTTCAGAAGTTTGATAAAACAGGCGGTGCAAATCTTATTTAGAGGTGTTTTAGTATAACCCGGCAATGTCTTATTCCGGGTTTATTTACAGATAATGAAAGAATGAAGAAAGTATTAGGACGCATTTACATCTTAATTATCATGCTGTTCCTGTATCTGCCGATATTTGCGCTTATTGTGCTTTCGTTCAATGAGTCGAAGTCGATGTCAGTATGGGGCGGCTTCAGTCTGCGCTGGTATCAGGAGCTTTTCCGTAGCAGGATCATGATGGGTGCCATTGCAAACACATTCTCGATTGCCATTCTTGCAGCCTTGATAGCTACCATTGTGGGAACAATGGCCGTACTCGGTATGGCAGCTATGAAGCCTCGCGCTCAGAATGTGCTTCTGGGATTAAATAATATACCGATGCTGAACGCTGACATAGTCACAGGTATCGCGCTCATGCTGTTTTTCCTTATGGTGAGGGCTCCGCGCGGATATATGACGATACTGTTCAGTCATGCGACGTTCTGCATACCGTATGTGATACTTTCAGTCAGACCGCGTGTGAACAAAAACACTGACAGACTGTTTGAAGCGGCGCTCGATCTCGGAGCTTCCGAGAGGTATGCTTTCCGAAAGATAGTACTTCCTGAGCTCAGGCCGGGAATAATGTCAGGCTTTCTTCTGAGCTTTACGATGTCAGTAGATGATTTCATCATCACTTATTTTACAAGGGGAGCAGGAATAAATACCATTTCGACGCTCATATACAGTGAGGTCAAGGTAGGTATCCGGCCAAGCCTTTTTGCACTTTCAACTATCATATTCGTGGTGGCGCTGGTAGTGCTTCTGACCGTGAACTACAGGCGGGATAAAGCGGAAAAAATCAGATCGGCAAAGCCGGCATTATAATAATGTAAAGTAAACTTTACACACCGATTGTCATTTTACCGAAAGGGATCAGTAAACAGAATGTTCAGGGAATTACCCGGTGATGGAGTAAAAAAAGAAATAGACGCATATATCAGGGAGTCGGTTGAGAACTTTGCCGCAAAAGGATTAGTTCCTAAACTTGCTGTTATAAGAGCGGGCGATGATGATGGCCAGAAATATTATGAAAATGCGATTCTGAGACAGAGCAATGCTTATGGCATCGAGACCCAGGCAATCAACTTTTCAAGCAATATAGGTCAGGCACTGATAGAGGTAACGCTGCAGGCTGTCAACGAGGATGAGAGCGTACACGGCATCATTCTGCTCAGACCGCTTCCGGACGGTATCAACAGTGAGAAGCTGCGAACGATGCTCAACCCTTCCAAGGACGTGGACGCAATCACAGATATTTCCATAGCCGAGCTCTTTGCCGGCAAGGAAGACGCATTTTTCGCCTGTACTGCTGAAGCCTGCATGGAAGTGATGCGCTATCACGGTATAGATCCTGCGGGCCGCAGAGTAACTATACTCGGCAGAAGCCTTACTGTAGGAAAGCCTCTTGCGATCATGATGCTTAACGCGGATGCCACTGTGACAATTTGCCATTCGCACACGCCAGAAGAAGATCAGGTAAAAGCCTGTAAAGAAGCAGATATAGTTGTGCTTGCCACAGGGCGTACTCAGGGCTATGGAAGCAAGTATTTCAGGGACGGGCAGATAATACTTGATGTCGGAACCGGGACCGGCAGAGACGGAAAAATGCACGGTGATCTCGATATAGAGGAAATAAAGGAATCAGGAGAGATAAGTGATCTTGTTTATACACCGGTACCGGGGGGCATCGGAAGAGTGACCACTGCGATACTTCTCCGAAACATTATAAAAGCTGCAAGGAAAGGGTAAGAAATGGGATTCAGGTATTATTACGCAGACAGGATACGTGAAAAAATGCCCGGATTCAGGGGAACAGACGAAGAACTCCAGTCTGCAATAGATGACATAAGCCTTCTCTATAATTCTGCCATAAAAGAAGTGGAGACCAGGCTCGATATACTTTCTGATGATTTTGATAAAAAGCATTCATACATGCCGATACATCATGTACAGTCAAGGCTCAAAACGTTTGAGAGCATTATCGAAAAGGCTAACAGATACGGAATTGAGGATCCTCTCAACAACCTCGATACGGTAAGGCGTGAAATACTCGATATTGCAGGCATCAGAGTGGTCTGCAACTATGAAGAGGATCTGTCAACGATGTCGGGTCTGCTGCTGTCTCAGGAAGACATTGAGATGATCAGGGTGAAGGATTACTGCGACAATCCGAAAGACAGCGGTTACCGCAGCATGCACGTAGTAGTGGCCGTACCTGTGTATTTAGTAAATAAAAGAAAAATGGTTCCGGTAGAGATACAGTTCAGGAGCGTTATGATGGACGCCTGGGCAAGCCTCGAACACGAACTCAGATATAAAAACAAGGGTAATCTTGCGCAGGAAATCGTAGATACTCTGAAGGAATGTGCGGAGAACCTGCATGAAGTGGATGAAAGAATGTCGAGGGTACGTCACGAAGTACTGAAGACAAACAACAAATACAGCGATTATTAAGGAGTAACTTAGCAACTATGAAGAATCTCGCAAAGACATACAATCCGAAGGATTTTGAGGACCGCATCTATGATATGTGGGAGACAGAAGGCGCTTTTGATGCAGAGGTCGACAGGGACAAAAAGCCATTTACCATCGTGATGCCGCCTCCGAATATCACAGGCCAGCTTCACATGGGCCATGCTCTTGACCAGACTCTGCAGGATGTTCTGACAAGATGGAAAAGAATGCAGGGCTATAGCGCACTCTGGCTTCCGGGATCAGATCATGCCAGCATCGCTACAGAGGTAAAGGTAGCAAACGAGCTGAGAGAAAAGACCGGACGTGACAAAAGAGACTTCACGAGAGAAGAGTTCCTTGAGCATGCATGGGCATGGAAGGAAGAATACGGCGGGCGCATCACAAAACAGTGCCGTAAGCTCGGCGATTCCTGTGACTGGAGGCGCGAGCGTTTTACCATGGATGAACAGTGCAATAAGGCCGTAGTGAAATTTTTCATAAACCTTTATGAAAAGGGCTGGATATACAAGGGCAACCGCCTCATCAACTGGTGTCCGTGCTGCAAGACATCACTGTCTGATGCAGAAGTAGAGCATGAGGATGAGAATGGTAAGTACTGGTATTTCAGGTATCCTGCAAAAGACGGAGGCGAAGGCATTACCGTTGCTACATCAAGACCTGAGACCATGTTCGGAGATATTGCTATTGCCGTACATCCGAGCGACGAGAGATACAAGGATCTCGTAGGCAAGACGGTAATCCTTCCTATAGTCGGAAGGGAGATCCCTGTGATCGCTGATGAATACCCTGATCCTGAAAAGGGTACAGGAGCTGTTAAGATCACACCGGCTCACGACCCTAACGACTTTGAAGTAGGACAGAGACATAATCTTGAGATGATCTCATGCATGAACGACGATGCCACAATGAATGAATATGCGGGCAAATATGCCGGCATGGACAGGTACGAGTGCAGAAAAGCATGGGTAAAAGACCTTGAAGAAGGCGGATTCCTTGTTAAGACTGAAGATATGATCATCCCGGTAGGCAAGTGCTACAGATGCCACAGTGCCGTTGAACCTATGATGAGCGATCAGTGGTTCGTAAAGATGAATGAGCTTGCAAAGCCTGCGATCGAAGCTGTTGAATCCGGACGTATGAAGTTCGTTCCTGAAAGATTCAGCAAGGTATATCTGAAGTGGCTCTACGAAATACGCGACTGGTGTATTTCGAGACAGCTCTGGTGGGGACACAGGATCCCTGCATATTACTGTGATGAGTGCGGTGAGATAGTTGTTGCAGCAGAAATGCCTGAAGTATGCCCTAAGTGCGGATGCAGGCACTTCACTCAGGATGAAGATGTGCTGGACACATGGTTCAGCTCGGCTCTCTGGCCTTTCTCAACACTCGGATGGCCTGAAAAGACCGAATCACTCGATTATTTCTATCCTAACAGTGTTCTGGTAACAGGATATGACATCATATTCTTCTGGGTAGTCAGGATGGTATTCTCGGGTTATGAGTGCATGGGAGATGCACCTTATGACTACGTGTTTGTTCACGGCCTCGTAAGAGACGAGCTTGGCCGCAAGATGTCAAAGTCTCTCGGAAACGGAGTCGATCCGCTCGAATCAATAGACCAATACGGCGCTGATGCTCTGAGATTCATGCTCTGCACGGGAATCTCACCGGGAAACGATACCCGTTACATTCCGAAGAGAATCGAAGCTGCGCGTAATTTCGCAAATAAGCTCTGGAATGCTTCCAGATTTACAATAATGAATCTGCAGGACGAGTCCGGCGAATGGCTGCCAATGGGCTATGAAGAGGCAGACCTCAAGGATGAGGATAAGTGGATCCTCCAGATGACCAACGAAGGCGCCAGGTATATCACCGACATGCTTGATAAATTTGAACTGGGTCTTGCAGGGCAGAGAGTATACGAGCTCATCTGGGATGTCTATTGTGACTGGTACATTGAGATGGTAAAGGGCAGACTTTACGGTGACGATGAAGAGGACAAGAAGGTCGCCAGAGCTGTGCTTACGAAGGTGCTGAAGGATCTCCTCAGGTTCCTGCATCCGTTCATGCCGTTTATCACAGAAGAGATATGGGGTGTGCTTCCTCAGGACAGCGATAAGACCGGCCGTAACGCTATGCTCATAAGAGCAGAGTGGCCTGTCTATGACGCTTCGATGGATTACTCCGATTCAGTACGGAGGATCGAAACAGCCATGGCAGTCGTCAAGGCTGTACGTAACATCCGTGCTGAGGCAGAGGCTGCACCTGGAAGAAAACTAAATCTGATAATCAAGACGGATTCGCTCGGTGCTGATATAGAAGCTGTTGCTGAGCGCATCAGAAAGCTTGCAAATGTCGTAGATATCGATATCAAGGGAACTGACTTTGAGATACCATCAGATGTAATGACTGCAGTTATCGATGGAGCTGAAATCGCTGTAAAGCTTGATGACCTGGTAGACAGAGATGCTGAGATCGAAAGACTCACAAAGGAAAAGGCAAGACTCGAGAGCGAGGTTTCTCGTGTAGAGAAAAAACTCGCAAATCAGGGATTTGTTGCAAAGGCTCCTCAGAAGCTCGTTGAAGAAGAGAAGGCAAAGGGTGAGAAGTACCGCGAGATGCTCGCGACGGTTATTGCACGCCTTGATTCACTGAAATAGAAATGGCTAGTTTCGACGGACTGGACAGAATGAATGCTCTGCTCTCCGCGCTGGGAAACCCGGAGGCGGACTTCAGAGTAATACATATAGCGGGAACGAACGGAAAAGGTTCAACCGCCGTGATGACGGCTTCCATACTTGAGGAAGCCGGATTTACTGTCGGCCTTTATACATCGCCTCATCTCGAAAATGAATGCGAGAGAGTACAGATCTGGGACGGCACTCATCATCTGATTGACCAGGAACGTTTCGACGAACTGAAATCCACAGCAATGAAAGCAGCAGAAAACGCTACAGTGTTTGAGATTTATACAGCAGCCGCTTATATGTACTTTGATGAGGTGAAGCCTGATTATGTGGTGCTCGAGACCGGATTGGGAGGCAGGCTGGACTCTACAAACACCATAGAAAAACCTCTGGTATCCGTAATCACACAGGTGGGACTTGATCACACTGCTGAACTCGGCAACACCATATTCAGGATAGCTCATGAGAAAGCAGGCATTATAAAGCCTGGTGTTCCCGTGGTTTCACAGACTCCTGACCTTAACGTAAAGAACGTATTCAGAAGGACAGCTTCAGAAAGGGGCTGCGAATTCATCGACGTATCAGCTGTGCTTGACATGTACAGAGATCTGAATCTCTCAATGAAAGGGGAGCACCAGATAAGGAACGCAGCGACAGCTGCTGAGGCAATCAGGGCAGCAGGGATCGAAGTATCGGATGAAGCTGTCAGGATAGGGCTTGCAAATGCTTGCCTTCCCGGCAGATTTGAGATACTTAACGAGGAGACTGCATGTAGCGAAGAGCCATTTTTCATCATTGACGGCGCTCACAATCCAGATGCTATAGAGGCGCTCGTTCATGCTGTTGCAGCTTTTACAAGGAAGCATCGTATCAAAAGAATTTATGTAATTTTTGGCTGCATGAAAGACAAGAATTACACGCGTATGATACAATTATTAACAGCAAATATGAGAGGCTGCACCTACGCAACGGCCGCTGTCAACTACGGAAGGGCAGAGGATCCGGAGCGCCTGGGGGAAGTGTTCGCATCATGCGGAAGAAGCTGCATAGTCTGCGAATCCGCAGCGGAAGCATATGAGATATCAAAAGACGGAAAGTACGGATGTGTGCTTGTGACCGGCTCGATTTATCTTGCCGGCGAGTTGAGGAGTCTGTATTTGCAGGATCATAAACCACTGTAATATATATATTAACCTTATAGTTTTTTTATCTCAAAATGAGAGAAAGGATCGGCGTATGTTTGACAGAAACGGTAATGACAACAGCAACTATAATCAGATGATAGTTGAAGAGATCCGCAAGAGTTCTGAAAAAGTCGCAGATTATGTAAACCAGGAATATCTGAGACAGAAGAACAACGTGGAGCTCATCGCATCCGAGAACTACTGCTCCGAGGCTGTAATGGCTGCCTGCGGAAGCTGCCTCTCATGGAAGTATGCAGAAGGCTACCCACAGAAGCCAGTCGAAAGGTATTCGGGAAATAAGGGCAGATACTATGGCGGAACGATTATTGTAGACCAGCTTGAAGAGTATTGCTGCGACCTCTGGAGAAAGGTGTTCAATACAGACTATCATGTAAATGTTCAGCCTCATTCAGGTTCCCAGGCAAACTTCGCTGCATATAAAGCAGTACTTGAGCCGGGTGATACTGTCCTTGGTCTGAGCCTTGACAACGGCGGACACCTCACACACGGTTCCGGCGTAAACTTCAGCGGCAAGCTGTATAATGTAATCTCCTATGATGTGGACGCAAACGGACGTATCGATATGGAAGATGTCAGAAAGAAAGCTCTCGAGTTCAAGCCTAAGCTGATCCTGACAGGAGCATCCGCATATGCAAGAATCATAGACTTCCCTGCATTCGCGGAGATAGCTAAGGAAGTTGGTGCTTACTTCATGGTAGACATGGCTCATATCGCAGGTCTTGTAGCTGCAGGAGAACATCCGTCACCATTCGGATATGCGGACATCGTTACAACAACTACCCATAAGACACTGAGAGGACCTCGCGGCGGCCTCATCTTCGCAAGAGTTGATCTCGCCAAGAAGGTAGACTCTGCAGTATTCCCATACGCACAGGGCGGCCCTCTCTGCCACATCATCGCAGGTAAGGCTGTATGTGCTGAGGAAGCTCTGAAGCCTGAGTTCAAGACATACGCACGCCAGGTAAGACTTAACTGCGCAGCACTCGCAGATGAATTTATCAAGATGGGATATAAGATCGTAACAGGAGGAACGGACAACCACGTATTCCTGCTCGATCTTCTCGACGAGCCGTTCTCGGGCAAGGAGCTCCAGGCAGCATGTGACGAGGTAGGCATCACACTGAACAAGAATTGCGTTCCTAACGAGAAGAGGTCACCGTTCCAGACATCCGGCGTACGTATCGGAACAGCTCCGATGACAACAAGGGGATATCTCGAGGACGATTTCCGCAATGTCGCTCACAGAATCGATGAAGTAGTTAAGGAGCTCAGAGCACAGAAGGCTGCTGAGGCTGCTGAAGCTTAATCCAGTAAGCTTTCACAATTAACAATTTGTTTAAAATTAAATGCCCTGCCTTGTAAAAAAGGCAGGGCAAATCATTGAAATAAGTAATATTGCTGTTGTAAAATGTAAAAAATATCGCAACAAGAAAAAAGAGGAGGTACTGACCTATGGTGAAGCTTTTGATTGGACATAAAGGAAGCGGCAAGACCAAAAGAATGATCGAACTCGCAAATGAAACTGTCCAGACAGCCAGAGGCAGCATCGTATTTATAAATAAAAATTCCAGGCTGATTTATGATCTTGATTATAAGATCAGAGTAGTGTGCATGGAGGATTTCCCGCACATCACAAACGAAGATGAGTACATTGGCTTCCTGTTCGGTATCATGAGTTCTGATAATGATATCGAAACTATTTTCCTCGATGGTATCATGAGGCACAGAGACTTCGCCCTTGAAGTGCTCCCTAGCTTTATCGAGAAAATCAAGATTATCTCCAAGGAATCGGGAATCGATTTCGTACTCAGCGTAAGCGCTGAGCTCGAGGAGATGATAGGTGTAGACTTCGATGATATGGAAGTGCTCAACTGATATGACAGTAATAGAACAAATACTTGAAGGAATCAAAAAAGGCAGAGCCATGTACGAGAGTGTGCATGGCTCTCTTGCAACTGCGGAAGAAATCGCCGCTCCGGGATCAAATGAACTGTGTCTCGGAGATAATCTTGATTACATGAAAAGCCTGACTGAACGCGGATATGCCGGTGCATTCAGTCTTATTTACATTGATCCGCCGTTCTTTACACGCTCAAGTTTTAATGCGTCTGTAAGCGTAAAAGATGAGCATGGGGCCAGCCATAAGGTACACCACCTTGCATATGATGACAAGTTTGACCGCAGTCTCGAATACTACATCGAAAACATGACGGTCAGGATCCTTCTTATGAAAGACCTTCTGGCGAATGACGGGTTGATGTGGATCCATCTTGACTGGCACTCGTCACATTACATTAAGCTGGTGCTCGATGAGCTGATGGGAGAGAAAAACTTTGTCAATGAGATAATCTGGCAGTATAAATCAGGAGGCTCGGGCAAGAGGCATTTTGCCCGCAAACATGATACTGTTCTGGTGTATTCGAAGTCTTCCAGATACCGTATCAACGTACCTAAAGAGAAGTCATACAACAGAGACCGCAAGCCATACAGATTCAGGGGTGTCGCAGAATACAAAGATGAGGGCGGCTGGTATACATTGGTCAACATGAAAGATGTGTGGAGCATCGATATGGTTGGACGCACCTCGGCTGAGCGTACAGGTTACGCAACGCAGAAGCCTCTCGAACTGATGAAGCGCATAATCGAAGCATCGACTTCAGAAGGAGATTTCGTCGGGGACTTTTTCTGCGGAAGCGGCAGTCTGCCGGAGGCGGCTCATCTGCTCGGAAGAAGATGGATAGCGTGCGACAGCGAAGAGATGGCTTCGGCAATGTCGAGACGCAGGCTCAGAAAATCAGGTGCAGACTTCAGATTCACAAGACTGGAAGAAGTGAAACCTTGCAGCGGAAGAGCAGATGTTGAAGTGCTCAGCAGAGATGCGCTGGAGGATGGTCGGTCTCTCTACAAATGCAGACTCAAAGACTTTGTGCCTGATATTGATACTGGATCCATACAGATGAAGGATCGCGGATTTGTAGAAAAAGCACTAAAGGCAGACAGGCTGCAGTTTGCGGATCATATCATGATCGACCCTGACTATAACGGATCTTTTGAAAGCAGATATATATTTGATGCTGATAATGATGATATAAGTTTCATTTCAAAGGGAAATTTTGCTGCCATCGTAGTGGATAGGTTCGGCAGAGAATACCCTGCGGAAATCATCGGCTGATTCAGGAAAGACTGGGTGAAAAAGCTATGAGCAATAACGATCAGAATAAGGCAGTCAGCTCTCTCGATAAGAAGCTTGAGAAGGAAGCTGCGGTAAACAAAAGAGTCAACGAAATATACGCAATGGATCCTGAGCTTCACGGAAAGTCCAGATTTCAGGTCAGAGCTCAGGAGGTTGGACTTGCTCTGCTTGCAGTTGTCATCGGATCTCTTGGAACGATAGGAATAATGATTCCGAACGGCCTGACTTTCGGCGGGATAACCGGTATTGCAAGGATCATACAGAAGTTGACTGATGTGAATTATTCGTTAATTTATTATGCGCTCGCACTGTTAGTGCTGATAATAGTCTGGATGTTTCTGGGTTTTAAGGAAGTCAGAAAGATCATACTGATGTCGCTGTCGTATCCGACTGTCCAGCTGATACTTGACATGAATCATGTAGTGCTGATAAAGAGCGATGACCTCTTTCTTGTCGCTGTATTCTGCGGAGTAGTGCTCGGAGTATCCAACGGCCTCACTTTCAAGGCAGGATTCTCGTCGGGAGGTACTGATTCGCTCGCTAAGGTAATAAAATACCGCTGGTTTCCTCATCTCGGCATAAATGACATTACCTTTGCCATAAACGCGATTATAGTGCTTGTAAGCGCATTTGTGTTCGGACTTCAGATAGCACTGTATGCCGTGATAATCATATTCGTTTCCATGAGAGTAGGCGAAGCTGTTATGTTCGGTTTCAGCGATAAAATAGTTGAGCTTGACATAATACCGGGAGATGCAGACGCACTGGCTGATTTCATTATGAACGAGCTTGGGCGCGGCGTCTCAAGCATAGAGGTTACCGGAGAGTATACAGGAGACAGGAGAAAGCAGCTCAAGATACTCTGTTCGCCACGTGAAAGCTTCCTGATAAAAAGACATCTTGCAAAGGAAGATCCGAAATCATTCGTATCCGTTATAAGCATCAAGTCTGTATGGGGAAGGGGCCGCGGCTTCTCGGATATCCGCAGTATGGACAATTAAAAAAAGAAAACGCTTTTCAGATATTGTGCTGAAAAGCGTTTTTTATGTAGCTTTAGCGTGAATTAATCCACCGGCTATGCCGGTGTGAATAAAAAGCTTTAGCTTCAAGAAGAAAACCTCCAATGCTACCATGGATGTGGCTACCAACCGCATCTTGTAACAAAGGAGGATTCAAACA
>JAFRKO010000047.1 GCA_017431685.1 Mogibacterium sp.
GTAAAGCTTTACAGTCATGATGAAGTTTGGAGTGACTTATGATTTATGAGCTTAAATACGAAGCGAGAGCTGTTAAGCAAATCAAGAAGCTGGATCCGGCAACCAGAAAGCTTATCAAATCATGGATCGAGAAAAACCTTTTAAATACAGATAATCCCAGACAGCATGGCAAAGGTTTGACAGGCAACCTGAGTCAATACTGGAGGTATAGAGTAGGAGATTATCGGATCTTAGCAGAGATAAATGATGCTGAAATCATAATTATTATTGTAGAAATAGGGCATCGAAGAGATATTTACAGATAATTGGGTACAATACCGGGTACAAACGGGACGGCGCTTTTCCTCCTTGGAATTTCAACGTTTGTACGCTTCTGACTTCTTCGAGTCCCATGTCCTCCGCCAGAGACGGCTGTAGCAAATATACAGCCGTTTTTTATTGAAGTCTTTTTTTTCGCGGATAAAAGTGGTATTGTTAGTTAGTTCAAACTAACTAACTTGTGTTTTGAGGATAATTGCTTATGAAAATAGTTCAATTCAGAGATGTAACAAGAACATATGTGACGGGCGATCACACACAGGATGCTCTGGCTCATGTAGATCTGGAAGTCGAGGGCGGGAAATTCGTTGTCATTCTCGGTCCATCCGGAGCCGGAAAGAGCACATTCCTTAATCTGCTCGGAGGGCTTGACAACCCTACAAGCGGAACAATAATCGTGGACGGCACATATATATCCACCCTTTCAAGCGATGAACTGGCTGACTACAGAGCAGCAAAAGTGGGATTCGTATTTCAGTCATATAATCTGATACCTACGCTTACCGTTCTGGAAAACATTTCTCTTGTAGAGGAGATAGCACCGGATCATATGAGCGCTAAAGAACTTCTCAGGGAAGTAGGTCTGGATGATCACGCTCATCAGTTCCCGCATGAGCTTTCGGGCGGTGAACAACAGAGGGTCTCCATCTGCAGGGCACTGGCAAAGAATCCTAAGATACTGCTTTGCGATGAACCTACGGGCGCGCTCGATTCCGAAACGGGTGTAGTCGTACTTAAGCTTCTTCTTAAGATGGCAAGGGACTACGGGAAGACGATAATTATCGTGACCCACAACCAGAATATCGCCAAAATGGCAGATGTCGTTATTCACATCAGGAGCGGTAAGCTGACTTCCGTAGATGAGCAGCTTCATCCGTTATCGGCAGAAGAGGTGGAGTGGTAATGCTGAGACGTAAACTTTGGAGAACTGCAAAAGTGTATAAAGTCCAGTTCGTTTCCATGATACTTCTGATCGCTCTGGGTATTGGAGTCTTTGTAGGCTTCAACGCAGAGTGGGTGACCATCGGTAAGGATACTGAGACTTTCTTTAAGGACTGCGGTTTTGCCGACTACAGGATAATAGATGAAGACGGAATCTCATCCGCCGATGTCGACAAAATAAGGGATATCGAAGGCGTTGCGGGAGTCAGCAGATTTCTTTCCGTCAATGCCGATGTCAAGGACTCAGATGATCAGCTCGCCCTTACGGTAACTGAGAGTGAGCATACGTCGGGGTTTGTTCTGATGGAAGGCGAACAGTATGACAGATGGGATGCGGAAGGCTTATGGCTGATGGATAAATACGCGCATCAGAACGGAATAAAGCCGGGAGACACGCTGACCGTCACTTTCGAGGACATGGAATTTACAGGTACTGTCAGGGGGCTGATAGAATCTGCCGAGTATCTGATATGCGTACGTGATGAATCCCAGGTGATGCCTGACTTCGATACATATGGTTATGTATATGCTGCGCCAGCTATGCTGAGGAAGGTGATCGAAAAGGAGATAAGGGAAGAAGAGCCTGACATCGATGACGATGTTATGAGCATGGCTGTCAAAGAGGTATGTGATGAGACATTCTGCCAGGTGAATGTCAACTCGTCAATGGACAAGCATGAGATACAGAAGGCAGTGGATAATGCTCTCGGCCGCTCTCTTATGATACTGACAAAAGATGAGACCGTTTCATATGCTGAGTCAAGAGGCGAGATGAATGAGGGCAGAACGATGGGAGCAGTACTGCCGGTACTCTTTCTTGCGATAGCTATACTGACGATGATAACCACAATGAACAGGATAACTATCAGCGAGAAAACTCAGATCGGCACTCTCAAGGCACTCGGCTTCAGAGACAGAAGGATAATCGGGCACTACACCTCATACGCTGTCATTATTTCTGCTATAGGTTCTGTGCTTGGCATTGTGATGGGATATGTGCTGTGCAAAATGGTAATGTCACAAGACGGCATGATGGGAACATATTTTGTGATGCCTGATTGGACGATACATATACCTGTGTGGATATGGACAATCGTTGCGCTGATAATCGCGCTTACGATTTTTGTAGGTTATCTGTCGGTCAGGGATCTCCTTCGCGGAACTGCTGCGGAAACTCTCCGCCCATATACTCCGAGACACATTCACAGATTGCTTCTTGAAGGGACGGCACTCTGGAGCAGGATGAAGTTCGGCACAAAGTGGAATCTCAGAGACATATTCCGACACAAATCCCGCAGCGCCATGTCATTTATTGGCACTTTCGGCTGCATGCTGATGCTCGTAGCGTCATTCGGAATGAATCAGACGATGGATAATTTTCTGGATACATTTTACGATGGAACTGCGGTATATGCTTCGAAGGTCTTCATGTCATCGGATGCTGAAAACAGCGATGCGGTAAAACTTGCAGATGTTCTTGATGGAGATTACAGTGCTTCTGTAGGCGCCAAGGCAGGGGACAAAACGCTCTCAGTAGATGTCTATAATATCACTCATGGGATGTATAGGTTTATAGATGAAGACTCAAACATCATCCCTTTGCCCGGGAAAGGTGCGCTCATATGCAAAAGACTTGCCAGAGACTTTGATGTGAAAGCCGGGGATACTGTGACCATAGAGCCGTATGGTACGGATGAAAGCTTTGACATCCTGATAAGCGGCATCAATGGATCGCTTACAGAAAGCATCTCAATGAATGAGAATTATGCGGAAGAAATTGGCCTGACTGACAGCGAGGCATATAAGATAAACAGCGTGTATACCATGACGGACAAAGCTCAGATTGGTACCGGCAGCAAGATCACAAGCATACAGAGCAAGCAGGACATCATCGACTCTTTTGATGCTTTCATGGAGATATTTTACTTCTTTATTATAGTGCTCATAGTCGCGTCTGTAATGTTGTGCCTGATCGTACTGTACAATCTCGGAATTATGAGCTACATGGAACGTTACCGCGAGATGGCGACGCTTAAGGTGCTGGGATTCAGGAATAAAGCGATCGGACGGCTGCTGATATCCCAGAATCTCTGGATAGCTGTGGCAGGAACTCTTCTGGGAATCCCTGCAGGTATCTGGGCGCTGAACTATCTGATGAACATGCTGGCAGGCGAGTATGAGATGGGGACCATGGTCGGACCTGTGAGCATATTGGCTGCTACGGCACTGAATCTGGGAGTGGCAATGATCGTAGGCTGGATGATATCCCGGAAAAACCGCAAGATTAACATGGTAGAAGCCCTTAAAGGAACAGAGTAGAGAAGGAGATATATAATGACTGCAACTTTGATAATAATTGCCGGAGTACTTCTGATTGCATATGCTGTCTATGGAACAGTTCAGAAGGCAAGAGGAAAGGCGAAATCGAGCTGCTGCGGAAGCGCGGAAAGTGTATTGACAAAGCGTGTAGAGGATACTGATGAATCTCATTATCCTTTCAGATATCATGTATCGATCGACGGCATGAAGTGCAGCAACTGTGCGGTAAATGTTGAGAATGCAATCAATGCGTCAGGAGATACATGGGCTCATGTCAATCTCGGCCGTCACAGGGCAGAGGTGCTTTCAAAGAAGGAGAAAACGGAAGAAGATTTTATCATAGCGCTGAACGGTACCGGGTACAAAGTAACCGGCTTCGAGCCAGTGGGGAAATAAGCTGGCATCGGTCCTCCGCCAGAGACGACTGTTGAAATATACAGTCGTTTTTTTTATCATAATTTTGAAATCGACTATAGAAGCATAGATGGGGGCTGAGTATGAAAACAATAAGAATGTTCCATATTGATGAGTGCAAATACTGTGATTTTGCCAGGCAGGCAATAGCAGAACTCAGGGAAGAAAATCCAGAATATCAGAATATAGAAATCGAAATGATCAATGAAGAGAAGCACCCGGAAATTGCAGAAAATTATGATTACTGGTCGGTACCGAGCCTTTTTATTGATCATGACAAGATCTTTGAAGCTGCTCTGTTCATGCCATATGAAACAGTAAAAGAGGGGGTTAAGCTTGCTTTCGAAAAAGCTCTTGAAACAGAAACTGAGATGCCGGATGATGAACTGTTCATGAAGAAGGCAATAGAATTATCCGTAAAGGCTGTAGAGCACGGAAATGAGCCATTCGGAGCAGTCCTTGTTAAAGACGGAGAAATCGTATTTACAAATGAAAATCAGATATATACCATGCATGATCCAACATTCCATGGTGAAGCGGGACTGATACACCGCTTCTGTGCTGAGAAGGGGATTACGGATCTGAGAGATTACACTTTGTATTCCAGCTGTGAACCCTGCTTTATGTGCAGCGGCGCAATGGTTTGGGTAAAGCTGGGCAGATTGGTATATGGTGCAAGCAACATAGAATTGGAAAATATTATTGGTAATGAAGGGTGTAATTGCAGTCGGATAGTATTTGAAAATTCATTCTGGAAACCAAAGGTGACCGCCGGGGTGCTTAGGGAACAGGCTATAGAAGTGCTGAGAGATTACTTTGGGAATCATGAAAAAGGCTAAATCAGGTAAATGTTTTATGGACTAGGGGGTTAAATATATTATTCATTTACTGTAAGCTCTTCAAGAGCGCCTTCAAGAACCCAGACGGATACACTTTTATCACCGACTGTGAAGACCCCGTATCCATCCTCGTCAATGACAACAGGATCAAGATTATTGCTCAGTGCGTCATAGTACTTTACACCTGAGCGGTCTTTTCCTATATACATTTTTTTGCTTCCGCTTTCTGCGTTACTTAACAGAACAGCAAAACCGGAATCAGGATGCTGATCATCACCGCTTCTGACCCAGCCTGCGATATGATTATCATCAAAATAGTCTTTCTGTTCTCCGTACGAATATAAGTGTCTCAGCTTGATAAGCTTACCGAGATTAGGCACCATTGGACGGTTATGTGCCGGATTGCCATAGTAGTCCGCATAAAAGACACAAGGCAGCCCGTCCTTCCTCAGAAGTATGACAGCATATGCCAGCTGTTTGAACCAGTCCTCCACAAATGACTGAAGGCTTTGTCCAAGCTGAGTGTCGTGGTTGTCAACAAACGTGACGGCATTTGCCGGCCTTTCAGATACAAGCGTGCGGGAGAGTATTTTGCTCATATCATAATCACTGCCTGATTTGCTTGCGTGATAGAAATTGAAGTGCAGCGCAACGTCAAACAGACTCATTGTATTTTCCACATAGTCCAGGTAATAGAGGAGCTTGTCAATATCACCGCTCCAGTATTCACCGACTGCCGGATATGCTTTTCCGGAATCCTTGCGGATGGTTTTCAGAAAATCACGATAGAAAGAAAAGCTGATATGCTTGACAGCATCAAGTCTCAGTGCGTCAACATTTGTTTCTTTCAGATACCACTCAAGCCACCTTCTCAATTCACCGGCGACTTCCGGATTTTCCATATCGACATTCATTCCCATAAGGTAGTCAAAACTACCGTATTCCTGATCTGTATCCGGTTCCCAGTCCTTTCCGGTGAAACGATATATCCTGCCAGTTTCTTTTGACGCTTCGTCCCAGTCCGTGGCTGTGAAATGGGTGTGGTCCCACTTGAATGAGCTGTATTTTTCATTTCTTCCAGGAAATGTGAACTTTGACCATACACTGATCGTCTGTTCATCACCTACAGGCTGATACCTGTTTTCAGGTGAAACAGGTATTGCACGGACTTTTTCAAGTTTATCGCCTCCCATTCTGTGATTGAGGACGATATCAGCATAAACATACATACCTTCATCATGCAAAGCCTGAACGGCTTCAATATATTCTTCTTTTGTCCCGTATTTTGTCCGTATTGTTCCTTTCTGATCGAATTCTCCGAGATCGTAAAGATCATAAATACTGTAGCCTACATCATTTTGAGATGTACATTTATATGCAGGAGGAAGCCAGATATCTGTTATACCGAGTCCTGCCAGATTCTGTGCCTTTGCGGCACATCTTTTCCACCAGAACCCGTCATTAGGCAGATACCATTCAAAAAACTGCATCATGGTTCTGTTTGTTTCCATAGTTTTACCTTCAATATGTCAATCCGCGATTCCCATATTCCATGTTCGTCGCAGAAAATATGTTCTAAAACAAAAATACAACTGCAGTTTTTACCACAAAGCCGCAGCAATGTCAAATAATACTGCTCATACCATGAGTTTGTAAGCTGAAATCTGAAAGAAAACGCAGATATCCTCAGCACCAATCGATGTGATATCATAAAGGCGTTAACAAATCAGGACTACAGCTCAATTATGAAGATTGATTGAGCACAGGAGAAGGGTTGAATAATAAAACTAAAGGAATAATCTGTATAATAGCATCGGCTTTTTTCTTTTCACTGATGTCTCTGTTCGTAAGAATGGCGGGCGATCTGCCGACGATGGAGAAAGCTTTCTTCAGAAACGCGATAGCAGCTATTTTTGCCATAGTCATACTTTCACGGACGCCTGAAAAATTCTATATCCGAAAAGAGAGCTGGCCTGATCTTATTCGCCGGTCGCTGTACGGCACGATGGGAGTGATTCTTAACTTCTGGGCAATAGATCATATAACTATAGCTGACGCAAGCGTGCTCAATAAGATGTCACCGTTCTTTGCGATAATAATGTCGGCAATCATTCTGAAGGAGAAAGCGACGAAGAAAGAATGGGCGATCGTAGCAGCCGCGTTCTTCGGTGCTGTGCTCGTAATAAAACCTACCGCAGGGATCGCAAGCATACCGGCTTTTGCCGGACTGCTGTCAGGCTTTGGCGCCGGAGCGGCGTACACATATGTGCGTAAGCTGGGCATAAGCGGCGAGAGGGGACCGGTTATAATAATGGTTTTCTCGCTATTTTCGTGCATTGTCTGTCTTCCGTTTATGATGTTTGATTACCACCCTATGACTCTGACGCAGTTCCTGATACTGCTTGGAGCGGGAATGTCGGCGATGGGAGGACAGCTGACGATAACCGCCGCATACACTTTTGCACCTGCCAGAGAAATCTCAGTATATGATTATACAAATATCCTGTTCACAGCAGCATGGGGCCTGATCGCGTTTGGTGAGCTGCCGGATGCAGTGAGCATTTGCGGATATATAATAATAGTCGCCATGGCTGTATTGAAATGGCGTCAGAATAGTTAAGGCTGTGTCAGGAATTGACAGCGATATAGCCTGCTGTTAGAAGGAGAATAATTCAATGCATATTATGATTGATCTGTACCTGACCTTCACAAAAATCGGGGCTATGATGTTTGGCGGGGGGTATGCAATGCTGCCTATCCTGCAGAGAGAGATAGTAGATAATAAAAAGTGGTCAACTGCTGATCAGCTGGCTGATTATTATGCTGTCGGTCAGTGTACCCCCGGAGTAATAGCTGTAAATACAGCAACCTTTATAGGTTCACAGCAGGCCGGGATAGCCGGCGGGATAGCGGCAACCCTTGGAGTGGTGACCATCCCAACTGTACTTATACTGATAATAGCAGCTTTTTTGAGCAGCTTCATGGATAGTGTAATTGTTGCACATGCTTTTAACGGTATTCGCGCATGTGTCACAGCGCTTATACTGGCAAGTGTCATAAAGCTGTTCAAAGGATCGGTCAAAGACTGGCCGACAAGGATTATATACATAGCAGTTCTGGCACTTGCGGCCGCAGGCAATTTCCTGGCTGCTCCTGAAAGACTAACACGCTTATGGAATATCATAACTTCTCCGGTATTTCTTGTGATAATTTCTGGCATGTCCGGCTTAATAATAAGAAGTGTTCAGCGTTCAGTGAAAGGGGGCAGGGAATAATGATTTATATCCGTCTCTTCTTTGAATTCTGCAAGGTCGGACTGTTCGCTGTCGGAGGCGGACTTGCTACGATACCGTTTCTCAGTGATCTGGGAAGCAGAACGGGGTGGTTTACAGCAGGTCAGCTTGCAGATATGATCGCTGTTTCCGAGTCAACTCCGGGACCTATAGGTGTTAATATGGCTACATATGCAGGCTATACAGCTGCAGGGGTTCCCGGAGGCATAGTATCTACGTTGGGACTGGTATTCCCGTCTCTTATAATCATTCTGATCATTGCAGGCTTTCTTAACAAATTCCGGGAATCAAAGACAGTGGATGCAGTTTTCTATGGACTGAGAGCAGCTTCAGCAGCGCTGATAACAGCGGCACTACTTCAGGTTGCCCGGATAGCTTTGATGAATCATGAGATGAGCAATGGTACTACGCAGCTGTTTTACTGGCCTGCAGTTATTCTTGCCGCAGTCGTGTTTATATGCTTTTCGTATACACCACTGCGGAAGATGCATCCTATTGTCTTTATTGCTTTTTCTGCGGTGGTTGGTATTGTTCTGGGAATGTAAAAACCTTCAAAACAGCTCCATGTTAATTATAGGTAAACACAGTTGATTATGAATTTATCGAAATATGATCAGAAATACGTACTCATAGACGACATATACGGAGACACTCTGATGGGTCTCGCACGCTATGAAAGTTACGATTTTTTAATGTGCGAATATGGTGGAAAAGAAGATGGCCTTTTCATTGAAGATTTTCTGATCTACAATTCGCAGATCGCCTCCATAGAAGAGATCGTACCACATGGTACAGTCGAAATATGGACGGAGCAGTTTATATTGCGCAGATACCGCCCGGAAGATGCGGAACAGCTGTACCTGTATCTGGGAACGGATCCGGATATGTATAAATACTCAGGATGGAATCCTTATGCGACTCTTGAAATGGCACAGGAAACCGTCAGAAGATTTATCGGCAGTTATGATGATGAGCATGTGTATTCCTGGGTGCTGGATGTAGAAGATGTTGTGGTCGGGACGATCGGAGCCTATGATTATGAGAACGATCACATTGAAGTCGGCTTCAGCGTTGTAAGCGGATGGCGTGGACGAGGCTTTGCGACGGAAGCGTTAACAAAAGTACTGGAATATCTGACTGAAAATGAGGGTATTTCATATGTGACTGCCTGGTGCGCTGCGGAGAATGCAGGATCGCGCAGGGTTCTTGAAAAGTCCGGGATGGAGTTCGTTAGCACCGAGAAAGGTGGTATTACAGTCGGTGACAAAGTATATGACAAACTGATATACGAATACCGGCAGAAATGATTTCAAGACTTAAAAAAGGTGCTCTGAGAGTAATAACTCAGAGCACCTTTTTTACTGTATATACTGATTTTTATGATTAGCAGTCAACACCGCCATCAACACGGAGCAGCTGTCCGTCTACAAATGAGGAGTCGCTTGTGGCAAGGAACAGTGCAACTGTTGCGATTTCGCTTCCCTGACCTACGCGGCCGAGAGGTGAGCGGCTCGTCATGAAATCAACAACAGGTCCGCCTGCTTCGTCAAACATTGCGGTCATGATGGCACCCGGCTGAATACCATTTACATGGATTTCAGGTCCGAGCTCAAGGGCCATGGCCTTTGTGAGACCGTTCATAGCATGCTTGCTGGTGCAGTAAGCAATAGGACCCCAGTGAGCAGCACAACCGGCTACGGAAGATGTGTTTATAATGTGGCCTTCTCCTTTTTCCTTCATGACAGGAGCACAGAGCTTCGTCAGAATGAAAGCAGATGTCAGGTTGACGTTCATTACCTGTACGAACTCTTCGACGCTGAGCTCAGTAATCGGCTTCATACTGATCATTCCTGCATTGTTAAAAAGAATATCGACTGTACCGTATGCTTCCATCGTAGCGTCAAAAATCTTCTGAGGTGAATTCAGATCGCTTGTATCGGCGATAACATAAATAGCTTCTCCACCTTCTTCTTTGATTTTGTCTACAGCAGCTTTTGCACGAGCTTCATTACGGCCTGTAACAACTACTTTTGCACCTTCTTTAGCGAAAAGATAGGCGGTATCACGGCCCATACCCGAGGTTGATCCTGTAATAATTGCAACTTTACCATCTAATTTTCCCATTTGTGTCCTCCTCGTGAAAATCATCGTTAAAAAAATACCAATATCTTATGTGCTATTATATAACAATTGTGCTACATACACAACAAAGTGATTAATTTTATGTATACAAATAATAGTTCAAACCCTGATGATTGCTTCTGGACTGCAATTCTTCTTATTCACCCTATATACATAGAATAAGCTTCATTGTGTTGGTGAGGCGAAATATGATGCTGCAGCAGTCGATGCTAAAAAGAAAGAAAAAGATACTTGACTTAAACTTATCCGTATATTACGATACTTCTCGTCAACAGAATAAGGCAAATGTATTAAGCAACAGCTTTGATCCACGTCTGTCAGGGAAAACCCTGGCAGACGTTTTTTTCGCAGGGGAACATACAATGAAAGAGTCAAAGAGAAACAACAGCAAAATTCTGAAAACGGCGGTCAACGCAGTAATTATTGTAACCGGCAATGCAATTTACGCAGCAGGAGTTGTTTTCTTCATATTGCCAACAGGTCTTATTACCGGAGGCACCACGGGAATAGCGCTGATAATAAATCATTTTATGGGAATGCAGGTATCCTCATTTGTCGCTGTGTTCAATGTCATTATGTTTGCGCTTGGTTACGCTATTCTGGGAAGAAACTTTGCTTTATCAACGCTTATAAGCACATTTTCATATCCGGCTATGCTGGCTCTGATGCAGAAGGCAGCGGGAGGATTTGTCCTTACAGATGATCTGCTGCTGTCGGCGTTATTCGGAGGTTTGTGTATAGGATTGGCTCTTGCCATAGTTATAAGAGTAGGCGCAAGCACCGGCGGCATGGATATTCCTCCTCTGATTCTGAACAAAACACTCAGAATCCCTGTTTCGATAAGCATGTATGCATTTGACTTCGCTATACTCATCGGACAGATGCTTTTCACACCGAGACAGAATTGTCTTTATGGCATCGTGCTGGTGATCGTTTATACAATGACGCTCGATAAGCTTCTTGCAGTCGGAGCTGCAAGGACCAGACTTGAAATAGTAAGCAAGGACCCTGAAGGAATCAGGGACAGGATACGCAGCGAGCTTGACCGCAGCGTAACGATGCTTCATGGAAGAAAAGGGTTTACAGGTGCTGAGACTAACGTGATACTGTGTGTTATTTCGCCAAAGGAACTGTACCGGCTTGAAAGGATCGTATATTCAGTTGACCCTGACGCATTCGTAATAATGACGAGAGCCACAAGCGTACATGGAAGAGGCTTCAGCAAAGCAAAAGAGTATCTGATATGATTACCAGTCGATGCGGTATTATAATAATGATTCAATATGAACCTGAACTTAAGAAAGGGCAAAGAAAATGGGTAAGAAAATCATTGCGGTGAATGCAGGCCCGAGAATGGGATGGAATACGGAGACGTTGATAACAGAAGCTTCAAAAGGAGCAGAGTCTGCAGGTGCGGAAGTCAAAAGATATAACCTGTTCCGTCTGGAAAAATTCACAGGCTGCATTTCATGCTTTGGATGCAAAAGGGAAAAATTCAAAGGACATTGTATCTGCCGTGACGGGCTGACTGCTGTTCTCGATGATATTCGTGAGGCTTATGGACTTATCATAGGGTCTCCAAACTATCTTGGGGAGCTGTCCTCTTCATTCCGTGCTCTGTATGAGAGACTGATTTTTCAGAATCTCACATATAATATGGAAACACCATGCTGTAACGAACATCCGGTACCGGTTTTGCTGATAATGACAAGCAATGCGCCGGACACTATGTATCAGCAGCTCATACAGAACTATCAGCAGACACTTTCCCGATTTGTAGGTCCGACAGAGGTGCTTGTCAGCGGAGATACACTTCAGCTCAAAGATTACAGCAAAACTGACTGGGAGTGGACACTGTTTGATCCTGAAGCAAAACATAGGAGACATGAGACCGTATTCCCGGAGGAGTGTAAAAAGGCATATGATATGGGATTATCGCTGATTCGCTAAATCCCGGTTTTAGGCTAAGATGCCCTGACATAAGCAATATGAAAGAGCCCTGAGACGCAAAGTTTCGGGGGCCTTTTTGATTGCTTTTGTCAGATGTTATACGTGTTGTTGAAATAAAAGAAAAAATATTGAAAAACTTTTAAAATAACAGTTGACAAACGCATAAAGTTGTTATTATAATAAGCCAGGTTGTTAAAGCAACAACGAAAAATAAGAAATGTGTCGCTGACACTATCGACACAACAACTCTTATGTATTATCATTAAGGAGGTAATTATGAAAGCAAAAGCAGTAAGACTTCACGCTGCAAATGATCTGCGTCTCGACGAGTTCGAACTTCCGGAGATCAAGGATGATGAGATTCTTGTAAAGGTGGTATCAGATACTGTATGCATGTCCACCCACAAGTGCGCCATCCTGGGTGTGGAGCACAAGAGAGTTCATGAAGATGTAGCTGAACATCCTGCTATCATGGGTCATGAGATGGCCGGTGATATCGTAAAGGTTGGAAAGGCACATCAGGATAAGTTCAAGCCGGGTATGAAATTTACTCTTCAGCCGGCTCTTAACTACAAGGGAACAATGTGGAGCCCGGGGTACTCCTATGAATTCTTTGGCGGAAATGCTACTTATTGCATCATTCCTGCTGAGGTAATGGAGCTCGGATGCATGCTGGAGTATAAGGGACGCGCTTATTATGAAGCATCCCTGGCAGAGCCTTACTCATGCAGTGTAGGCGCTTTCCATGCGGCATACCACACAAAGATGGGCGTATATACTCATGAAATGGGTATCGTAGAAGGCGGCAAACTTGCCATCCTGGCAGGTGCAGGTCCGATGGGACTTGGCGCTCTGAGCTATGCCATGAATTGCGACAGACGCCCGGGAATGATCGTTGTAACTGATGTAAATAAGGACAGACTTGCTAGAGCAGAAGAACTCTTCCCGACTGAAGAGGCAAAGGAAAATGGAATCGAGCTTCACTTTGTAAATACAGCTGAGGTCGATGATCCGGTTGCATATCTTCGCGGAATGACTGACGGAACAGGTTTTGATGATGTTCTGTGCTATGCTCCTGTAGCAGCAGTTGTTGAGCAGTCAAGCGGAATCCTCGGCAGAGATGGTTGTCTCAATTTCTTCGCAGGTCCGACAGATAAAGAGTTCAGTGCAAAGATCAATTTCTATGATGTTCACTACAACTCAACTCATGTAATGGGTACAACCGGCGGAAATACAGCTGACATGATCGAATGTCTTGATCTGACAGCTGCCGGAAGAATCAATCCTGCTGTTATGATCACACACGTCGGTGGTCTTGCAGTAGCAGGAGAGACTATTCTCGATCTGCCTAAGATCCCTGGCGGAAAGAAGCTGATCTATAACCATATCGATCTGCCTCTCATCGCGCTGACTGACCTCAGAGAAAAGGGAAAAGAGGACGAAAGATTTACTGCTCTTGCTGATATCGTAGACGCACACAGAGGACTCTGGTGCCCTGAAGCAGAAGAATATCTTCTGGCGAACTTTACAGAATAGTGGATCGGTACAGAATTCTTCCGGGAATATTTGGACTGATCCCGGAAGGAGGAAGTATGGATTCTGTTGAAAGCAGACGCAGTGCTATCGTTACATTGATCAACGAAAGAGGAGAGGTTACATTCACACAGCTTAAAGAGGCATTTCCAAATGTTTCGGACATGACCCTTCGTACAGATCTGAAAAACCTGGATGAAAACAAAAGGATAGTCCGTATCCACGGAGGTGCACGCTCAGTAGATGTAGTTGTAGGCACAGATGATTTTATGAGCCGGCGAAGCATAAGGAATGTGGACGCCAAGAAAGCTATCATCATGAAAGCGAAGGAGATGATCGTTCCGGGAACGGCGGTCTTCCTCGATTCGGGAAGCACGACTACAATGCTGGCGGCTGAGCTGGATGATCAGCCAAATCTGATCGTAACAAGCAGCATCAGCTGTGCCATGGAACTGGCCCGCCTGGAGAAGCCGAAAGTTATGGTTCCGGGAGGCTCGTTGAACCGATATAGCCTTAGCATCTGCGGATCACAGGGAATCGGAGAACTGCAGAAGATGACGTTCGATCTGGCCTTTATGGGCGTAACAACTTATGACGAGGAATCCGGATTCGCATGTAATGTATATGAAGAATCCCAGCTCAAACAGACTGTGATCAATAGAGCGCTTAAAACCATCGTATTGATGGATTCCACAAAAGTAGGCAAACACAGCACATTTACATTTGGCTCCCTCAAAGATGTGGATGCCGTGATCTCCGATGGCGGTCTGCCGGAATCATTTCTGACAGCCTGCCGGGAGAATAATGTGGAAGTCTTTTAGAACAGAACCTTAACTTCCGGTACCGTTTCTCATACAATCATCGGCCTGACAGTATTAATACGATCCGGTACGGCATGATGATCCCCAGTCCTGATAATAATTTTGTAGATATAGGGTTAAAACTATTAATCACGGATGAGGAGAATAGATATGAAAAACGGAGTACAACGTTTTGGAAAATTTTTATCCGCCATGGTAATGCCTAACATTGGAGCATTCATCGCATGGGGATTCATAACAGCTTTATTCATTCCTGATGGATGGCTGCCTAATGAGCAGCTTGCATCCATTCAGCCATACATGCTCTCTTACCTGCTTCCTGCTTTGATAGCATTTACAGGCGGCAGAATGGTAGGCGGAGACCGTGGTGGTGTCATGGGCGCCATTGCAGTAATGGGAACTATTGCCGGTGTCGGCGGAACAGAAGGACAGCCTATGCTGATGGGCGCCATGGTCATGGGACCTTTCGCTGGCTGGATCATCAAGAAGTTTGACCGCTTCATGGAAGACAGAATGCCTGCCGGCTTCGAAATGCTTATCAACAACTTCTCAGTAGGTATTATCGGAATGCTCGTTGCTATCTTCGGATACTACGTAATCGGCCCTGTAATGACAATAATACTGAGCGTACTTACAGCAGGTGTAGACGTACTCGTCAACCACCACATGCTCCCATTGGCAGCTATCTTCATTGAGCCTGCTAAAGTACTGTTCCTTAACAACGCTATCAACCACGGCATCTTTACACCGATCGGTGCTGAGCAGGTCAAGGCAGCAGGACAGTCCATCATGTACATGCTCGAAGCCAACCCGGGCCCTGGACTCGGCGTACTCCTGGCTTACTGGGCATTTGCAAAGGACAAGGCAACTAAGGACTCAGCTCCTGGAGCTATCATCATTCACTTCCTGGGAGGAATCCACGAGATCTACTTCCCGTATGTACTGATGAACCCGGTAGTTATCATTGCACCTATCGTAGGAAACATCTGCGCAATCACATGGTTCCTCATAACCGGATGCGGACTGAAAGGACCGGCTTCGCCTGGATCAATTATCGCATTCATGGCTATGGCACCTAAGAACAAGATGCTCCTGATCTTCATCGGCGTAGCTATCGCAGCAGCAGTATCGTTTGTTATCGCATCTGTTATTATCAAGGCTACAAGCACAACTACTTCCATCGATGAAGCAAAGGCTGAAGTAGCTGACAGAAAGGCACAGTCAAAGGGCGCAGTTAATGTAAGCAAGTCTGAATCTGTCCGCAAGGTAATCTTTGCCTGCGACGCCGGAATGGGTTCGTCCGCAATGGGCGCAACTAAGTTCCGCAACAGAATCAAGGCAGCAAGACCTGACATCGAAGTAAAGAACACTTCTGTAGACAACATTCCTTCGGATTGTGATATCGCAGTAGTTCAGACTACTCTGCAGGAACGTGCGAAGAAGTCCGCACCACAGGCACAGCTCGTTACTATCGAGAACTTCCTGAATGACCCTGCACTGGATGCACTCTATCTGCAGCTGACAACTCTTGATGCTCCTGCACAGGAACAGCCAAAAGATGATGTTGAAAAGGCAGTTGCAGCAGCTGAAAAGAGCGTAAAGAAAGACGTTATCGTAAAGGACAGCATCCTTCTGAATCAGCCTTCCGTAACTAAGGAAGAAGCGATCCGCAAGGCAGGAGAACTCCTGGTTGCACGCGGAGCAGTTGAACCGGCATATGTTGACGCTATGCAGGAAAGAGAACGCATGGTAAGCACATACATGGGTATGGGCATAGCTATTCCTCACGGAACTGCTCAGGCAAAGGGAACTGTAAAGAAGACAGCCATCTCCATGGTTCAGTACCCAGAGGGCGTTGATTTCGGAGCTGAGAAAGCACAGCTTGTATTCGGAATCGCGGGAATCGGAGAAGAGCATCTCGATCTCCTTGCAAAGATCGCAGGATGTCTTGAGGATCCTGAAGTCCTCGAAAAGATGAAGACTACAGGCGATGTAGATTGGATAATGAAGATCCTTTCATAAATAACCCCCATTTTAATAAATGATAATACATATTACGCAGAGCCCGGTCATCATGACCGGGCTTTGTGATATTATAGAAATGCTATGAAATGGAATATTAACAGTAATAAGAATAAGATAGAGCAGCTGCGAACGGCCTTGGCTGAAGCGGATGCTGTTGTGGTTGGTGCAGGAGCCGGAATGTCTACATCTGCCGGATTCAGATACGATGGTGACAGATTCAACAGGTTCCTTGGTGACTTCGGTACAAAGTACGGATTTTCAGATATGTATACCGGAGGATTTGTGGTGATGGAGCAAAAGCCTGTTGTCAACTGGGCATACTGGAGCCGCAATATCTACATCAACCGCTATATGGACCCTCCGAAAGAAACATACAAAAAGCTGCTCTCGCTTTTGAATGATAAAGACTATTTTGCCATTACAACTAATGTGGATCACTGTTTCCAGAAGGCGGGAATCGATAAGACCAGATTGTTTTATACACAGGGCGACTATGGACTTTGGCAATGTCAGAGCGGCCGTATCAGGAAGACATATGACAATGAGATCTGTGTAAAGAAGATGCTGCTGGCACAGGGGTTCTGGTTTGAGCACGTTATGTCTGAAAGAGGTGTGATCGTAGAGCCGGATTCCGAAATGATCAGGATGTATGGCGGGTTCAATGCATGGCGTTGTGATGAGCTTGATTATATAGCGGACTGGGGGGATCTGCTTCCTCCGAAAAATCCATACGGAAGCACAGACTTCAGTAAGCTCAGAATGAGCATCCCACCGGAACTGATTCCACATTGTCCTGACAACAGAGAGCCTATGAAGATGAATCTTCGTGCTGATGATACATTTGTGGAGGATGACGGGTGGCATGCAGCGAGCCAAAGATATACGGAATTCCTGCAGACTCACAATGAGGGAAAAGTTCTTTTTCTGGATCTTGGTTCGGGAGGCAACACTCCGATAATTTTCAAGATACCGTTCATGAGCTGGACCAGAGACTGGCCGGCAGCGATTTATGCAGCAATAAACAAAGGGCAGGCGTTTACCGCATCCGAGATCAAAGAAAAGTCAATTGTGATAGATGACGATATAGACGCAGTTATTGAAGAGCTGATAAGAAACTGATATTCGGAACTGACGGTGAGCAGTCGGGTATTAGTCATATAAGGGAGGGGAACATGTGGATCAATGTAAACGAAATCAAAATGTATTACGAGGTGCATGGAAGCGGCAGACCGCTGATCATGGTGCATGGAAACAGCGAAGATCACAACATCTTTTATGACTCGAGAGTGCTGCTCAGCAAGCACTTTACAGTGTATACCGTGGACTCAAGAGGGCATGGGTACAGTACCAGAGTAGATGAACTGCATTACAACGATATGGCGGATGATATGATCGCCTTCATGGATCAGTTGGATCTCAGAGATGTTATCTTCTACGGATTCAGCGACGGAGGTATCATTGGCCTGCTTGCAGCTATGAGATGTGACCGTATCGGCATGCTCATCACAAGCGGAGCCAATCTGACTCCTGCCGGGGTTACGGCTCCTCTCAGACTTTTCGTAAAGGCAGCCTATGCAGTTACGAAGGATCCTAAAATGAAACTGATGATCACTGAACCGGACATCACATCAGAAGAGCTTGCGCAGATCAAGGTGCCGACGGTGGTAATGGCCGGTGAGAATGATCTTGTGCACGGAAAGGAAACTGCAAAAATCGCGATGTCAATACCGGGAGCAAAGATGCGTATCATCCCGGGTGAGAGCCATGGCAGTTACATTGTACACAAAAGCCTGATAGCGGACATCATTATGGAAGAAACCGGTATTATTGGAAACTGATCAGAGTAATGGTGATTGTATGAATGAGAGGAAATCATGTATAGACTGTGGCGTTCTGAACTGCCATACAAGAGATAAGGAGTACCCGGACTTCTGCCTTACGACCGGGCTGACCAAAGAAATGGCGGAAAAGGTACGACGCCTGTATGAGGAAGAAGAAAATAACAAAGTCTCGGTTATCTCAGCACAGATAGAAAACGAATTCTATCAGAAGTATACAAGGGTAGAGGAAGTTGTTGAATTCGCAAGGCGAATGGAATACAAAAAAATCGGGATCGCAACATGTGTTGGCCTGATAGAAGAAAGCCGTATCCTTGCGCGCATACTTAGAAAGAATGGCTTTGAGGTATATGGAACGGTATGCAAGATCGGATCTTTTCTGAAGACAGAAGTAGGGGTATCTGACGAGGATATCACACGGACAGGAGCTGTTATGTGCAATCCGATCATGCAGGCTGAGGTACTCAATGAGGCAGAGACGGACTTCAATGTAGTAATGGGATTATGTGTCGGTCATGACAGCCTGTTCTACAAGTATTCCAAGGCGCTTGTAACAACACTGGTCGCCAAAGACCGGGTGCTTGCGCACAATCCTGCAGGAGCGCTGTATCAGGCGAAAGCTTACTACAAAAAACTGTTGGAGGAACAGAAATGAAGATACTCTGTATCGGCGATTCGAATACATATGGATATGATCCCAGATCATATCTTGGTTCCAGATACCCGTCAGAAGTGCGATGGACAGACTGCCTGGGTAAGCATGAAGTGATAAACTGCGGAGTCAATGGAATGACAGTTCCGCGGGAGTATTCCAGATATGTAGCGCAGGTCAGGATAAATGATCCTGATCTGGTCATTGTGATGCTCGGTACCAATGATTGCTTCAGAGGCCTCAGCGCCGAAATGATCGCTGAACGCATGGATAGATTCCTTGATTCTATCAGCGGTGTGGCGAAACAGATCTTGCTGATCTCACCTCCGGTTCTGCAGTGTGGCGAATGGGTACAGGACGATGAAATGCTTGAAGAATCACAGAATCTTGGAGAACAGTACCGCAAACTGGCAGACAGAAAGGAATGCCTGTTTGCTGATTCAGCAGAATGGGATATTGAAATGACCTACGACGGGGTACATTTTTCGCCGGAAGGGCATGCTGTGTTTGCACAAAAACTTGAAGAGATCCTAAAAAGTCTATTTGAGCCTGAAGAATAATGAACCAATAGTACTTAACAGAGCGATTTAGCTCCGGGATTAGAGTCCCGGAGCTGTTTTAATGTAGCTTTAGCGTGAATTAATCCACCGGCTATGCCGGTGTGAATAAAAAGCTTTAGCTTCAAGAAGAAAACCTCCAATGCTACCATGGATGTGGCTACCAACCGCATCTTGTAACAAAGGAGGATTCAAACATGAGTAA
>JAFRKO010000048.1 GCA_017431685.1 Mogibacterium sp.
GGCAATAGAAAAGCGCCTTTAGGCGCCGCCTGAGAATAGAGATGCGGTTGGCAGTCTATTCGGCGCGTCTTAAGACGCTTGCAAGCAAAAGGCCCTTTTAGGGCCAGTGCATACCACCAGTTCAACTGGTGGTTATGATTTATTTGTATATTATTTGGCCTTTTTACCTCTTTTGGCTTTTGCTTTTTTATTACTGTCTGCTTTACTGCTTTCTGGTGAGGGCTCACTCGCGAACGGGTCCTCGACAGCAGGTATCGCATTCAGAGCATCGAAGTACTTGCTGTAATCGTCGCTGTAGGCCTGCAGGTATCTTTGAGAGGCTGAATGATGAAGCTGATGAACAAATGAGTGTTCCTGACCGAAAATCGAGCTGTCTTCACCTTCCATTATATAGATGGCAATGTCGCTGCATTTGTCGGAAATGTGCTCAACGTTTGTAAGAATGGACTGATATCTGATACCGTTGATCGGATCACAAAGATGATTGACCATCCTGTATACATGTCTGGCGTTCAGCTCCTCAACGAGGTCATCGATGACTTCTTCAAGAGGCTCTACCTTTGCCGCAAGAGCAGCGCTTTTTGACTTGTATGCGCGCGATGTTATATCCAGGATCTCGTATATGGAATCGAATGCAACACGAAGTTCTTCCAGCGCAGTTTCTGAGAATACCTTGTTCTCACTCCTTAATGTGTTGACCTCTTCAGCTATATTCACAGCAAGATCTCCGATTCGTTCGTAACAGATCAGTGCTTTGAGAACTCTGTTCTGATGCCGGTTATCTACCTCTCTGGTTACATAAGGTGAAAGAGATACAACATATTTGTTGGTGGCGTCAGTCATGCTGTCAAGCAGGTTTTCACGTGCCTGTATGCGGTTGTTACGCTTAGGGTCAAAGTCATATATCTGTCTCACAGCAGCATCGAAATTGTGAGAGGCAATGTCGCTCATCTCCATTACGACACTCTCTGCCTGATCGAGTGCGAGAGCAGGGGAGGTAAAGAGACGTTCGTCAAGAGCGTCGAGCGCGGCGATGGCATTCATGTCTTCTTCATCGATCGGGTCATCTTTTACGATTTTCATACTGATCTGCTCCATCACACCTGTGAACGGCAGCAGCAGCACAGCAGGGATGAGCCTGAAGCATCCATGGATATTAGCAACGCCGCCGGAATTCAATATTCCGGTCCAGAGTGCATCACTGATAATGCCTGTCTTTCTTCCTATGAATACGAGCAGGAAGCAGATGATGGCGGCGAATACGTTATAAACTATATGAACGACAGCTGTGCGCCTCTGAACGGGTTTGGCACCGATACGGCTTACAAGATATGTCGTAAGACAGTCTCCGATGTTTACACCTATAATGACCGCAAATACAGCGCTGAATGTGACTCCTACTGAACTTGCTATAGACTGTATGATTCCGACTACCGCTGATGAACTCTGTACTACACCTGTTACAAGAACACCGGAAAGGAAGCCGAGTGCATAATTGTTTGAGAAAGCCGTAAGCAGGTGGCTGAGGGATTCTCCGAAGCCGGATACTATATTGCTCATGTAGATGAGGCCCATGAAGAGAATACCGAATCCACAGGCTACCGAACCAATCGTCTTATATGAACCTGTTTTAAGGAACATAATGCAAACGATTCCGATCACAAGTGCGAGAGGGGCCAGGTTGTCAGCTTTAAAGAAATACAGAGGACTGTCCATACCTGAACTGACGTCCATCAGCCTGATGATCTGGGCTGTTATGGCGGTTCCTACATTGGCGCCGAGCACTATGCCGACAGACTGATGAAAAGTAAGGAATCCTGCTCCTACCAGACCTACGGTGATAACTATTGTTGCTGTTGAACTCTGGATTATACAAGCCACCAGCATTCCGAGAAGAAAACCCATGAAGGGTCTGTTTGTGACCTTAGCGAGGGCATTCTTCATCGCTCCGCCTGAAGAACTCTGAAGTCCGTCACCCATGACTCTCATTCCGTAAAGGAACATAGAGAGTCCGCCGAGAAAGGCGATCACATTATAGAAAATCTCCATACAGTATCTGATCCTCCGATATGAAATTAGAATAAAAATAACGTTTAATCCCAACTTCCACCAAAATATATTATAAAAAACTGAACTGTCAAAAAGCAATTCCACAGATATTGAAAAACTAGAGAAAAAGCCTGTTGACATATTCCTACTAAAAGAGTAGGATTTGTCTGGTGCTTATCGCGGCAACGCGGTATATGAAAAAAGAAAGGGGAGTTTCAGATATGATGGTTTCGACCAAAGGCAGATATGCTCTGACTGTAATGGTTGATCTTGCCAGAAAAGGTGAAAACGGTTATGTATCGCTTTCAGATATTGCTGAGAGCGAAAACCTCTCCATGAAGTATCTTGAGAGCATAATTGCCATCTTAAATAAAGGTGGAATGCTCAGGAGTCTCAGAGGAAAGAACGGAGGATATAAGCTTTCACGCGATCCTAAAGACTATACTATCAACGAGATACTGCTGCTGACAGAAGGAACGCTGGCTCCGGTAAACTGCATAATGCAGGAGGGCGTGCAGTGTGAAAAGGCTGCTACATGCAGTACACTTCCTCTTTGGGCAGGACTTGACAAGGTGATTGAGAACTATCTGAAGGGAATCACCCTTGAAGATATAATAAACGGCAACCGTAAAAAAATGCTCGGCGAATACTGCGAGAGCTGTGGGCCGGCAGAATAGATATCCAGGAGGAATATATAGATGAGAGTTTATGCTGATAACGCCGCAACAACATATCTCAGCAAGACGGCAAGAGACAAACTCATACAGTGTCTTGATGAGTATAACGGCAATCCTAACAGCCTTCACAGTGACGGACAGCGTACGCAGGAAGCGCTTGATGAGGCCAGAGAAATAGTTGCAAAGTGCATTAATGCCGCAAAGCCTAATGAGATTTATTTCACTTCGGGCGGATCCGAAGCAGACAATCAGGCTCTGCTCTCAGCTGCAAGAGGACTGAAGTCGAAGGGTAAGAAGCACCTGATCACACTTAATATCGAGCATCACGCTATTCTTCATACCATGCGCAAACTCGAAAAGGAAGGTTTCGAGGTTACCTATCTTGCTCCTAAATCAAACGGTATCGTAGATGTCAAAGACGTAGAAGATGCCATCAGAGATGATACCGCGCTTGTGAGCATTATGTTTGCAAATAACGAGATGGGTGCTGTACAGCCGATACCTGAAATCGGTGCTGTCTGCAAGGCAAAGAAGGTGCTGTTTCACACAGACTCTGTACAGGCTGCAGCTCATCTGCCTATAGACGTGCAGGCTATGAATATAGATATGCTTTCGATGTCAGGACATAAATTCCATGGTCCTAAGGGCGTCGGAATTCTCTATGCCCGCAATGGAATAAAGCTGGTTAACGTTATCGAAGGAGGAGCCCAGGAGAGAGGTAAACGTGCCGGAACTGTCAATGTGCCGGGTATCGCCGCAATGGCGGTCGCACTCAAGGAAGGATGCGACAACATGGAAGAGAATATGGCTAAGGTCAGAACTCTCAGGGACAGGCTCATCGAAGGATTAAAGGATATCCAATACTCGCAGCTCAACGGAGATCCGGTCAGAAGACTGCCGGGCAATGTGAACTGGTCGTTCGAAGGCGTTGAAGGCGAGAGCCTGCTTCTTCACCTTGATATGTACGGAATCGAATGCTCATCCGGCAGCGCATGCACGAGCGAATCACTTGATCCGTCTCACGTATTGCTCGGAATGGGAGTGCCGATAGAGGCAGCACACGGATCGCTGAGATTCAGTCTGGATATCGATAACACTGAAGAGCAGATAGACTATATCATAGAGAAAGTACATCAGGTAGTCGAGCTATACAGAGGTATGTCACCGTATTGGGAAGACCTGCTGACAGGCAAGAGAGAACACTGCATACCGGAATTCTGGAGCAAATAGGAGGAAATAAAAATGTCACTGTATACAGATAAAGTAATGGATCATTTCGAGCATCCGCGCAATGTCGGAGTAATCGAGAATGCTGACGGAATAGGCGAAGTCGGAAATCCGGTCTGCGGAGATATCATGAAGATGTATCTCAAGGTAGAGGACGATAAGATTGTAGACGTAAAATTCAAGACTTTTGGCTGCGGAAGCGCTATAGCAACAAGTTCAATGGCTACAGAACTCATCAAGGGAAAGTCTCTTGATGAAGCGCTGGAGCTCACAAACAAAGCAGTAGTTGATGCTCTTGACGGACTTCCTGCAAGAAAGATACACTGCTCGGTGCTTGCAGAGGACGCAATCAAGGCAGCACTGGTTGATTACTATACAAGAAGCGGCAGAGAAATGCCTGAAAGTCTGGTAGGGTTTGAACCTCACGAAGACTGATTTATGCTTAAAGTAAGCGCGGGTTATCTGCTGAATGAGAGAAGATAACAAACTGCAATAATCACGCTTTGGGATCAGAAATCCTGTAAGCGTGATTATTTCATGTCCTGATCTGAATAGATTTCCGGGATAAAGCAGATCGCGAGGAGCTATTAAAAAGCACATAGAAATTCATCAAATCTATAAAAAAGTTGACAATTGTGTTGTATAATTTATTGATAGTTTTGCAGAGAGCGAAACTATCAATAAATAAATTGGCTGGAGATCAATTGAATGGTTGAAAAAAGAGTAATGAAGCTTGCCTCCAGGGGCAAGAGGTTCGGTGCAGCATGTATCGATTTTGTTGTACCTTTTGTAAGTTACATGCTTTACACTGCGGTGATGGCTGCGAACGGAATCAGGACCGGTATTCCTGGATATGGCTATGGTAACGATTTCGGTTATGGGTTTGGATATGGCTATGGTTATGGCTACGGCTACGATATAGGCCGAAATCATCTGAACGGTGCTTCTGCCGTAATTATGTTTATAGTCTTCATCATCCTGCTTGCGTATATAATTCTGGAGTTTGTTTTATTTGCAAAAGGCAAGTCTATAGGCAAGGCAATTCTGGGGCTGCAGGTAGTATCGAGTACAGACGGAAAGCCTTTCAGATTCTGGAAGATGTTTTTCAGAGAGTGTTTCGTAAAAAGCGCGTCAGGCTCTGTCTTCGGCCTCGGATACATATGGATACTTCTGGATGAGAAGAACAGAGGATGGCATGACAAGATTCTGGATTCGTATGTAGTTGATCTGAAAGAATCAGAAAGAATGAACCTCAGAAGGCACCTCGAAAAAGCGCGTGCAGAAGCTCAGAAGACGGAGCAGGTTTCGATGACTGTACCCGCACCTTCACCTGAACCTGTGCCGGATGTACAGGAAGCGGAAGCGGATATCCCTGAGGTACGTACGGAGGCTGAGCCTGATATAGAGGTGATACCGGAGATCGCAGAGTCTGAAACCGAAGAAGCCAACGGAGAATCAACAGAGGCTGAGCTGATTGTGACGGAAGATGCAGCCGAAGAGGATGCTGAAGAGATCGCAGAAGATACCGAACCGGATATTCCTGTACTGAGTATGTCGATGAAGAAAGAAGAACTTCTTGAAGCGGCTCGGGAGCGGGGGGTGCAGGTCAGTACAAGGGCGACAAAAGCCGCAATCATTGAAGCAATTGAAAAAGCAGCAGATATAACTGAAGAAGAAACAGAATAAAGGGAAGAATACAGGGCATGAAAAAAACAGGCAAGATCGTACACAACGACAATCTTGTTCGTGATATATACAAGATGACATTCGATATGGGGGAGTGTGACTTCAGACTTCCCGGTCAATATGCTATGATTGAAGCAGGCGGAGTCCGCAGACCTTATCAGGTGTGCGATTTTGACAGTAACAGATTCACGGTGGTATTTCCGGCGGATGGTAAAGAAAGTAAGATACTTGCTTCGCTTGGACCGGGAGAAGAGGTCACGGTAACCATGGGCCTGGGGAACGGGTTCGATCTGGACGCGATGCCGGAGGAAGTTTTGCTTGTAGCGGATGACCTGGGTATTCCTGAAATGCTCGGGCTTTCCCGTGCTCTTTTGGTACGCGGCATAAAGTGCAAACTGATACTCAGCTATCCGAGTAAAAAGGATATATATATGCTCGAGTCTTTCAGACATCTTGTAAACGAAATCGAAGTGCTGACGCTCGATGGAAGCAACGGCAGAGAGGGAAGCGCGTCGGATGCAGTGAGACATGTACCGTACATCTGTGCCGGAGGTTCACTGAGCATGCTGAAATCGCTTGCCAATAAGGCGGACGCCGGACAATTCAGTATGAGCAGCACGGTGCTTGCCGAATCGGCTGACTACGATGACTGCTTTATTGAAACCACTGAGGGCAGGCTCAATTGCAGCGATGCCGGCCCGGTATTTGACAAGAATATAATCAGATGGGATCTCCTGATCTGATTGTTGTAAACAAAGAGAGGTATTGCCGATGTATGCATTGACGGCAAAGGGAATGAAATACATGGACCGGTTTGCTTCACAGGCAGGGCTCCCGGGTGTTGTTCTCATGGAGAACGCCGCGAGAGGAGTAGCCGATGAAGTTGCCGAAAGAATCCCTGACAAATCTGCAAAGATACTCGTTCTGGCCGGACACGGCAATAACGGAGGAGACGCAGTAGCTGCCGCCAGGTGGCTTGCACAAAAGGGGTATAAGGGCGTCAGTGTATATTTTGCCGGCAGGATCGACAAGGCCAGCGATGAACTGAAGCGCCAGATGAGCGTACTCGTAAATTCACACAGAGATGTACGTATATCAGGTCTCAGAGGCGTGGAGCGCAATATACTCAATGCGAGATATGACTGCATAATCGATGGTGTGTATGGCATTGGGCTCAACAAGGTTCTCGGAGATGATGACGTCAGGCTGGTAAAATATATCAACTCGAAATCAGGATATAAAGTAGCGATTGACGTTCCTTCAGGACTCAACGCAACGAGCGGTCTCATAATGGGAGAGGCAGTCAGAGCCGACCTGACTGTTACATTCGGATGTTACAAGACCGGCATGTTTTTCGGGGCCGGCAGAGAATGCTGCGGCGAAGTAAAAGTCGTGGACATAGGCCTCATGAATGACGGCTTTGATAATGTCAGCGATAAGCTCGAGGTGCTTGACAGAGAGTTTCTCGACAGAACTATAGAAAAGGCTCTGGCTCCGCGCATGGAGACCGGTCATAAGGGAACATTCGGTACAGTCGGACTTGTGATAAGTTCGAACGGCATGCTGGGAGCAGGCATGCTTGCCGCGAAAGCAGCATATAGAGCCGGCTGCGGTCTGGTAAAGATCTTCTGCCCGTCAAAATACACTGGATTCTTCAATGTTTCCATACCTGAGGCTGTTGCGGTCCCATACAAACCTGATGATGTGCTGGGTGCCTTCGAAGGGTTCAAAGATGGTGTAGATGTCATTCTTATAGGTCCGGGCCTCAGAGAGGATTCGGTCGGCAGACTGCTGGTCAAGCAGATCCTTGCCGGCAGAAAACCGGCTGTGTTCGATGCAGGTGCGCTTAATCTCATCTCGAAGAATCTGAAATCGCTGAGAAAGAGAAAATGTCAGTGTGTAATAACACCTCATCTTGGTGAGATGGCAAGGTTATGCGGTGAAGACATAAATATCGTGGCAAGGAGCAGAATCGGATACACACGCAAGTTTTCCGAGAAATTCGAGGTGAGCATGGTAGTCAAGTCTGATGTATCGCTCATAGCTTTGAGGGATGCCGGAAACGGCCAGAAACTCTACCTGAATACCGTAGGAAATTCCGGTCTTGCAACCGCAGGTTCGGGAGATGTCCTTGCAGGAGTAATCGCATCACTCATAGCTCAGGGCAACACACTCGATACCAGTCTTATGTACGGCGTTATGGTTCATGGGAAAGCGGCAGAGAAGTTTGCACAGGACAGCGATTCAAGACGCAAAATGATGGCAGGAGATATTATTGACAATCTCTTCTAAGAGTAGTAAAATCTTTTCGTTGCGGCTTTACGCTGTAATAATCCCATGACGAACGGAGGTGAGACAAGAAAATGGCACAGGTAATAGTAAGAGAAAACGAGAGCCTGGAGAGTGCTCTTAAGAGATTTAAGAGATCTTGCGCTCGCGACGGCGTTATGGCTGAGCTGCGTAAGAGAGAGCACTACGAGAAGCCGAGTGTAAGACGTAAAAAGAAGTCCGAGGCTGCTCGTAAGAAAGCTCGTAAGTATTAATAACAAAACGGAGATGCGAACCAGCTTTTATAGGTTCGCATTTTTTCTTAACCATATAGTAAAGGAGATACATAATGGGTCTTAAAGAACAACTGATGCAGGACTATAAGGACGCGATGAAGAATGCGGACGCTGTAAAGAAAAACACAGTAAACATGGTAAGGGCTGCCATCAAGCAGTATGAAGTTGACCAGAGAGTAACTCTCGAAGACGATGCAGACGTCGTAAAGATCATCAAGAAACAGGTCAAGATGAGAGCAGATGCTCTTTCTGACTTTGTAAAGGCCGGCAGAGATGATATGGTTGAAGGCTACAAAAAGGAGATCGAAATACTCAAGGCTTATCTGCCTGAAGAAATGGGTGAGGAAGAAATCAGGGCCAAGGTAAAAGAAATTGCTGAGAAACTAGGCCTTGAAGCCAATATGAAGAATATGGGTGTTCTGATGAAGAGCACAATGGCAGAACTCAAGGACAAGGCTGACGGTTCTGCTGTAAACAAAGCTGTAAAGGAATTTCTCAGCGGTAAGTAATATATGGAATACAGATTAAACATACCAGAAGAAATCAACATACAGGGGCTTTTCGGCAACTACGATGCCAACATCCGCTCTGTTGAGAAGTTCACAGGCACGGAGATGTCGCTGCGCGACAATGTTCTGACCATAAGGGGAAGAGATCCCGAGCTTGCTGCACGTATAGTTGCAAGACTGATCGAAGCACTGAGTATCGAACCTGAGCTGGATCCGCAAAAGCTGAACTATCTCATCGAGATGGAAGCAGGGGGAAAGACCTTCGATGAACAGAAAGCTTCACGTGATATCATCTGCTATACGCATACCGGCAGACCTCTCAAGCCGAAGACACAGGCACAGAAGGATTATGTAGATAATATCCGTGCGGCTGACATGGTGTTTGGAATAGGTCCTGCCGGAACAGGCAAGACTTATCTGGCGTGCGCAATGGCTATCAATGCTTATAAGAACAAAGAGGTGGAAAGGATCATCCTGACCCGGCCTGCAGTTGAAGCAGGCGAGCGGCTCGGATTTCTTCCGGGTGATATGCAGGAGAAAGTAGATCCATATCTTAGACCTCTTTATGATGCTCTTTATGATGTGCTTGGTATAGAAGCTGCCGCAAGACTTAGGGAGAAGGGTGTGATTGAGGTCGTACCTCTGGCATATATGAGAGGACGCACTCTCGACAATGCCTTTATTATCCTCGATGAGGCACAGAACACTACGCGTGAGCAGATGAAGATGTTTCTTACCCGTATGGGATTCAACTCAAAAGTTGTTGTAACAGGAGACATTACTCAGATCGATCTTCCCAACGGCACTGTGTCGGGGCTAAAAGAGGCACGCAAGGTGCTCAGCGGTGTGGAAGGCATAAGGTTCAACACTTTTTCTGAAGTCGATGTAGTAAGGCATGAGCTGGTGAAGCGCATTATAAGAGCATACGATTCATACGACAATAAAAATAGAGTAAGAGCCACTACTTCGAAGGGCAACAAAGTCAGTGACAGGTGATATATGCAAATTGTATTCAGTGACGAATTTGATAAACTTACTCCGGAGATGTGGAATCTCATGGAAAGGGCTGCGGATATAGCGCTCAGGACGGAGTTCAGCGAGCTTGAAAGTATTGAGCTTGATAATGAGCCGGAGCTTGGCGTAACAGTCGTTGACGACAGTGAGATACTCGAACTGAACCGGGAATACAGAGAAAAGGACAATGTTACGGATGTCCTCAGTTTTCCGCAGTTTGAAGGCCATGACGATCTTCTTGAGGATCTTATGGACGATGAGACGGAGACTCTGATCGGCGATGTAGTTATATGTTTTGAACAGGCTGAAAGACAGGCTGAAGAATACGGAACGGGACTTACCCGTGAAATGCTTTACCTCTTCGTACACAGTGTGATGCACCTGTTTGGTTACGATCATATGAATGAAGAGGAGAAAGCTGTGATGCGCACCCGTGAAGAAGAAGTGCTTTCAGCGATAGGAGTCAAGAGAAAGAAGTGAAATCAGGATTCATAGGAATAGCAGGCAGACCGAATGTAGGCAAGTCCACATTGATGAACAGAATGCTGGGTGAAAAGATCGCTATAACATCGGCAAAGCCTCAGACAACATTAAACAGGATAACCGGTATCTACACGGATCTTGAATATGAGAACGGTGAAGGCCTTCAGATGGTATTTCTTGATACCCCGGGGATTCACAAGCCGCACAACAAGCTCGGCCAGGCCATAAACGAAACAGCAGTCAACACCCTGAGTGGTGTTGACGTTATTTTGCTTATTGTCGACGGAACTCTTGAATTCGGACGGGGCGACGAAGCTATTCTCAAGCTCCTTGAGAACATCAGCGCCCCTAAGATTCTGGCTATCAACAAAACCGATCTTATAGGACCTGAGAAGTATCTGGAGCTTTACAACAGGTATGACAGTACCGGCCTTTTTGATGATATTTACGGGGTTTCTGCTCTGAAAGGCGATAACATCGACATGCTGCGTGACAGGCTCGCAGGCTGTATGAATGAAGGACCGATGTACTATCCGGATGATATCGCGACTGAAGATCCTGTAAGGTTTATCGTAAGCGAAATAATACGTGAGAAACTCATGAACTATCTTGATGATGAAGTCCCGCACGGGGTCTTTGTTGAGATTGAGTCTTTCGTTGAACCTGAGGATCCGCGCGCTGCAGTGGAGATATCCGCTGTGATCTACTGCGAGAAGAAATCACATAAGGGTATAATCATCGGCAAGGGCGGCAGCAAGTTAAAAGGGGTAGGAAAGGCTGCACGTCTTGAGATAGAGGACCTTCTCGGATGCAAGGTATTCCTGAGTCTTTTCGTTAAGGTTAAGGAAGGCTGGCGCGATTCTGAGAGGACCATACGTAACTGGGGCTATAAAGACGAATGATAATAACTACCGAAGGCATAGTATTACGTCAGCGAAAGATAGCGAATAACAGACGCATGATAGTGCTGTTCACGAAGCAGTACGGCAAGCTTTCAGCCGGAACTTCCGTAAACGAGAAGTCCCGCAGCAAAGCTGCGCTGGCGCTTCGTCCTTTTACGTACGCTGAATATGACATATTCAAAGGCAGGGAGACATACAGCATCAACTCTGCACAGGTAAATAAGAGCTTTTTCTCGATCGGAGAAGATATAGACCGTTTTATGAATGCATCGGCATTTATCGAATATCTCGACAAGGTACTTGAAGAAGGAGTCCCTGCTCCCAAACTGTTTGACCTCAGCCTGGAGTTCCTTCAGTCGGTTTCAGAATGCAGGACCGGTATGGATACTCTGCTCTACGCATTTATAGTCAAAACGTTCAGAACACTGGGGGTAGCGCCTGAACTCAGCTGCTGTGTCAACTGTGGCAAGGCACCCGGTAATTTCGGAAAAGGCTTCCCGCCATTCTCTGTTTCTAGCGGCGGGATCATCTGCCCGGAGTGCGCCGAAGAAGAGAAAAGGGCAGCGGATTCGTTGATTTACAAACCTGATTTCGATATAATCTCTGTGTTTAGGTACTTTGACTCAAAGCCTATAAAAACTTTTGAAAAAATAGACCTCAAGCTCGGGGTCCGGAGCGAGGTCAGAGAAATACTTTCTGAGTATACAAGCCGCTATCTTGGGGTGGATGTGCTCAGGCCGACAAGAGGATTGGAGGTATAAAAATGGAGATCACACTGGAAAAAATCGAGTTGGTAAAAGACAGAACCGGTTCAACTTATGCTGAAGCAAAAGCTGCTCTCGAGGCTGCTGACGGCAGCGTAGTAGACGCTATCATCGCTCTTGAAGAAACCATGAACAAAGAGCACGATAAGGTCGATGGCGGAAGTCTCAAAGACAGCCCTCTTTTTGCCAAACTCAAGGAGATCGTAGACAAAGGCAATGTCTCGAGAATCCTCGTAAGCAAAGGCGACAAGACCATAGTAAACTTTCCTGTAACAGCAGGCGTAATCGGCGCACTGCTCGTACCGTGGGGAGCTATCCTCGGTATCGTAGCAGCCATGGGTACACAGTGCAGCATTGACTTTGTTGACGACAAGGGCAATGTAGTGGATATTGACGGCACGGTAGTAGGGTTTTACGACAAGGCAAGAGGCGCTGTTGTAAAAGGAATGGACAAAGCTCAGGATGCTATCAACAAGGAGACTCTGGATGATCTCATGAGTACGATCGACAGCTTTGCAAAGAAGGCCGGAAAAACCGTAAAAGAACTTATCAAGGACGCATCCGAAGCTTATAAGCAGAGCGATGCAGAAGATATCATAGAAGAAGAATTCAAAGACGAGGAGTTATAGTATATGCCAATTGATAAAAAAGATATCCCTGTAACCGACAGAGCGGTAACGATGGAGAAGATAATAGCGCTCTGCAAAAATAGAGGCTACATCTTCCCTGGATCTGAAATTTACGGCGGACTTGCAAACACCTGGGACTTCGGGCCTCTCGGTGTGGAGTTCAAAAACAACATCAAGGATGCCTGGAGGCAGAAGTTTATAAGAGAGTCAAGGCTCAACGTAGGACTTGACGCAGCAATCCTTATGAACCCTCAGACATGGGTAGCTTCGGGACACGTAGGCGGCTTCAGCGACCCGCTGATTGACTGCAGATCCTGCAAGACCCGTTACAGAGCAGACCAGCTTATCGAAGACTGGTACAAGGAGAATGAACCTGATACAGAAGTTGTTGTTGACGGATGGTCAAGAGAAGAAATGGAGAATTTCATCGCTGACAAGGCCATCAAGTGCCCTAACTGCGGCAAGAGCGATTTTACCGGCATCAGACAGTTCAATCTGATGTTCAAGACATTCCAGGGAGTTACCGAGGATTCCAAGGCTGAAATCTACATGAGACCGGAGACTGCACAGGGAATCTTTGTAAACTTCAAGAATGTTCAGAGAACTGCCCGCAAAAAGATACCTTTCGGTATCGCACAGGTCGGTAAATCATTCAGAAACGAAATTACACCGGGCAACTTTATCTTCAGAGTAAGAGAATTTGAGCAGATGGAACTTGAATTCTTCTGCAAGCCTGGTACTGAGCTCGACTGGTTCGCTTACTGGAAGTCGTATTGCATCAGCTTCCTCGAGAAGCTTGGACTTAAGCCGGAGTATACAAGGTTCAGAGACCACTCACCAGAGGAGCTTTCGCATTACAGCAATGCAACTACCGATATAGAATACCTCTTCCCGTTCGGCTGGGGCGAGATCTGGGGAGTCGCATCACGTACAGACTATGACCTCATGGCGCACCAGACTCACTCCGGAGAGGATATGAGCTATCTCGATCCTGAAACAAACGAGAGATATGTGCCATATTGCATTGAGCCTTCAGTTGGAGTTGAAAGGCTTGTTCTGGCGTTCCTGGTTGATGCTTATGATGAGGAGATACTTACAGACTCTAAAGGCAAGGAAGACGTACGTACGGTCCTCAGACTGCATCCGGCACTTGCACCTTACAAGGCAGCTGTGCTTCCTCTTTCAAAGAAGCTTGAAGATGTAGCCCGCCCTGTATATGAAGAACTCTGCAAGTATTTCATGGTCGAGTATGATGCATCAGGATCTATCGGAAAGCGCTACAGAAGGGAAGATGAAATCGGAACACCGTTCTGCATCTGTGTAGACTTTGATACAGCAGAAGATGGTACAGTCACTATCCGTGACCGCGATACCATGGAGCAGGTAAGAATACCTGTTTCCGAGGTCAGAAACTATATTGAGGAGAGACTGCGCTTCTAATAAGTTACAAGTTATAAAATATAGTACATTAAGCACTATTAATTATTGATAAAGGAGAGAAAAGCCTATGGCAAAGTACGTTTATTCATTTAATGAAGGTACAAAGGATATGAGAGCTCTGCTCGGCGGCAAGGGAGCTAACCTTGCTGAGATGACCAATATCGGTCTTCCTGTACCTTTCGGATTCACCATTACTACAGATGTATGCAGAAAATACACTGAGGATGGTGGGGTCCTTGCTCAGGAAGTGATCGATGAGGTCTGGGAGCATATTGCTGAGCTCGAAGAGGTAATGGGTAAAAAGTTCGGTGACAACGAAAACCCGCTGCTCGTTTCGGTAAGATCCGGAGCACCTATCTCGATGCCGGGCATGATGGACACAATACTCAACCTCGGACTCAATGATGTCGCTGTTGAAGGCCTTGCAAAGAAGACCGGCAATGACAGATTTGCTTATGACAGCTACAGAAGATTCATGCAGATGTTCGGCGATGTAGTACTGGAAATCAAAAAGTCAAACTTTGACGCTGTATTTGAAAACCAGAAGAAGAAGGCCGGCGTGGAATTTGATGTTGAGCTGACAACTGATGATCTGAAGGAAGTCATTGAAGGCTATAAGGAAGTCGTTAAGAGAGAGCTTGGCAGAGATTTCCCTCAGGATCCTAAGGACCAGCTGCTCGAGGCTATCAAAGCTGTATTCAGATCATGGAACAACGACAGAGCTATCCTGTACAGAAAGATGTACGGTATTTCAGATTCCCTTGGAACAGCTGTAAATGTACAGTCCATGGTATTCGGTAACAGCGGAAACGATTCCGGTACAGGTGTAGCATTCACGCGTAACCCGGCCAACGGCGAGAACAAGCTCTTCGGAGAGTTCCTCGTAAATGCTCAGGGCGAGGATGTTGTAGCAGGTATCAGAACACCGCAGCCTATTTCAGAGATGGCAGACGCTTTCCCTGAGGTATACGCACAGTTCGAGAAAATCGCAAACACTCTCGAGAATCACTATAAAGACATGCAGGACATGGAGTTCACTGTTGAAGACAGAAAGCTCTTCATGCTTCAGACACGTAACGGCAAAAGAACAGCTGCTGCAGCAGTCAAGGTTGCCGTAGATCTCGTAAAAGAAGGACTGATCGACAAGGATACTGCTGTTATGAGAGTAGAGCCTGATCAGATCAATCAGCTCCTGCACCCTGTATTCGACGCTGATGAGCTCAAGAAGGCAACTCCTGTAACAAAGGGACTTCCTGCATCTCCTGGCGCTGCTACAGGTCAGATCGTATTCTCTGCAGATGACGCTGCTGCATTCGCTGCAGAAGGCAAAAAGGTTATCCTCGTGAGAGAAGAAACTTCACCTGAGGACCTCGCAGGCATGGTTGCCGCTGAAGGTATCCTGACAGCCCGCGGAGGCATGACATCGCATGCAGCTGTAGTTGCAAGAGGAATGGGCAAGTGCTGTGTGTCCGGATGCAAAGAGATCACAGTTGACGAAGCCAGCAAGACTCTGACAGTAGGCGGAAAGGTATACACTGAGGGAGACTTCATTTCGCTTAACGGTACAGACGGAAACGTTTATACAGAAGCTATAAAAACTCTTGCTCCTGAGCTTTCCGGAGACTTCGGACAGATCATGGAGTGGGCTGATGAGGCCAGAACACTCAAGGTCAGAACAAATGCTGACAATCCGAGAGACGCTGCTCAGGCTGTAGCATTCGGTGCTGAAGGTATCGGACTCTGCCGTACAGAGCACATGTTCTTCGATGACGAGAGAATTCCGAAGATCAGAAGAATGATCCTCGCCGAGAACGAAGATGAGAGAAGAGAAGCTCTCGCAGGCCTTCTGCCATATCAGAAGGAAGACTTCAAGGGTATCTACAAGGCTATGGGTGAGAGACCTGTAACAATCAGACTCCTTGACCCGCCTCTGCATGAGTTCCTGCCGAAGACAGATGAGGACATCAAGCAGCTTTCAGAGCAGTTCAGCATCCCTTATGAGAAAGTGGTGAACAAGACTCTTGAGCTCCACGAGTTCAATCCTATGCTTGGACACCGCGGATGCAGACTGGCTGTCACATATCCTGAGATCGCTGAGATGCAGACTGAGGCTATCATCACAGCTGCACTCGAAGTACGTAAAGAGGAGGGCCTTGATGTAGTTCCTGAGATCATGGTACCGCTGGTAGGTCACGTAAACGAGCTCAAGTTTGTCAAGAAGACTATCGTTGAGACTGCTGACAAACTGATCGCTGAGTCCGGTGAAGACATGAAGTACATGGTTGGTACAATGATCGAGATCCCAAGAGCAGCTGTTACTGCAGACGAGATCGCAGAAGAAGCAGAGTTCTTCTCATTCGGAACAAACGACCTCACACAGATGGGGTTCGGATTCTCCAGAGATGACACAGGTTCGATCATCAAGGAATACGTTGATAAGGGTATCTTCGATACTGATCCGTTCCAGTCACTCGACCAGTCAGGAATCGGCAAGCTTGTTAAGATAGCTGTTGAAGGCGGAAAGAAGACAAGACCGAACATCAAGCTCGGTATCTGCGGAGAGCACGGCGGAGAGCCTGCAACCATACGCTTCTGCCATGAAGTAGGACTCAACTACGTATCCTGCTCGCCGTTCAGAGTACCTATCGCGAGACTTGCTGCTGCACAGGCTGCTATCGCAGAGAAGCGCGGCTAAAACTTTCCGGCCAGGCGGTTACGCCGCAGAACTGGGAAACATGAAACAAAAAGAGCACTTCCATTCGGAAGTGCTCTTTCTATGTAAAGAATTCTTTACGTTTAGCTAAGCTGCACGGCCTCTGCCTCATCAGGGAAAAAGTATGCTTTGAGGTCATGTATATTGTGTGACGTGTATTCGCTCAGCACTCGTCCCTCAAGCTGGTATGTTCTGATGAAACGTTTGCCGTCAACAGTGCTCCACTGTTCCATGTCCCATGTCAGATAGCCGATATCATCGGTTTTCTTTTCTTTGAGAATCAGATCCACCTGACGCCCCTCTTTCATCTTATTGATAAGTTCATCTCTTGATAATTCGGTTTCTTCGTTTTTTACGATATCTTTTACCTTCATTTTGGCCCTCCTTGGCTGGTTGTCTGAAAAGGAATCATGATAATTTTATGAAATATGACCAATGGTGTTATAGAACAAATCATATGAATAATCAATACCAGAAGAAGACAGTATTCAAAAAGCACATAGAAAAACAAGATATCTATTGAATGCATTTATAACACTTGATAAAATTTTATCAAGAAATAGGGGCTTTTTTAATAAAGGGTCTGAGTCCTCCCGAGAGAGAACCGGACAACAACGTTTAGGGCATTTTATGTCCTGGCGTTGAGCTGGTCGCTGAAGAGGCAAGTTCAGTAAAGCAGCAGATTACTGGATGAAACTTTCAAGCAAAAGGATCGGGTCGGATACCTATTTCTGGATCATTAATAATTATGATGAAACAGGGAGAATGCTGTTTGCATTTATTATGCAAAGCATTCTCCCTATCTTATTCCCGGAGAAGATAGATGAAGTACATTATCCTTACAAACAATCCGCTTGCAGAAGATGAATTCAAAGAGACACATGATGTTGAATTTGTTGACGGTAAGCTTATCGATGTGCTCATAAAGGCCAGAGATATGGTCAATTGCGGTGCTGTACTTCTGAATCATCCGCTTTATGGAAGCGTTAAGCCAAACGAAACGCCTTACAGGTCGCTTCTGATAAAGTGTCCGGCAGAACCGGCTGACGGGAGCTTTCCGGCAGCTGATCCGGAGTCTGTAAGGCTGATAGGAAATGCGGTAAACGCTTTCAGAAAATTTATCGTTAAGAAGGAGATCACCAATCCATCTCTTCTGGAAGATTTTCAGGTCGTTGACCTTAGCCTTCTGAAGAGTGCCGTGGCAGCGGCTGACCGGTGACCCCCTGCTTATACAGGAGCCTGTCCGCTAAAGCCCCTATTTACGGACAGGTTCCCGGCAAGTAATGCAACTCTCATTATACACCAAAGGAGGCGATCAAAAATGAGATTGGAAATCGGAAAAATCAATATTACTGATATCCGGTTTGCGGAAGAATCAAAGGTCGAAGGCGGAGTCCTCTACGTAAACGCAGAAGATTTTAAGCCGGTAGTCCTTGAGGATGAAAAAATCAAAGACGTATACTTCGATATTGCCAAGCCGGGTGAGTCCGTAAGGATCACACCTGTCAAGGACGTTATTGAACCTCGCGTAAAGGTAGAAGGCAAGGGCGGAGTATTCCCTGGCTGGATATCCAAGGTAGACACAGTAGGATCCGGCAAGACTCTCGCACTTAAGGGAATGGCACTTGTAACAGCAGGTAAGATCGTAGGATTCCAGGAAGGTGTCATCGACATGACAGGCCCTGGTGCAGACTACACACCGTTCTCGAAGACTCTGAACCTGGTAATGGTTTGCGAGCCAGTAGAAGGTCTCAAGCAGCATGACTATGAGGCTGCTGTACGTAAAGCAGGTTTCCGCGTAGCAGCTAAGATCGGTGAGCTCGCAAGAGGCATCGAGCCTGATGAAACATGCGTATATGAGACATGCGGCATCAAGGAAGGCATTGAGAAATATCCTGATCTCCCAAGAGTGGGCTATGTATCAATGCTTCAGACTCAGGGACTTCTGCACGACACATACGTATATGGCGTTGACGCTAAGCAGATCATTCCAACCATCATGAGCCCTACAGAGGCTATGGACGGAGCTATCGTTTCCGGTAACTGCGTATCTGCCTGCGACAAGAACCCTACATACATACATCAGAACAACCCTGTAATTGAGGATCTCTTCGCACAGCATGGCAAGACTATCAACTTTGTTTGCCAGATCATCACAAACGAGAACGTGTATCTTGCAGACAAGGAAAGATCTTCCAATATGACAGCTAAGCTCTGCCGCATGCTCGACCTCGACGGCATCATTCTGACTCAGGAAGGTTTCGGTAACCCTGATACAGACCTGATCATGAACTGCAAGAAGATCGAAGCAGAAGGTGTAAAGACTGTAATCGTAACAGACGAGTATGCAGGAAGAGACGGAAAGTCCCAGTCCCTCGCAGACGCTGACGTTGCTGCAGACGCAGTAGTTACAGGCGGAAATGCCAACGAAGTCATAATCCTGCCTAAGCTTGACAAGGTGATCGGTACACTCGATTACATCAACAAGATCGCAGGAGCCAGCGACAAGACGCTGAGAGAAGACGGAACTCTCGAAGTTGAGATTCAGGTCATCACTGCAGCTACAAACGAGATGGGCTTCGGAACACTGAGTGCAAGATAGGACAGGGAAAGGAGGATTAAAAAAATGGCTAAGATCAAAGTAGTTCACTACATCAACCAGTTCTTTGCCGGAATCGGCGGAGAAGAAAAGGCCGACATCCCTGCTGAACTTCACAAGGGTGAGGTCATCGGACCTGGAATGGCATTCAACACAGGATTCAAGGACGAAGCTGAGATCATCGCTACTATCGTATGCGGAGACTCTTACTTCAATGAAAATATAGAGGCAGTCAAGGCTGAGATCCTCGGATGGGTCAAGGATCTTGCACCTGATCTGTTCATCGCAGGCCCTGCATTCAATGCAGGACGTTACGGAGTAGCCTGCGGAACTATCGCAGCTGCAGTACAGGAAGAACTCGGCATCAAGTCCATGACAGGAATGTACGTTGAGAACCCTGGCGCAGATATGTATAAGGACAAAACATACATCCTTCAGACAAAGGACAGCGCTGCAGGAATGAGAGATGCTGTTAAGAAGATGACAGCATTTGCCCTCAAGTATGCAAAGGGAGAGAAGATCGGTGCTTCCTGCCAGGATGGTTACATGAACCAGGGTGTCCGCGTCAACTTCTTCGAGAAGGAGAGAGGCTCCAAGAGAGCTGTAGACATGCTTCTTAAGAAACTCGCTGACGAGCCTTTCACAACAGAGTATCCAATGCCTGACTTCGACAGAGTAGAACCAAATCCTGCAGTTAAGGATATGGCGCACGCAAAGATCGCTCTGGTAACTTCGGGCGGTATCGTAGTAAAGGGCAACCCGGATCACATCGAGAGCTCCAGCGCTTCGAGATTCGGTGAGTACAGCCTTGAAGGCGTATATGATCTTGATGAGAACACATTCGAGACAGCTCATGGCGGTTATGACCCTGTTTATGCAAACCAGGATGCAGACAGAGTACTGCCTGTAGACGTGCTGCGCGATCTCGAGAAGGAAGGCGTGATCGGCAAACTGCACGAAAAATACTATGCAACAGTAGGTAACGGAACTTCCGTAGCAAATGCTAAGGGATTCGGCGCAGAGATCGGTAAGCGTCTGGTGGCTGACGGTGTAGACGCAGTTATCCTCACCTCCACGTGAGGAACCTGCACTCGTTGCGGCGCAACGATGGTAAAAGAGCTCGAAAGAGCAGGACTCCCTGTAGTCCATGTCTGCACAGTAACACCTATTTCGCTGACAGTAGGCGCAAACAGAATCGTACCTGCTATCGCTATTCCGCATCCTCTGGGCAACCCTGCTCTTGATAAGGATGAGGAGAAGGCTCTCCGCCGCAAGCTCGTTCTGAAGGCTCTCAAGGCACTTCAGACAGAGGTTGACGGACAGAAGGTATTCGAAGACTAATCGATACGTTTTTTACTGCGGCCGCCTAAAGGGCGGCCGCAGGTGCAATGCATCAGAATGAAAGGTATATATGCCGGAGATCACAGTCTGGACAAAGCAGAACAAGGCGGTTCTGAATCAGCTTAATGCGAAAGGAAGGTTCATTGCAGATGAATCTTTCATACGCCGCGAACTTGAAGACACAGCTGACATAATGCTGTTTATCTACAGGTGGCTGGCTGACAACATGCCGGCTGCTGACAGACCTGATGACGTGTTGTTTCCGGTATGGGTATCTTTCGAAAAAGAAGCGACGATGTTCCCTGAACCCGGGTATGCAGTACTGGAACTCCGTGTGGATTCCGATAAAGTGACAAAGCTTGATATAGCAAAGTGGACACGTATCACAAACTACGCATACATTCCTGCAGATAAAGCTGACGAAGCGGAGCACAAAAGGATACTCGAACAATATGGGACTGACAACGCCAGTGCTGTGATGACGCAGTTCTGGCCTGAGCTGAAAAGGAAAATAATCGACAGCTGGAGCAGGCTGTTTGATGACAGCATCGTACTTGGAAGCACCAACGCATACGGACTTATGTGGGAGGTCAGAAAAGAATGGATACGGACCGTAATACAGTAACTCTCTTCTCCCCACAGGCAGAAGCTGTCTGGGATGCTTTAATGAGAGATGGTGTGGCTTATTCGCGCAGAGAGTATATAACAAAAAAATATGAGGAATCTGCGGGCATATTCCTGGCCGCATATGACGCGTATATACATGAAGCCTGCAGGATAGTCCCGCGGCCTGATGACAGTGCCTATCCTTATTGGGCGTTCGCATCGAAGGAACAGCTCGATCTTTCGGGCGGGGGCAGGGTGATGATACTTGAAGTCCCTGTAAACGAAGCTGTGTTTTTTGATCAGTACGACTGGTATAAAGTCCTGAGACTTTCATATATAGGAGAGTCTGAAGAAGACGAGGCTGCATTTACCCGGAAACTGGCGATGAGAGGTATCAGAGATTCTTCTGAGGCAGTACTGAAACCGTTCTATCCGGATATAAAGAGAGAAATCACGGGCAGCTGGAAAAGACTTTTCAGGCACGATGATGCGATAAGAAGGGGAGATGCTTCGGGTGTCAGAGCAATACAGGCAGGACTCTGGTGCATAAAAAAAGAATGGCTCATCTGAGCCACTCGCGCCTCAGCTCCCATGACAGCCCGACTATCATGTTGGGATCCGAAGGCATCATTGTGTAAACGCGCTCCCAGCTTTTGAGCACTTTCTGTCTGAGAACAGGGTAGAAGTTGCCTGCGCTGCCGCTGACTAGCGATGACGGAGAAGAAATGCCGTATCTTGCAAGCTCGGCTTCATGGGCAAGCTCATCCTTCTTGTCCAAAGGGAAGTACAGATGGTTGATCATGAAGTCCCAGGCTTCGTTGTTCGCAAGCATGTAATATCCATCGGGTATATCCAGCTTAAGGAAAACGGAATCCTCTGACGGAGGAATCGCATCGGTACCTTCAGGACTGAGCCAGACAGGATACAACGCATCATCAGGTATATAAACCTTACCGCGTGCATAAGAAGTGAGCTTCCTGTACAGCGGAGCGTAATGATCCGTAATGGTAGTGTACTTTTCACGGATGTATTCTTCTTTGACGACGTACCTGCCGTTTGCGCGCAGTTCGTCGAGAACCTGCGATGACTGACGTGTATAGAAAATCATAATTGTGTCGTAAGTCTTATTGATTCCAGCATGCGTGCGGTCTGTGTTTCAGCTGTAATGCCTTTGTCACGACCAATGAGCTGAAAAAGCAGTACGTAAAAAAATGAAACAGTCATATCGTTGATCAGAATGATCTCACGCTCAGACTTTTTCCCCTCAAGTACAGGTATAAGGAGCATGAGGTTACGGTTTCTGAGGTTAGATGAACGGTACATTCCTTCAAGAATTATGTCATCGTCCGCACCTCTGTCATGAGGGAAGAGACGGTAATACTCGCTGATAATATTGCTCAGATTGCCGCTGTGTCTGCTGAAAAACAGAGTGTTATATTCTTCAGGGTATTTAAAGGCGTGCTTGCAGAACAACTCCCATGAGAGATAGTAGATCTGAAGATCAGAAATATCTTCAGCAGGTTCTTCGTAATCCCGGCTGGCATCAGCCATTTCACGGGTGTATTCCTGGAGCACATGCACACATGCAAAAAGGACGACTTCATCAATGTCTTCAAAGTATCTGTAAATAAGTGCGCTGTTCATGCCGACACGGCTGCCCAGAGATCTGGCGGTTACGGATGATATTCCATCCTCGCGTATCATCTCCATCGCGGTGTTGATTATACGGATCCTGTTATTAGCAATAGCTTCCGCTGACAGGGAAGGTCTGCCCATGATTCACTTACTCCTTTGATGCTGAATGTCTCAAACATGCTATTGAAAAAATCAATGTAGAAACAAGACAAATAGTGCCTGTTAAGGGAATATTAACAACTATTGGGGTGTGTGTACAAGGAGTTAACGAGAATTTATTAAACTTGTTAAAAAAATACTTTACAGTACAATAGCTTTTTTCTATAATTTAGTTAATAAAACGCGTTTAAAAAAAGCGTTTTATATAGTACATTTTCCCTTATTTAAGTACATTACTCACATTCAGCAAGAAAGGAGTACGTAAATGAAACTCAAGATCGGAAACATCCCAGTCAAGGATGTAGTTCTGGGTAGTCAGGACAGCTTCGAGAATGGTGTTCTTACCATTAACAAGCAGGCTGCTATCGACTACCTCATGGAGCTTGATGATCATATTACAAGCCTCGATATCGTAATCGCTCATCCTGGCGATGACACAAGAATCGTGCCTGTAATCGAGACCATCGAACCGAGATGCCGTGTTGACGGACGCACACTCTTTCCTGGCGTAACTGACGAAATCGTTCCTGCAGGAGATGGAGAGCTCAAGGCTCTTAAAGGAATCTGCGTTACGGTTGTCGGCGGCACCTGGGGATCATTCGGAGACGGCGTCATCGACATGGGCGGCGAAGGTGCAAAGCACACTTACTGGTCCAAGCTCATCAACGTCTGCCTTGTAGGTGAGACTGATGAAGAATTTGAACGTTATGAACAGCAGAAAATGAATCACGCTCTGAGATGGGCAGGCCACAGATTCGCGGAATACCTCGGCAAGATCGCCAAGGGTATAGCGGCAGAAGAATTCGAAGAATATGAATTCGAGCCGGTTGCAGACAGAGCAAAGAAGAACAACGGACTGCCTAACGTAGCACTCGTTATGCAGCCACAGTCCCAGATGGAGGCTCTCGGATATAACGATCTCTGGTATGGCTGGGACATGAACAAGTATCTACCTACATTTGTAAGTCCTACAGAAGTGCTCGACGGCGCAATGATTTCCGGATCTTTCATGCCGGCTTCATCAAAGTGGTCAACTTACGAAATGCAGAACTTCCCTACAATAAAGGAACTCTTCGCAGAAGATGGCAAGAGCCTGAACTTTGTCGGTGTTATCATGTCGATGCTCAACGTAGCTCTTGACCAGAAGGAAAGAGCTGCTGTCATGGTAAGAAACATGGCGCTCAACCTGGGCGTTGATTACGCGATCGTAACAGAAGAAGGTTACGGTAACCCTGATGCTGACTATGTACGCTGCCAGGTCATCCTCGAGGATGCAGGCATCCCTGTAGTAGGTATCTCCAATGAGTGTACAGGACGTGACGGATTCTCACAGCCGCTCGTAACACTCGACTCGAAGCTGAACGCACTCGTTTCTTCGGGTAATGTATCTGAACTTTCAGATCTTCCGGCGTGCGCAACTGTTATTGGATGCCTCGAGGCAATGAACAGAGACGGAATGTCGGGCAGCTGGGGCTATGATGAGAATCTCGGCAAATCCGCAAGAGATGACGGGTCCATCATCATGGAAGACAACAACTGGTTCTGCGGAGACCACATCAGCGGATTCTCAGTCAAGACGATGATCGAATTCTAGTGGAAGGGAGGCAGAGCAATGAAGAAAGTTATTTGTTACGTCAACCAGTTCTTCGGCGGTATCGGCGGCGAAGATAAGGCTGATCAGGAACCTTACATTGTTGAGGGAGTTGTAGGCCCAACCATGGCTATCAACGCCGCACTCAAGGATGCAGAGGTCACACACACCGTAGTATGCGGCGATAACTTCATGGGTTCCAACACTGAAGAGGCGCTCTCCAGAATCCTTGGATTCCTCGAAGGCAAAGAGATGGATCTCTTTATCGCTGGTCCTGCTTTCCAGGCCGGACGTTACGGCGTAGCTTGCGGAAACGTTTGCAAAGCCGTTAAAGAAAAATTCGGAGTTCCTGTTCTCACATCAATGAACGGTGAGAATCCGGGAGCTGACATGTTCAAGAAGGACGTTATCATCTTCAAGGGCGGCACAGGCGCTGTAAAGATGAGACAGGATGTTAAAGTCCTCACTAACTTCGCTAACAGACTTCTTGCAGGTGAGCCTAACAGAGGCTGCGAGGCTGAAGGCTACTTCGAGAGAGGTTGCAGACATGAGCTCTTCCTTGAGGACATCAGAGAGAACACAGCTGCTTACCGTGGCGTTCAGATGCTCAAGAAGAAAATGGCAGGCGAGCCATACCAGACAGAGCTCATCATCCCAGAGAAGGATCTCGTTCCTATCGCGGCTCCAGTCGAGCTTAAGGATGCAGTAGTTGCTCTCGTTACAACATCCGGATGCGTACCTGTAGAGAACCCTGACAGAATCCAGTCGGCTTCTGCTACAAGATGGGGCAGATACAGCATCAAGGATATGGACAGACTCGAAGCTGGCGTATTCAAGACGATCCACGCCGGTTATGACCCTGCAGCAGCTAATGCAGACCCTAACGTACTCGTTCCGCTCGATGCTGTAAGAGCATATGAGAAGGAAGGAAAGTTCAAGAGACTGCATGACTACTTCTACACAACAGTAGGTACAGGTACAACAGAAGCCGAAGCTACAAGAATGGCTGAGGAAATGATCCCGTATCTCCGCGAGGATGGCGTTAACGCAATTATCCTCGGCTCCACGTGAGGAACCTGCACTCGTTGCGGCGCAACGATGGTTAAGGCTCTTGAGAGAGCAGGATTCAATGTTGTACATATGTGCAACCTCATCCCTGTATCGATGACAGTCGGAGCTAACAGAATCGTTCCTACTATCTCGATCCCATATCCTCTCGGTGACCCTAATACACCGAAGGAAGAGCAGTGGAAACTGCGTTACCACAGAGTTGGTGTGGCACTCGATGCTATTGCTACAGACGTTACAGAGCAGACAGTATTCAAGGTAAGAATCTGATAGATCAGGTGACTTGCCATGAAAGAGAAAAAGCTCAACTTAGTTTTCATAATCTCTGTTGTGCTGACTCTTGCCATATGTCTGTGGGGCATCGTGCTTCCGGACTCGTTTGGTAAGGCAGCTACAGGAAGCATGAACTTTCTGACAACAGATTTTGGCTGGTTCTATGCAGTTGCAATGACAGCTTTCGTGGTGTTCTGCATCTGGATCGGGTTCTTCAGCAAGTACAAGAATGTTCGCCTGGGACCTGATGATTCAACACCTGATTACAGCGACCTTACATGGTTCGCGATGCTGTTCTCGGCCGGCATGGGCGTCGGGCTGGTATTCTGGGGAGTTGCAGAACCTCTGAATTACTACCTGGCACCGATAGGCGGGCTTGAGGCTGCTTCTGATTCAGCCATGAGGATGGCTTTCACCAAGTCATTCCTGCACTGGGGAATCCACCCGTGGGCTAATTACTCAGTGCTCGCTCTCGCGCTTGCTTATATGCAGTTCCGCAAGGGCAAACCGGCTCTCGTAAGTTCGGTATTTATTCCTCTCATCGGCGAAGAGAGGACCAACGGATGGATCGGCAAGCTGATCGACATTCTGGCTATCTTCGCTACAGCCGGAGGAGTAGCGACATCTCTGGGTCTTGGAGTACTGCAGATCAATTCAGGAATGAATTTCCTTGCAGGCGTTCCGGAGACTCACACAGTTCAGCTCATCCTGATCGTAGTTCTCGGTCTTATATACACTGCGACTGCGGTTATGGGAGTAGACAAGGGTATCAGCAAAGTCTGTGACCTCAATATCAGAATCGCGATAGGCGTTATGATCCTCCTGTTCATTGTCGGACCGACTGTTCCGATTCTGAACAACCTTACAGAAGGCCTTGGTGCTTATATCAGCGGAATCGTTAAGAACAGTTTCGAAGTAGGTGCTTTTGGAGATGCTGACTGGTACAAGTCCTGGACTACATTCTACTGGGCATGGTGGATCGCATGGGCACCATTCACAGGCTCCTTCATCGCGAGAATATCGAGAGGCAGAACAATCGGACAGTTTGTAAAGGGAGTAATGTTTATTCCGGCCGGATTCTCAGTAATCTGGTTTGCTATCTACGGAACTCTCGGAATGAGGTGCGATATGGCTATCATCAAAGAAGCAGTCGCATCGACTTCCACAGCACTGTTCCTGGTACTCAAAGAGTACCCGCTCGGAATGATCATATCCGTAGTCATGTTCGTTCTGATCTGCACATTCTTCATAACATCTGCCAATTCGGCAACATATGTTCTGGGAATGTACAGTGAAAAAGGAACACTCGATCCTACGAATAAGACCAAGATCGTATGGGGTGTACTCATGGCTGCACTCGCGGCAGCAATGATGCTCGGAAGCGGCAACGGTCTGAGCATGCTGCAGACTCTGTCCATCGTAGCAGCCTTCCCATTTGCTTTCATCATGGTAGCTGCCATGGTAGCACTGGTAAAGGCTCTTAAGAAGGAAAGAGAAGAGTAAAGCGGCGATTCAATGTTAATAAGGACCGGCAGTCCGCTGCCCGCCCTTATTAAGGGCTCCGGTTGCGCGTGCCCCTATGCGTAACCGGGCCCAATAAAACAACTATCTTTAGTTATTACAAAGGAAAGGAGAAACAGATGGCAATTCTGAATGGAAAGAAAGTTATCGTCATCGGAGACCGTGATGGTATTCCGGGTCCGGCGATAGCCGAATGTGCCAAGTCAGCAGGAGCCGATGTCGTATTTTTCTCGACTGAGTGCTTCGTCTGAACGGCTGCCGGTGCCATGGATCTGGAGAATCAGAAGAGAGTTAAAGAGTTCTACGATGAGTACGGTGTTGATAACCTGGTAGTACTCGTAGGCGCTGCAGAAGGAGAGGCAGGCGGCCTCGCTGCAGAGACAGTAGCTCTCGGAGATCCTACATTTGCAGGGTGTCTGGCAGGGGTTTCGTTGAAACTCCCATGTTACCATATATGCGAACCTGAGATCAAAGCAGAGATCGATGAAGCAGTATATGATGAGCAGATCAGCATGATGGACATGGTGCTGGCTGTTGACGACATTTTCTAAGTGATGACTGCTATTCGTGAACAGGTCGCCGAAGCATAATCAATCAATTAAATAGGAACGGATCGCTGCCAGTGGAACTCACTCCTTTTGGCGGCGACCCGTTTCCTGGAAACAATCAACCAATTATCATGGAGGTGAGCCACATGAAAACATATGATATCGTAATAATCGGTGGTGGTCCTGCAGGTCTTGCAGCTGGACTTTATTCAGGCAGAGCAAAGATGGACACACTGATTATTGAAAAGCAGAAGTACGGCGGACAGATCGTTATTACGGATGAGCTTGAGAACTATCCGGGATCGATCGAGGGCGAAACAGGCCCATCACTTATCGCACGTATGGTCGCACAGTGCGATAAGTTCGGATGCGAAAGAGTTGAAGATACTATTACTGACGTTGAACTCGAAGGTGATGTTAAGGTAATAAAAGGATTAAAGGGTGAATACCAGGCTAAGGCAGTTATCATTACCGGAGGTGCTACACACACCACAATCGGCTGCCCGGGCGAGAAGGAATTCACAGGTAAGGGCGTATCCTACTGCGCTACATGCGACGCTGCGTTCTTCGAAGACTTCGAAGTATACGTAGTCGGCGGAGGAGATGCTGCAGTAGAAGAGGCTATGTACCTCACAAAGTTTGCCCGCAAGGTCACACTGATCCACAGAAGAGACGCTCTCAGAGCGGCAAGATCCATCCAGGAGAAGGCATTTGCCAATGAGAAGATGGAGTTCATGTGGAACACAGTAATCGAAGAGATCAAGGGAGACGGACTCGTTCAGAGCATGGTAGTCAAGGACACCAAGACAGGCGAGACCAGAGAGATCTTCGCTGATGAAGAAGACGGAACATTCGGAATCTTCGTATTTATCGGATTCAAGCCGCTGTCATCGATCTACGAAGGAAAGATCGATATGGAAAGAGGCTACATCTTAACTGATGATGACATGCACACAAATATCCCTGGCGTATTCGCTGCAGGAGATATCCGCAAGAAGAGTCTGAGACAGGTAGTCACAGCAGCTGCAGATGGCGCTATTGCTGCTACACAGGCAGGTAAGTACATCGAAGAGCTCGCTGGAACAGCATATAAATACTAATTTCATAATTGCATTCCATCAGAAGACAAGGAGGATGGCACAGATGTTAGAAGTTGATAAGAAAACTTTTGAAGAAGAGGTTCTTCAGGCAGAAGGTTATGTAGTAGTAGATTTCTACGGAGACGGATGCGTACCATGCGCAGCTCTCATGCCACATGTACACGCACTCGCTGACGAGTATGGCGACAAGCTCAAATTCGCTGCACTCAACACTTCGAAGGCAAGAAGAGTTGCTATCGGCCAGAAAGTAATGGGACTTCCTGTTATCGCTGTTTACAAGGATGGCGAGAAGGTAGAAGAACTCGTTAAGGACGATGCAACACCGGAAGCTGTTAAGGCTATGGTAGAGAAGTACATATAGGAGAATAATCATGGGCGAATATGCAGTACTCGGAGGAGCTAGCTATACACTGGCATACACACCTGACATGGTAATCCATGACGGAGCTACTCAGGTAACAGAGCGTGTTGTAAATCCTGACGGAGAATATCTGAAAGAGCTCCCGAATCATCTGAGAAGTTTTGAAGACGCAGTCAGATATGCACCTAACCAGGCATACATCGGCAACCTCAACAATGAGGAACTCAAGGCAATCGAGTTCCCTTGGTATGACAAGCCGACTGATATCACTGAGAGAACAGGAAAATACGGCGAGATCATGCCTGAGGACGAGTTTTACGGACTCATGCAGATCTGCGATACATTTGATCTGGTAGAACTGGAAGCAGGCTTTGCTGCTTCTGTCAAGGAGAAACTCGCTGCTCACGGTATGTTCACTGACGAGCAGGTAGCTGTACTCGACAAGAATGCAAACTTCACAGAGGAAGGACTTGCAGCAGTAGTCGAGGATGGAGGCTGCGGACTTTACTTCGATGGAAAGCTCGTAGGAGTTATCAAAAAGGCACACGATGTTGACGTTAACCTTTCAGCACATGTCATGCTCGAGAACATCGCCAGCAAGGCTACAAGCGTGCTTTCACTTCTCCATCTTATCAGAGTCACAGGCATCGACCCTGCAGAAGTTGACTATGTAATCGACTGCGCAGAGGAAGCATGCGGTGACATGAACCAGAGAGGCGGCGGCAACTTTGCTAAGGCTGCAGCCGAGATCGCCGGTCTTACGAATGCAACAGGATCCGACACAAGAGGATTCTGCGCAGGTCCTGCACACGCACTGCTGAACGCAGCATCGCTGGTTAAAGCAGGAACTTTCAAGAACGTTGTTGTGACCGCCGGTGGTTGTACCGCTAAGCTCGGAATGAACGGCAAGAGCCATGTTGAGAAGGGCCTTCCGGTCCTCGAAGACTGCCTTGCAGGATTCTCAGTCCTTATTCGTGAGGACAACGGCACTGATCCGGTCATCCGTACGGATATCGTCGGCAGACATACCGTAGGTACAGGCTCATCACCACAGGCGGTCATCAGTTCCCTCGTTACTGATCCGCTTGACAGAGCAGGACTCAAGATCACTGATGTTGACAAGTTCGCACCTGAGATGCAGAACCCTGATATCACAAAGCCTGCAGGCGCAGGAGATGTACCTGAAGCTAACTTCAAGATGATCGCTGCTCTCGGAGTTAAGAGAGGCGATATCGAGAAGAAAGAGCTCGCATCATTCATCGTTGAGCACGGAATGAAGGGCTGGGCTCCTACTCAGGGCCACATTCCTTCAGGAGTTCCTTTCATGGGACCTTGCAGAGATATGATGCTTGATGGCCAGATCGAAAGAGCAATGGTCATCGGTAAGGGAAGTCTCTTCCTTGGAAGAATGACAAACCTCTTCGACGGCGTATCTTTCGTGATCGAAGCTAATAAGGGACAGGGCGAAGGCGGCTCCGGAGTTTCCGAAGAGGAAGTCAGAGGCCTGATCGCAAGCGCACTGAAGGACTTCGCAGCAGGGCTCCTGGCAGAGTAAAGGAGGGCGAAATGGCTCAGAATATACAGAAAATGATCGCTGAGACCTTCCTTGAAATGGCACAGGGCATTGAAAGCGGAAGCTACGGCAAGCGTCCTAAGATCGCACTTACCGGAATGGGAAGTGAGCATGGTGAAGAGAACTCGATGGCAGCAGCTGTTATGGCTGCAAAAGAAGGCATCGACGTTTACTACATCGGCACACTTGAGGCTGAAGGCGTTACAACTGTAAAAGTTGCTGACGACGAAGAAGGACACAAGAAGATGGAAGAGCTGCTTGAAAACGGCGCTGTTGATGCAGCCGTAACAATGCACTATCCGTTCCCTATCGGAGTGTCCACAGTCGGAAGAGTAATCACACCTGCAAAGGGCAAGGAAATGTTCATTGCCAACACAACAGGTACTTCCAGCGCTGACAGGATCGAAGGAATGATCAAGAATGCCGTTTACGGCATCATCGCTGCCAAGGCATGCGGAGTTGCTGATCCAAGTGTCGGTATTCTCAATGTAGACGGAGCAAGACAGACAGAGAAGGCACTTAAGGAACTCGCAGACGGCGGTTATCCGATCAGATTTGCAGAATCTACAAGAGCTGACGGCGGATGTGTAATGAGAGGAAACGACCTTCTTCAGGGAGCACCTGACATCATGGTCACAGATTCTCTCACAGGAAACGTACTCGTCAAGATGATGTCTGCTTTCCAGACAGGCGGAAGCTTCGAAGCAACAGGCTACGGATACGGTCCGGGAATCGGCGAAGGTTATGACAGACTGGTCATGATCATTTCAAGAGCATCCGGCGCACCGGTCATCGCAGGAGCTCTGCGTTATGCAGCACAGCTCGTGAGAGGCAAGGTGTTCGAAGTTGCAGCAAAGGAATTTGCAGCAGCAAAGAAAGCCGGCCTTGATAACATCCTCAAAGCACGCAAGGCAGCAGCAAAACCTGCAGCTGCAGCTGAAGAGGAAGTAAAGGCTCCACCTGCTGAGATAGTTACAGCTCAGATCCCGGGAATCGAGGTCATGGACCTTGAGGACGGCGTACAGGCACTCTGGAAGCAGGGAATCTACGCTGAAAGCGGCATGGGATGCACAGGACCTATCATCCGTGTATCGGATGCTAATCTCGACAAGGCGAGAGAGATACTTACAGCAGAAGGATATATCGGGTAAACCTTCATAATAGTTGTTGGGACGGCGCTGCACAGGAATTTTTCATCTGCTATTCCTGTGCGGCGCCGGACTCAATATACAGATCTGGGGGTAGATAGGTGCTGGTGTGCCTCGCGGTCTTCAAAACCGTTTGCAGGGGGTTAGCAGCCTCCCGGGTGGGTTCGATTCCCACGTACTCCCGCCAGTCGTTATTAACATGGCAAAAAAGCCGGTCCTGTAATGCAGATAGTGACAGGACCTGTAGCGGAGGGGATTTAATGTATAAAGTAGTAAGAAGAAAGGCACTGAGACCAACAGTGACACAGCTGGAGATCGAGGCGCCGCTGGTAGCGCGCAAGGCGAAACCGGGCCAGTTCATCATCCTGAGAGTAGATGAAGAAGGCGAGAGGATCCCGCTGACAGTAGCGGGAGTGAACCCGGAAGAGGGAACAGTAAAGATCATCTTCCAGGTAGTAGGAGCAACAACAGAGGCACTGAACCACGTAGCTGAAGGCGGATATCTTCAGGACTTCGTAGGACCTCTCGGCAATCCGACCGAGACAGAGGGTATCAAGAAGGTGTGCATCGTAGGCGGCGGCGTAGGCTGCGCGATCGCTATGCCTGTAGCGCAGGAGTTCCACCGCATCGGCGCGGAGGTAACGAGCATCATCGGCTTCAGGAGCGAAGACCTGGTTATCCTTGAGGAGGAGTTCAACGAGTGCTCAGACACTCTGTATGTGATGACGGATGACGGCAGCTACGGCAGGCACGGCAACGTAACAGTACCGCTGGATGAGATGCTTGCAGCAGGCGAGAAGTTCGACATGATCATCACGATCGGCCCTCTGATCATGATGAAGTTCGTGACACTGACAGCGAAGAAGTATGATGCACCTATAACAGTATCGATGAGCCCTATCATGATCGACGGAACAGGCATGTGCGGCGGCTGCAGACTGACACTGAACACAGAGGACGGCCCTGTTATGAAGTTCGCATGCGTGGACGGCCCTGACTTCAACGGATATGAGGTAGACTTCGACGAGGCGATCTCGAGAGGCCGCATGTACTTCGACTATGAGAGACATGCACATGAAGCAACATGCAATCTGTTCAAAATGGCAGAGAACGCGTAGAGGAAAGGGGGAAAAGAAATGGCACTTGATCCAAAGAAACATGAAATGCCGGCACAGGACCCTCAGGTCCGTGCGCATAATTTCAGCGAGGTAGCACTCGGATATACGGAAGAGATAGCAATTGCAGAGGCACAGAGATGTCTCAACTGCAAGAACAAGCCATGCGTGGCAGGCTGCCCTGTGAACGTAAACATTCCTGACTTCATCATGAAGGCGAAGGAAGGCGACTGGGAAGGCGCATACCAGATCATCAACGCAACATCGACACTTCCTGCAGTATGCGGAAGAGTATGCCCGCAGGAGACGCAGTGCGAAGCAAAGTGCACCATGGGCATCAAGTTCGAGCCTGTAGGGATCGGACGTCTTGAGAGATTCGCAGCAGACTGGCACAATGCGAATGCGACAGAGAAGGCAGTCGCACCTGAGAGCAACGGCCACAAGGTAGCTATCGTAGGCTCGGGTCCGGCAGGACTGACATGCGCAGGCGACCTTGCGAAGAAGGGCTACAAGGTAACAGTATACGAAGCGCTTCACACAGCAGGCGGAGTACTGGTATACGGAATCCCTGAGTTCAGACTTCCTAAGGCTATCGTAGCAAGAGAAGTCGAGGGCCTCAAGGACCTCGACGTAGACATCGAGACCAACGTCATCATCGGAAAGACTCTTACAGTAGACGAGCTCTTCGATGAGATGGGATTCGAGGCAGTATTCATCGGCTCAGGCGCAGGACTTCCGATGTTCATGAACATCCCTGGCGAGTCGCTCAAGGGCGTATTCTCTGCAAACGAATACCTGACAAGATCGAACCTCATGAAGGCATATCTGGACGATCCTAAGACACCTATCATGAAGGGCGGCAAGGTAGCAGTAGTCGGCGGCGGAAACGTAGCTATGGACGCAGCACGTACAGCACTGAGACTCGGAGCAGAGCACGTATACATCGTATACAGAAGATCGATGGAAGAGCTTCCTGCAAGAAAAGAGGAAGTAGAGCACGCGATCGAGGAAGGCATCGATTTCAGACTGCTGAACAACCCTGTAGAGATCCTCGGATACAACAATCCTGATGATCCGAGAGATCCTAAGAACGGATTCGTAAAGGCCATCAGATGCATCAAGATGGAACTCGGCGAGCCTGACGCAAGCGGCAGAAGGAGACCTATCCCTGTAGAGGGAAGCGAGTTCGAGCTCGATGTTGACGCAGTCATCATGGCACTCGGAACCAGACCGAACCCGCTGATCAAGAACACGACAAAGGGTCTTGAGGTCAACCGCAAGGGCGGCTTCGTAGTCAATGAAGACGGACTGACAAGCCGTGAGGCAGTATATGCAGGCGGCGACGCGGTCACAGGAGCGGCTACAGTAATCAGCGCTATGGGCGCAGGCAAACTCGCTGCGGCTTCAATAGACAAATACCTGTCTTCTAAATAAAGTCACATATTGCACATATATCTGCAGAAGTGACACTGTAAAGCAGTATACACACGCTCATGAGATATGTATGTTTCATGAGCGTGTTATTGTTAAGTTATTATGTGGATGAAAACTTGTTAGCAGTGCTTTTGAAAAAATATTGTTTTTGTAGAATAAAAAATTTTTATAATTATTGTCAAAAAAACATAATTTAACAAAGACTTTCTTGTAAATTTCAAGCAATCTGCTATACTTAAAAAACAAGAAAAAACAAAACGATACATTGTTCTTTATTGAGTACAAAACAATGTGAGCATATAATAATATGCGGCAATAAAAAATAGTGAATTGTTTTGTTAATTGATTAAGGAGGCATTCATTATGCAAGATTATTTACTTTCGCATCTGTACTGGATAAGCCTGTTTGCTTCCATCTGCGCTCTGGTCTTTGCCTATATACAGGCTAAAAAGGTACTGAACTCAGATGAAGGAACTGACAGGATGAAAGAGATATCGCGCTTTGTACGTACAGGCGCAGCTGCTTTCTTGAAGCGCCAGTACCGCACGGTAATCATATTCTTCATCGTCATGTTCTGCGTACTCTGCGGAATGGCAGCAGCGCATAAACTGACATGGTATGTACCATTTGCGTTTATCACAGGAGGTTTCTTCTCAGGTCTTTCCGGATATATCGGAATGAGCATCGCTACAAGAGCTAACGACCGTACTGCATGTGCAGCTCAGCAGAGCCTTAACAAGGGACTCAGAGTAGCGTTCTCCGCAGGTTCGGTAATGGGCTTCACAGTAGTAGGCCTCGGACTTCTCGACATCTCACTGTGGTATGCACTTCTCGACCTCGTATTCCATGAAACACTCGAGAATATCACAGCTGCAATGGTCACTTTCGGAATGGGAGCTTCTTCAATGGCTCTGTTCGCCCGTGTCGGCGGCGGTATCTTCACAAAGGCTGCTGACGTAGGCGCTGACCTCGTAGGTAAGGTAGAAGCAGGTATCCCTGAGGATGACCCGCGTAACCCTGCTGTTATCGCTGACAATGTCGGTGATAACGTTGGTGACGTAGCAGGAATGGGTGCTGACCTCTATGAATCATATGTAGGATCCATGGTTTCAACATGTGCTCTCGGAGCTATCGCATTCCTTTCAAGCGGTCTCGGAGTAAAGTCCGTAGCACTGCCGCTTCTTATGGCAGCAGTCGGAGTAGTATTCTCCGTCATCGGTTCGTTCTTTGTACAGACTAAGGAAGGCGCAAGCCAGAAGAACCTGCTTGCAGCTCTTCGCCGCGGAACAAACTTCTCGGCTATCGCTACTGCAGTATTTTCGTTTGTCCTCGTATGGTGGCTCTTCGGAATCGAGTTCTACGGACTCTATCTTGCTATCATTGCTGGACTTCTCGCAGGCGTTCTGATCGGACTCTGCACAGAGTACTACACATCTGATACATATAAGCCGACACAGAAGATCGCTGAATCTTCACAGACAGGTACAGCTACACTCATCATCAGCGGACTCGGCACAGGCATGATGTCCACAACACTCCCGATCCTTATCGTAGGAGCTGCTATCATCATTGCTTACTACTGCTCAGGTATGTGCCCTGTAGACGTAGCACCATCGAGTATCGGACTCTATGGAATCTCGCTCGCAGCTGTAGGAATGCTTTCCACACTCGGAATCACACTCGCTACAGACGCATACGGCCCTGTTGCTGACAATGCCGGCGGTATTGCTGAAATGGCAGGACTTCCGTCTGAAGTCCGTGAGAGAACAGACGCTCTCGATTCACTCGGTAACACAACAGCTGCTACAGGTAAAGGATTCGCTATCGGATCTGCCGGAATGACGGCTCTTGCTCTTATTGCAAACTTCAAGGAAAAGCTCCTCGTTTACATGCCGGATGGACAGGACCTGCAGCTTAATCTGCTCGACCCTAAAGTCCTCGTCGGACTCTTCATCGGAGCATGCCTGCCGTTCCTCTTCTCATCGCTCACAATGGGTGCTGTTAACAGAGCAGCTCAGAGCGTTGTGCTTGAGGTAAGACGCCAGTTCAAAGAGATCCCTGGACTCATGGAAGGCAAGGCAAATGCAGACTATGCAAGATGCGTAGACCTCTGCTCAAAGGCATCACTCAAGGAGATGATCCTTCCTGCATGTGTAGGTATCGCAGCTCCTATCGTTACAGGTCTCATCCTCGGCGGACTCGGAGTAGTCGGAATGCTCTGCGGAGCTACAGTTTCCGGCTTCATTATGGCTATATTCATGGCTAACTCGGGCGGCGCATGGGACAATGCCAAGAAGTATATCGAGGCAGGCCATTTCGGCGGCAAGGGCAGCGAAAACCACAAGGCTGCTGTAGTCGGCGACACGATCGGCGACCCGTTCAAGGATACATCCGGACCTTCGATAAACATCCTGATCAAGCTGGTATCGATGGTATCCATCGTATTTGCAGGACTTATTGCATCTGTAAGTCTCCTGTAAATTTGTACGGACATAAACGTATGATATATAAAGCACCTGCACTGGAGTGTGTGGGTGCTTTTTATAAGAGTTAGAAAGAATTAATCTATGATATAATACATATACGTTTACGCACAGTAAAAGACTATTAGGGAGGACTAATGGATCATTCAGTCATTAGTGCAAAAAAAGTCCTGGTAACAGGAGCGTACGGCCTTTTGGGGAGCCACACAGTAAGGGAACTTATCAATAAAGGGTATTATGTAAGAGCATTTGGACGTGATCAGGAGAAGCTGTCAAAACTTGCTGAAGGGTATGAGAATACGCAGATAGACATCTTCTGCGGTGATTTCTGCAATGCAGCAGATATCGATAAGGCCTGCGAAGGTATGGATTATGTGATTCACTGCGGTGCGCTTCTGAAAGGATGGGGCAGGCGAAGCGACTATATAAGAACGAATGTCGAGGGAACCAGAAATGTACTGAATGCATGTGCAAAAAATAACATAAAACGTCTCGTACACACATCATCGCCGAGCGCTCATGCTTTGCGCAACAATTTGAATATTACAGAGGAAGATCAGAACGAAGGAAACCGGCTCAACTTTTATATTGAAAGCAAGCTTATGGCTGAGAAGCTGGTGAGAGGGCAGAACAAAGTTCCTTATTCCATAATAAGGCCTCGCGGGATCACAGGGATAGGCGATAAGAACATGCTTCCTGTACTTATCAATGTAAACAGACAGATAGGGATACCTCTTTTTCAGAAAGGCAAGGTGCTTGTGGATCTTGTATGTGCCGAAAATGCAGCACTCGCCCTAAGGCTTTGCATGGAGAAGGAAGAAGCTCTCGGGAAGGCATACAATATAACGAACGGAGAACCTAAGCTCGTCACTGAACTTGCTGAAGAAATGTTTACTGCGCTCGGAACAAAAGCCAGATATATCAGGCTCCCGTTCATACCGGTTTACGCAGCAGCAGGGATGCTTGAGGCCGTGTGGAAGCTCTTTAAAATATATGATAAAGCTCCTCCGATTACCCGCATTAACGTATGCACGCTGGGAAGAAGCCAGATATTCAGCATAGAAAAGGCAAGGAGAGAGCTGGGATATGAGCCTGAGGTAAGTCTCAGCGAAATGATTAAACAATATGCGGAGGATTATGGCCGTGGATAGAGGCCGCATAAAATTCAGATACAAATTAATATATAAGACTGTGAGAAGTCTGGTGCCGCTTATTCTTCGCAAGTATGATTTCAGGACAGACATAATAAGCAAGAAGGACGAGCCGTATATAGTTGTGGCCAACCATCTGACTGAAGTAGATATGCTGATGGTTGCCGGTGCTTTTTCCGAGCATATGTACTTTGTGGCCGGTGAGCATCTGCTCAGGACAAAAGCCGGTCCTAAGATAAAGTGGGCACAGGATCCTATTTTTACGTATAAAGGAGCTCCTTCAATTGATACGATGAGGGAGGTCATCAGAACTGTCAAAGCCGGCCATAACGTAATGATATTTCCTGAGGGAAGCAGGTCTTTCAACGGCGAAACCATAAGGCTTGACTACGGCATAGCAAAGCTTGCAAAAATGGCGGGATGTGCGCTTGCGACTTACCACATTGAAGGCGGGTACTTTGTAGCTCCAAGATGGGCTTATACGACCAGAACCGGACCTATGAAGGGACATATAGTCAACGTCTATTCATCTGAGGAAGTCAAAAGCCTGAGTAAGGAAGAGCTCACTGAATGTATAAACAGAGACATTTACGAAAACGCATATGAGACCCAGCGCCGCAACATGTATACATATAAGGGCAAAAAACTTGCTGAAGGTCTAGAAAACTATCTCGTTAAATGCTCCTGCTGCGGGGCCTTTGATTCAATGATAACGGAGGATGACAGATTCTGCTGCACTGAGTGCGGACAGCACGGCATATATACTCCTGAAGGATTTCTGAAAGGTGACGGACTCAGATTCGACAGCGTTTACGACTGGGGTATGTGGTCCGAAAGAGAGATAAGTGAATATATAAGGACATTTGAACAGACAGGTCCTGTTTTCTGCGACACGGATGTTGTGCTGTATGAGGTCCTCCCTGACCACAGCCGCGTCGATCTGGCTTCCGGTGAGGTAAAGGGCTATAAGGACAGAATCGAAATAGGTGCGGAAGTATTCCCGTTTGAAGATATCAGCGGGATGGACATGCTCTATTTCGGCAAAACGCTTGTGTTCACATATAAGAAGAGACATTTTGCCATAACCGGCGAGAATTATCACGCTATTAAATACCAGAAGCTGTTTATCGTATATAAGACAAAGGACAAAAAACAGAACAGTCAAAACAAGGCTGTGCTATAATCAAATAATAACAAAACAGCAACTTTTTTTAATTACAGATTGATATTATGAGAAAACAACTAGAGGATCCAATAGAAGAGAAGAAAAGCAAATTCAGCATGGGAATGATCCTTGTCGCGATCGGTATCGTGTACGGTGATATCGGAACATCTCCGATGTACGTAATGAAGTCCATCGTAGAAGGCAATGGAGGCATCCAGTATGTTGATCCGGATTTCATAGTCGGATCTCTGTCACTCGTCATATGGACTATTACTCTGCTGACAACCGTCAAACATGTACTTATCGCCCTGAACGCTGATAACCACGGCGAGGGAGGCATATTTGCCCTGTATACTCTGGTCAGAGACTATGGCAGATGGCTCATCATCCCTACAATGATAGGTGGATGCACGATGCTTGCAGATGGAGTTCTCACACCTGCTGTAACCGTAACAACAGCTGTTGAAGGTCTGCGAAGCATACCGTTCATGAACAGACTCCTGGGGGAGGGACAGTTCGTGGTTATAGTAATTACACTCACCATAGTCAGCGTGCTGTTCATGATCCAGCGAAGCGGTACAAGTTCAATAGGAAAGATGTTTGGGCCTGTAATGATGATATGGTTCCTGTATCTTGGATTGACAGGAATATGGCTCTTATTGGGTGATCTTACCATTATCAAAGCCCTCAACCCTATATACGCAGTAAAAGTGCTTTTCAGTCCAGGCAATAAAGCAGGACTCATGATTCTGGGAAGCGTGTTTCTCTGTACGACAGGAGCTGAAGCCCTTTACACGGATATGGGCCATGTCGGTAAAGAGAACATCATGCGCAGTTGGCCATTCGTAAAGACCTGCCTGATACTCAATTATATGGGACAGTGTGTATGGATACTCGCTAACCGCAACAATCCGGAAATGGCTGCGATCCATGACCTGAATCCGTTCTATATGATGCTGCCTCAGGGCATGCGTCCTGTAGCCATCGTACTCAGTGCTTTGGCTGCCATTATCGCCAGTCAGGCACTCATCAGCGGGAGCTATACTCTTGTACATGAAGCAGCAGCCCTGGATCTGATGCCTCACCTTAACGTCAGATACCCATCGGATACACACGGGCAGATATACATACCACTTGTGAACAACATACTCTGGATATTATGTGCTGCAGTTATCCTTTACTTCAGAAGCGGATCACGCATGGAGAACGCATACGGTCTGGCGATCACTATAAGCATGCTCATGATGACGGTGCTCTTCACCGTGTATATAGGGGTCCTGCATAGAAGAATAATCGGAGCGATCCTGTTCGCTGTAACATTTGCTGCGCTTGAAGGAGTATTCTTCGTATCGAGCCTCGGCAAGTTCAGCATAGGAGGTTATGTTGCGATAATCATATCGCTTGTTATCCTGCTGATCATGATAAGCTGGTACAGAGGAACACAGATAGAGCGCATGCAGAAGGTGAAGCTTCCTATGCGTGACTACCTCAGCAATATAAAAGGACTGCAGAATGACCCGGACATCCCATATATAAGCAATAACCTTGTATACATAGCAAAGGGAGACAACTTTGAAGAGATAGACCGTGACATTCTTTATTCAATACTCGACAGGGATCCTAAGAAGGCCGATGCCTACTGGTTTATTAGTATTAATACAACACAGGAACCGTTCGACAGAGAATACGAAGTGGAAACATTCGGAACGGATTATATATTCCGTGTGAATCTCATACTTGGCTATAAAGTCAAACAGAGTGTTAACGTCTATCTCAGACAGATAGTGCAGGATCTCCTGAAGACAGGTGAGCTGCCTAAGCAGATCCGCGAGCACTCTATATACGGACCGTCTGAAGTCGGATCATTCAAGTTCTGTATGATCCGAAAGATGATGCCGGGTGAAGGGGATCTTTCTGCGATCGACAACTTCCTTATTCACAATAAGTACCTGATCAGAAGACTGGCCGGAAGTCCGGTAAGATGGTTCGGGCTCCAGACCTCACGTGTGCTGATTGAATACGTACCGCTTTTCCTTCCTAGGAGACAGCCGGAAGAAGAAAGACTTGAAAGGATAAGATAAATGAAATCCATAATGTTCGGAAAACTTGAAGATGGCAGAGCTGCCGGTCTTTACTTTCTTGAATCACCCGATGGCATGAGAGCTGCTGTCACAGATTATGGTGCAGCACTTGTAAGTATTGCAGTGCCTGACAGAAAAGGGGTGATACGTGATGTTGTGCTTGGCCACGATGATGTTTCGGGATATGAAACCGGCAGCGGACATATAGGAGCTTTTGTAGGGCGTTTTGCAAACCGCATCGCTGGAGCAGAATTTGAACTCAATGGCCGCACTTACGGGCTTACTGCCAATAACGGCACAAACTGTCTCCATGGCGGAAGAGACTTCTTTAAAAACAGGCTATGGACAGTCAAAATCGATTTTACAAGTGTAAGATCGGGCGACATAATGGCAGCATATGCATCGGAAAGTATTGCCGACAGGGATCCATCGCGCGGTATGAGGAGCATGCACGACAACATGATCACATTCTGTCTGGACAGTCCGGACGGTGATCAGGGTTTCCCCGGCAACATGCACATTGAGGTCACGTATTCACTTCCAGGCGACGGAAAGCTGAGGATCGACTACAGAGCTGTGTCCGATGCGGATACTCCTGTGAGTTTCACAAATCACAGCTATTTCAATCTTAACGGACATGACAGCGGCACAGTGATCGGACACTGGGCGAGAATAAATGCTGAGTATTATACTCCTGTGGATGAGAGGCTCATTCCTTTGGAGGAGCCTGAACCGGTCGAGGGCACTCCGTTCGACTTCCGCGAGGATAAAATGCTCGGAAGAGACATCAACGCCGATAATGATCAGATTGTTTTCGGAGGAGGCTACGACCATAATTTCATCATAGGAGACTCAGAAAGCGAAGCTGGTGAAAGGACCATAAAAGAGGCTGGTGTTCTTTATTCAGATGACAGCGGTATATGCATGACCGTACTTACAGATATGCCGGATATGCAGGTTTATACTGCCAACGGCCTTATAGACGAGCCGGGAAAAGACGGAGCGGTGTACGGAAAACGCAGCGCTGTCTGCTTTGAGACACAGTTCAGACCAAATGCCATTAACAGCAGTGATCCGGATGTTCGTGAGGGATGCATACTGAGGGCAGAAGAGGAGTTCACATCCTCAACTATATACAGATTCAGCAATTTATAAAGACTAAAAAGACGGCTCCGGAGTCAATCCCGGAGCCTTTTCTTATCAGCTATAAAATGTCTTATATATTTTTTTAGATTTCAAGCAGCTTTGAGTACTCAGCCAGAGCGCCGTCCGTTTCGTGAGCAAGTACCTTTTTAGCCAGTACTTTACCAAGCTGTACGCCTTCCTGATCGAAGCTGTTGAGATTCCACAGGAAGCCCTGGAACATGATCTTGTTCTCGAAGTGGGCGAGAAGAGCGCCGAGGCTCTCAGGTGTCAGCTTATCACCGATGATTATGCTAGATGGTCTGCCGCCTTCAAAGTTCTTGTTGAGATTCTCATCCTCTTTACCGCAGGCAAAGGCTACTATCTGCGCAGCAACGTTTGCCTCGAGTTTCTTCTGGCTTGTGCTTCCCTGAATAACAACATCTTTTCCGGTCTGGTTCTCTTTGAAACCAATGAACTGCAGAGGAACGATAGTCTTGCCCTGATGCAGCAGCTGATAGAATGAGTGCTGACCGTTGGTACCAGGCTCTCCGAAAATCACCGGACCTGTCACATAGTTTACAGGTTCTCCGAAGCGGTTGACGGACTTTCCGTTGGATTCCATGTCAGCCTGCTGGAGGTGGGCAGGGAATCTCGCAAGTGCCTGTGCGTAAGGAAGTACAGCAGTGCTCTCATATCCAAGAACGTTTCTCTCGTATACGCCGATCAGCGCATCAAGCATGGCAGCATTTGACATAGGATCAGCCTGAGCAGCCAGCCTGTCAGCCTCTGCCGCTCCCTTAAGGATTGCATCGAATACATCAGAACCGAGGGAGAGAGACAGAACGGCTCCGCCTACAGCAGATGTCGAGGAATATCTTCCGCCGATATAGTCATCCATGAAGAATGCGGCAAGATAGTCACTGCTCTTTGCAAGCGGGGATGTCTCGCTGGTTACTGCTATCATGTGCTTTGACGGATCAAGTCCCAGAGAAACAAGAGCGTCCTTTACAAATGCCTCATTAGTAAGAGTCTCGAGGGTAGTTCCTGACTTTGAGACCAGAATGAACAGTGAGTGAGCCACGTCAATGGCATCGAGAACGCTTACCGCGTCATCCGGATCGACATTGCTTATGAATTTAGCGTCCATCAGCAGTTTTCCGTTGGCGCGTGCCCAGTTCTCAAGTGCGATATACAGTGCGCGAGGTCCGAGATCGCTGCCGCCTATTCCTATCTGAACAACAGTAGTGAATTTTTCACCATCAGCATTGCAGATCTCACCGGCATGAACTTTTGCGGCAAAGTCAGCGATTTTCTCCTGTACACCTGTATAAAAAGCTCTCTTGTCTGTGCCGTCTGCGATGACATCGTCACCAAGCTGACCTCGTGTGAGGTGGTGGAGAACCAGTCTTTTTTCGCCTGTGTTGATCATGGCTCCGTTATAAAGTTCTCTGAACTTGCCCTCAAGGTCTGACTCTTTGGCAAGAGCAGCGAGCATTTCGAGAACTTTTTCATCAACCTGCTTCGCAGCATAGTTATATGTAAGTCCGCATGCCATAGGCACAGAATAATTCTTAACACGTTCTGCGCCGGAATCGCCTGTCATTGCCTTTTTAAGATCAACTCTGTGATTCGATTCCATTAGAACTTTGTATGCTTCAAGGGTATCAAGGTTTTTCCATTCTGCCATTTCTGTATCCTCCTCTGATGAGTGGTTTTGCGGGGATCCGATGATGCCCGCTGCAATTCTTTATCAGCTTTAGTTTACATTAAAAACAGCTGCATGTAACGCAAAAAATGGTCGGATATCGGATAATTTTAGAACTTAAATGAAAGTTGAGATGTATATCAAACAGTTGTAAAATATTTTACTGTGATGGAGCAGTGACAGAGACCTGCAACGGGCTTCGGTACAGCTGAATCACCCCTAAATACATCAGAAATAATGGATAAAGGAATAGTATGAGATGAAGAAAGAAATCGTTGAGTTAAGAAAAATCATGGCAGAGGAGGGCATAGACGCATACTTTGTGCCTTCAGGTGATTTTCACGGATCCGAATACGTTAACGAGTTTTTCAGAACACGCGAGTTTCTGAGCGGATTTACCGGGTCTGCCGGAGAACTCCTTGTAACCGCAGACGGAGCATGGCTCTGGACAGACGGCAGATATTTTCTGCAAGCTGCCAAACAGCTTGAGGGGAGTGGTATAGAACTCATGAAAATGGGTGAGGAAGGAGTACCTTCAATCGGAGACTTCATCCAGCAGCTCGTTGATTCCGCAGATCATGATTATAATATAGGCTTCGATGGAAGGGTGGTCTCATCGAAATTCAGCAAAGCGCTTAAGGAGAGATTCAGCAGTTCAGGTAAAAAAGTCAGCTTCAGCATAGAAAAAGATCTCGGCGGTGAAGTGTGGAAAGACCGTCCGCAGATCAGACCGAGCAAAGTGTGGGAGCTTCCTGTCAGTTCTGCAGGCATAGATACAGCAGATAAGATAAAAGCTGTAAGGGCTGAGATGAAGTCGAAGAATACTGATCACCTTCTTGTTACAGATCTTATGGAATCGGCGTGGCTTCTCAACCTGCGTGCAGATGATATCCTATACACACCGGTATTCTTTTCGTTCATACTTCTGACTCAGGACACGGTAAATCTTTACGTGATGGATGGCACTCTGGCGGACGGGCTGCCTGAAAGGCTGTCTTTTGTTGAAGTAAAAGCTTATGATGACATTTATAAAGATATATCAGCTCTTCCTGCCGGCAGCACACTGTGGCTCGACCCTGTTACGTGCAATTGTGCTTTATATGATTCCGTGCCTGATGGAGTCAGTATCCATGAGGCTCTGACACCTCCGGCTCTTATGAAGATAATCAAAAACGAGGCTGAGATAAAGGGAATGAGGCGTGCTCATGTGCTCGACGGAGTTGCTGTAACAAAACTGATCAAATGGCTTAAGGACACATCGCTGACTTTGCCTAAAACAGAACTCAGCGTCTCTGCCAAACTTAAGGAACTGAGACTTAGCAATAAAGAGTGCTTCGATCTTTCATTTGAGACTATAGCCGGATACGGTCCTAACGGTGCCATCATCCATTACGAGCCTACACCTGAGACTGATGCGGAGGTAAAGCCTGAAGGCTTCCTGCTTGTGGACTCCGGGGGACAGTATACGGGTGGAACAACGGATATAACAAGGACGATAGCTCTTGGCCCGCTTACCGAAGAAATGAAGACTGATTACACCTATGTACTTAAGGCACACTTGGTAATGGCCATGTTCAGACTGGCCCCTGACATGAACAGCTGCGAGATAGATAAGGCTGTAAGGGCAGAAATGAATACTGCTGGACTGGGCTTCAACCACGGCCTTTCACACGGCGTAGGCCATGTTCTCAGTGTTCACGAGGGGCCAAGCGGAATAAAGAAGGATGATTCATCCTACCCGGTAAAAGCCGGCATGATAATGTCGAACGAACCGGGCGTATATATCGAAGGCGGCTTCGGCGTAAGGATAGAAAACATGGTAGTCTTCAAAAATGACGGAGAAGGATTTATTGTAAACGAACCTCTGACATGCGTTCCTTATGAAAGGGAAGCTATAAAAAAAGAGCTTCTCACAGATGAACAGCTCCGTTATGTCAATGAATATCATAAGTGGGTGAGAGAAACGCTCACTCCGCTGCTTGATGATGAGACTGCGTCCTGGCTGGCAGCTGAAACAGCGGAATTATAGATATGGAAAAACAAAAGCGCTTCCGGATTTATGAACCGGAAGCGTATTTTTATTGCAGCTCCATGCTCAGCTCAGCATATCCGTCCTCGAACTCCAGATGCCCGATAGAACCGTTTATTATAGTGAACGATGGCTTTGTATGTCCTATATCCGCATTCCAGATGAGAGGCAAATCCATATCACCGAATACTCTTTCGAGCTGCTCCAGATAGTCTTCATCACTGGCGTCTCCGGTAAAGCATGTGCGGCCGATGATCACAGCTTTTGCATACTCGAATAAGCCCATCTGTTTCAGTCTGTTCATGGAATACATGAGTCCCATAGGTGTGAGCTCGAAATTGTCGAAAAACCAGATAAGACCGTCGCTTTTGTACCTTTCAGCGAATCCATGAAGGTCGATATACGGTGTGCCTATCACCTCGTCTATGACATCGATACAACCGCCAATAAGTCTTCCTGTCACGTCAAGCTCGCTTTCTTCATTGAGCTCATACTCCTTCGGATTTCCTCTGAACAGAAGCCATTCAACAGGTGCATCCATATCGTACTCCTCAGTCTCTTCGTTGAAGCCTGTAGAATTGTAAAGCTCATATGAGTGCTGGACCGGCATCTCGCCGAAGATGACCGAAAGGGCGTTGAACTGGAATTCGTGGAGAGGTCTCCAGTCCCATGCTCCGGCATTTACACCGTAAATGGTGGCTATATCGAAAACTGTGGTGAGCAGCATCTGAATGGCAGTCGGATCGGAATACCCGGCGAACCATTTGGGATGACTCTTTACAAGCTCCCAGTCGATATATGGAAGCATTTCAACTGTATAGTCTCCACCCGAAGCGCAGAATACCATATCTATATCATCATCTGCAAACAGCTCATTGAACTCATTGCCGCGCACATCTGCAGGAGCGGAAGGGCAGTCTTCGCTCCTTACACTTTCCGTTTCACACGGTATAAGACCTGTTTGCTCGAGTATATCAAGAGACATATCGAAAAAGTCGAGCTTGCATCCGACACCGGCGCTTGGTGCACATATGCCTATATAAGAGCCTTCATTTGGAAATTCAGGGTAGATCATTAAATAATTCTCCGTTTCTGATGTGATTTATTGGGCTAAGCCTTGTCAATTATAGCACGATTGGTCTTTTCGGAAATAAAAAACATCAATACTTTATCTTTTGAAATAAGGGCTTTAGATAGTGGATTAATTCAATCTATAAAAGACTCTTCAAATAACTGTCATCTGGAACAAAACCTGCAAGTGGCATGAAGTGAAACTTAATACAAAACAATTTATACAAATAACCACTAAACGTTTTGCGATTAATAAACAAAGTTTCAGATTGCCAGAATTATAACAATAATGTAAAATAAATCTGAATGGAGGAATAGCTGTAATTATTGGAATTTCAAGCATTAATCCCCATTAAGTTTGTAGGAATTAGAAGAGTTTTAAAGGAGGCACTAGCAGATGAAAGTATCGAGCGTTCCTTTCAAGGGAACTAAAGATCAGGAAGCCAAACTGCTCGAAGTGATCGCCAAGTACAAAGGCCAGAAGGGAGCACTGATGCCTATCATGCAGGAGGCACAGAATATCTACGGATATCTTCCTTACCAGGTACAGAAGATCATTTCCGATGAGACAGGTATTCCTATCGAAAAGATTTACGGTGTAGCTACTTTCTATGCGCAGTTCTCGATGTCGCCTAAGGGCAAGTATATCGTATCGGTATGTCTCGGTACTGCTTGCTATGTTAAGGGCGCTGGCAAGGTTCTCGAGGAAGTCGAGGCTAAGCTTGGAATCGGCGACGGCGAATGCACCCCTGACGGCAAGTTCTCTCTTGAGGTTTGCCGCTGCGTAGGCGCATGCGGACTGGCACCTGTTATGATCGTTGCAGGAGATGTATATGGTAAGATGACCCCTGACAGAGTCGGCGGCATCCTTGCGAAATACGAATAACGCATAATGGAGGGCAAGTCATGAAAACACTGCAAGAATTAAAAGACATTAAGGCGGCAAAGGGCGGTCAGGTCGATATCAGATTCAATCCTGACACTGCTGAAGAAGCCGTAAAAACCTACGTCCTCGTATGCGGAGGTACCGGCTGCCAGTCAAACCACAGCGTTGAGGTCATGGACGAACTCAACAGCCTGATCGACGCTGCCGGCAAGAAAGACGAGATCCAGGTAATCCAGACAGGCTGCCAGGGACTCTGCGCTAAGGGACCTATCATGGTAGTCCATCCGGGTAACGTTTTCTATCAGGAAGTAAAGCCTGATATGGTAGAGCGCATCTTCAATGAGCATATCCTCGGCGGAACACCTGTTGACGAATATCTCATGGTAGAAGAGCTCCCTAATGGTGAGAAGATCCATTACGTTGATTCTCCGTTCTATAAAGATCAGCTGAGAATGGCTCTCCGCAACTGCGGAAAGATCGACCCTGAAGATATCGATGAGTACATCGCGAGAGACGGATATCAGGCTCTTGCAAAGGCTCTTCTGGAGATGACTCCGGACGATGTTATCAAGGAAGTCGTTGATTCGGGACTCAGAGGCCGTGGAGGCGGCGGATTCCCGACGGGAAAGAAGTGGATGTTCGCATCCGCTAACAGAGGAAAAGTCCAGAAGTTTGTAGCCTGCAACGCTGACGAAGGCGACCCGGGCGCATTCATGGACAGATCCATCCTTGAGGGTGACCCTCATTCAGTACTCGAAGCTATGGCTATCGCCGGATATGCTATCGGCGCTAACCAGGGCTACATCTACGTAAGAGCTGAGTATCCTATCGCTGTCGACAGACTGAAGATCGCTCTCGATCAGGCCAGAGACTATGGCGTGCTCGGAAAGAACATCTTCGGTTCGGGATTCGACTTCGATGTAGACCTCAGACTCGGCGCCGGAGCGTTCGTATGCGGCGAAGAAACAGCTCTGATGACCTCCATCGAGGGTAACAGAGGTGAGCCTCGTCCTCGTCCTCCATTCCCTGCTGTAAAAGGTCTGTTCGCTCAGCCGACAGTACTCAACAACGTTGAGACTTACGCAAACATCCCACAGATCATCCTCAACGGTGCAAGCTGGTTCAACCAGTACGGCACAGAGACATCAAAGGGAACAAAAGTATTCGCTCTCGGCGGCAAGGTCAACAACACAGGTCTCGTAGAGGTTCCTATGGGAGCTACTTTGAGACAGGTAGTAGAAGAGATCGGCGGCGGAGTTCCTAACGGAAAGAAGTTCAAGGCTGCTCAGACAGGCGGACCTTCCGGCGGATGCATCCCTGCTAAATCATATGATGTTCCTATCGACTACGAGTCACTCAAGGCTATCGGTTCCATGATGGGATCAGGCGGAATGATCGTACTCGACGAGGACAACTGCATGGTAGATATCGCTAAGTTCTACCTCGGATTCACAGTAAGCGAATCCTGCGGAAAGTGCACACCATGCCGTATCGGTACAAAGCGCATGCTCGAGATCCTCGAGAAGATCTCAGCAGGCAGAGGCGAGATCGAAGATCTCGATAAACTCGATGAACTGGCTCACTACATCCAGGCTAACGCTCTCTGCGGACTTGGACAGACAGCTCCGAACCCGATCCTCTCGACAATCGAGCACTTCAGAGATGAGTATGAAGCACACATCATCGACAAGAGATGTCCTGCAGGCGTCTGCAAGGCACTGCTCAACTACGTGATCGATCCAGAGAAGTGCAAGGGCTGCACAAAGTGTGCCCGCAACTGCCCGGTCGGCGCTATCACAGGCGCTGTCAAGCAGCCACACGTTATTGATCCGGCTAAATGCATCAAGTGCGGTGCCTGCATGGAGAACTGCGCATTCGGTGCAATAAGCAGAAAGTAAGGGGAGGTGAACACAATGGCAGATATCAAAGTAACAGTTGATAATATTACTGTAACTGTTCCGGAAGGTTCCACCCTGCTGGATGCAGCTCATAAGGCGGGCATCGACGTTCCTACACTGTGCTATCTGAGAGGTATCAATGAGATCGGTGCCTGCAGAATGTGCGTTTGTGAGGTAGTTGGAGCTAGAGCTCTTGTCGCTGCCTGCGTATACCCATGCACAGACGGTATGGTAGCATATACCAATACCGAGAAAATCAAAGACTACAGACGTAAAACTCTTCAGCTGATACTGTCCGATCACGATCAGGACTGCCTCGGTTGCGTAAGATCCACAGACTGCGAACTTCAGGCTCTCTGCAAACGCTATGGCGTTGAGAAGACTGACTACTATGCAGGTGTTAAGAATGAATTTGCAATCGATGCTTCTTCGGCTTCGATAGTAAGAGACAACAACAAGTGCATCCTCTGCAGAAGATGTACAGCTGCATGCGAGAAGTATCAGAGCATCGGCGTTATCGGCGCAAATGACAGAGGATTCGCTACTCATATCGGCAGCGCGTTCGAGCTTCCTCTCGCAGAGACAAGCTGCGTAAACTGCGGACAGTGCATCGTTGCATGCCCGGTTGGCGCTCTGCATGAGGTAGATGCTACTCAGGCTGTAAAGGCTGCTCTCGCAGATCCTTCGAAGACAGTAGTCGTTCAGGCTGCTCCTTCAGTCAGAGTCGGACTTGGTGAATGCTTCGGTATGCCTATCGGCGCTGAGGTAGAGGGCAAGATGGCTGCAGGCATGAGAAGACTCGGATTCGATGCTGTATTCGACACCAACTTCTCGGCCGACCTCACTATCGTTGAGGAAGCCAACGAGCTCATCGAGAGAGTTACAAAGGGTGGAGTACTCCCGATGATCACATCCTGCTCACCTGGATGGATCAAGTTCATCGAGCACTACTATCCTGAACTTCTCCCGAACGTTTCTTCCTGCAAGTCGCCTCAGCAGATGTTCGGCGGCGTAGTCAAGACTTTCTGGGCTGAGAAGAAGGGCATCGATCCTAAGGACATCGTTTCCGTATCGATCATGCCATGCACAGCTAAGAAGTTTGAGTGCGGCAGAGACGATCAGTCTGCAGCAGGAGTTCCTGATGTAGATTACGCTCTGACAACAAGAGAACTCGGAAGACTCATCAACGAGGCCGGCATCGACTTTGTCAACCTGCCTGATGAACCATACGATGATCCTCTGGGCGAGAGCACAGGTGCTGCTGTAATCTTCGGAGCGACAGGCGGAGTTATGGAAGCTGCTCTCAGAACAGCCGTTGAATGGATCACAGGACAGCAGCTCGGCAAGGATCTGCTCGAGTTCCAGGATGTCCGTGGCGTTGAAGGTGTAAAAGAAGCATGCTATAAGGTAGGCGACCTCGAAGTAAGCGTTGCCGTAGCTTCCGGACTTGCTAATGCACGTAAAGTACTTGAGATGGTCAAGTCTGGCGAGAAGAAATACACATTCATCGAAATCATGGCTTGCCCGGGCGGATGCGTAAACGGCGGCGGACAGCCACATGTTCCATCCAAGATCAAGAACTTCATCGATGTTCGTGAAGTAAGAGCTAAGGGCCTGTACGACCTCGATGCTGCAAGACCTCTGAGAAGATCTCACGAGAATCCAAGCATCAAGGCAATCTATGATGAGTACTTCGGATCATATGGAAGCCACAAGGCTCATGAAGTTCTGCATACAACTTACGTAGCACGTAAGGTTAATGCAGATCACGAGTAAAGCTTGTCTTTTTTGCCCACAGCTTTGTCAGCATCGCGGTTCTGCGCTGCTCACTTACTACAGGTAAGCTCCGCTGAATCGTAAGGAATCCACCGCTAGCGGTACCCCCTTACGATAAACTCGACTGCTTGCTTCCTCGCTGTGAACGAAAAATCCTACGCTTTACATAATAGCAATAAAAATGAAGCTGCTCCGCGAAAGCGGGGCAGCTTTTTTTCGCTGCCGGTATCTTAGCGTTTAAAAAGGAAGAACGTTATGATACAATTATTTGGCGTCTGGCCAGGGCGCAAATAACTGTCACTACGGAGGAAATAATGATACACGATAATGCTTGGACAACATACAGCGCTGATGATCTTAAGAAACTCGAAGATCTGAGCGCTGATTATATTGAGTTTTTGAACAACGGCAAAACTGAGCGCGAATGTGCAGCACAGCTTGTCGCAATGGCAAAGGGGAAGGGATACAGAGATTTAGCTGATGTCATCGCCAATGATGAAAAATTGTCAAGTGGCGATAAGGTGTACGCGGTAAACATGGACAAGATGGTGATGCTGCTCAACATCGGTGAGGATATCATTAATAATGGAATGAATATTCTGGGTGCTCATATCGATTCTCCAAGACTCGATATCAAGCAGAATCCTTTGTATGAGAGCGATGAGCTCGCATACCTTGATACACACTATTATGGCGGAGTCAAAAAATATCAGTATGTAACTATGCCGCTGGCTCTTCATGGTGTGGTAGTAAAACCTGATGGAACAAAAATCACGATCAACATCGGCGAAAAGGAAGATGACCCTGTATTTATTATCAGCGATATCCTTATACATCTTTCAGCGGATCAGATGAAAAAGACCGTCGCGGAAGCAGTTCCGGGCGAAAATCTTGATATACTCATAGGAAGCAGGCCGCTGAAGGGTGAAGAGAAGGATGCCGTTAAGGCAGCTGTACTCAAGATCCTCAAGGACGAGTATGACATCGATGAGGACGATTTCGTATCTGCCGAGATCGAAGCAGTTCCTGCAGGAAAGGCAAGGGAAGCAGGCTTTGACCGCTCCATGATAGTAGGTTATGGACATGACGACAGATGCTGCGCATATCCGTCCGCAGCTGCAATGTTTGACGTTGACGCTCCAAAGACAACTTCGTGCGGACTTTTTGTAGACAAGGAAGAGATCGGCAGTGTAGGTGCGACCGGCATGGAATCACATTTCTTTGAGGACATGATGAGAGAAGTGCTCGACAGGATGGGAATATACAGTGAACTCAATCTTGTCAGATGCTTAAGAAACAGCCGCATGCTCAGCTCAGATGTAAGTGCGGCTTATGATCCGCTTTTCGCAGACAGATTCGAGAAAAAGAATTCTGCTAAGTTCGGACATGGCCTTGCTTTCAACAAGTATACAGGAGCAAGGGGAAAGTCCGGCGCAAACGATGCAAACGCTGAATATCTTGCCATGATAAGACAGATGCTCGACAAGCACGATGTAGTTTATCAGACTGCAGAGCTCGGCAAGGTAGATGCAGGCGGCGGCGGAACGATCGCTTATATTCTGTCACTGTACGGGATGCAGGTCGTTGACTGCGGCGTAGCCATTCTGTCTATGCATGCTCCTTGGGAGACATTGAGCAAGAGTGACCTGTATGAAGCCTACAAGGGCTATAAAGCGTTCCTGATAGAAGGATAATAAAACGTGTTTAAAGCTGCAATTATTACATTCCTGATGGCTATGGTGCCGGTAATAGAACTGAGAGGTGCGATCCCCTATGGGGTTATCGCAGGTCTTAGCGTACCTGCAGCGTTCATCATAGCGGTGATCGGCAATCTGGTACCTATTCCTGTACTGGTGGTTTTCACACGCAAGGTGTTTGAGTGGCTGAGAACGATAAGTACGGGACTCGACAGGTTAGTCAGCAGGCTTGAGGCTAAGGCTGAGAAGAACAAAGAAGTAGTTCTGAAATACCAGTTCTGGGGACTCGTGCTGCTGGTTGCGATACCGCTTCCCGGCACGGGAGCATGGACGGGAGCACTGGTAGCTGCAATGATGGATATGAGACTGAAGAGGGCAATGCCGGCAATAATACTGGGAGTGCTGATTGCCGGAGTCATCGTGACTACAGTCACATATGGAGCAGGCGCACTGTTCTGATCCCGCAACACACAAAATAAAAATGCCTGACGACACCGGTGTATTTGCCGCGTGTCGCCAGGCATTTTAAGTTGTGCTGTTTTGTGCTATTTCTTACCGAGCTCTCTGCTGCGCTCGGTCGCTTTGACTACTGTATCGATAAATGCCCCGCGGACACCGTGCTCTTCAAGAGTTCTGATACCAACGATGGTATTACCTCCCGGTGAACACACCTGATCTTTCAGATAATCCGGATGCTCACCGGTCTCAAGGACCATTTTGGCCGCGCCCATTACAGTCTGGGCTGCCAGCTTCATGGCGGTCTTACGCGGAAGACCTTCTGCGACACCTCCATCGGCAAGTGCTTCTATAACTATGTAAATATAAGCAGGGCCGGCGCCGGAGAGTCCGCAGGCTGTATCAATGAGGTGTTCCGGCATCCATTCAACTATGCCGAGCGACTCTAAAATCTTCTGAGCAAATTCTTTTTCTTCTTCCGTGAAATCAGTGTCGGAATCAAGCGCAAAAGCACCTGCGCCTACCAGGGCAGGGGTGTTTGGCATGATCCTGAGAAGCCTGAAGCTGCCACCTGTCATCTCGCGGATGGTCTCTGTTGTAAGACCGGCCATGATAGAGATCATCGCCTTGCCATCCATAGAATTACCGAGTTCTTTAAGAGCAGACTCTGCATACTGCGGCTTTACTGCTACCTGAAGAATATCTACAGCTTCACCAAGCTCCCTGTTGCTGCTGACAATATTGCAGCCCATGGCTTTGAATTTGTCAGTTATTGCCTTTGAAAAATCAGAAACATAAACGTCTTTCGGATCAATGACACCCTCTTTGACTGCTCCTGATATTATTGCGCCTCCCATTGCACCTGCACCAAGAAATCCTATTTTCATAATGATTGCCTCCAAATAATATTAATACATAGTTATTGTAACATTCATTACCCATGCATTATCAAGTTATTTAATAAACTAATCGAGGCAATATTTACAAACAGATGTTCAAGTGTTATTATTTACGGGTAAAACACACTTTTTAAACAGAAGGCCGTAAATTACGGGGATACAAGCAGATGAAAAAAGATTTTCCTAAGATCGGTCCTACGGTTACCATGTTCGTACCGTATGACTGTAATAATGCATGTCCGTTTTGCGTAAACAAAAAAGAGTATAGAGATACATCCGGATTCGATCTTCAGAGATGCTACAGGTCGCTGGACCTTATGAACAGAATATTCCCGCATAACGATATAGTTCTCACGGGCGGGGAACCTCTTGCGGAACTCGAAGCGCTTCAGGACATCCTCGATCATATTGAAGAAGGACATCATATCTATATCAATACCACCATGCCGGTCGGAGAAGGTCAGACCATTGAAGACGTTGCAGCAGTGCTCAACAAGTATGCAGACCGCATCAGCTGCATCAATGTATCCAGGCATCTTAAGCATTATGTAAAAGAATGTCCGGATGAAATATTTGATCTTCTCAAGTTCAGAACCAGGATCAACTGCGTGGTGTTTGAAGATGCGAAAGACCCTGAAACAAAAGAGAAGCTGATCAGATTCCTTGACAGGTTCAAGGGGCACGAAATACAGCTGAGAGCAAACTACTCTTTCCTGACGCTTGAGAACGTATTCGACACAGAAAACGACAATCTTTTTAAACTTATTTCAGAGATATGTGAGTATAAGTATTCCCTTGAAAAGGAGAGATTCAGAACAGGATTTGTGTTTGAACGTGACGGCAGCAAAATCACATACCACAAGACATTACCATTCGCCAAGGTAAACGGAATCGTCGGCGATATCATAATCAGACAGACTGGCCGCATTTATGACGACTGGAACGAATACGGCCATGAGCTGAATATCAATGATCTGGTGGATCACCAGTACAAATAGCGGAGGAGAGCCATGAAAAAGAGTGAACAGCGTCAGAACGACATCCTCGCATTTATGAAGAAGACCATCGCCGCCAAGGGCTATTCGCCTACTGTCAGAGAAATCTGCGCAGCACTCGAGATCAAGTCAACATCTACAGTGCACAGCGACATCAAAGCACTCGAAGATAAGGGCCTTGTCAGAAAAGATCCGGCGAAGCCGAGAACAGTGCTGCCTGTAGAAAACGAATATATTAAGGCCGCCGAGGTATCATATGATACTGTGGCACTTCCGGTCGTTGGCAGGGTCGCTGCCGGCGAGCCGATACTGGCAGAACAGAATATCGTAGATGAAATGCCTATACCGGCACGCTTTGTAGGAGCAGGTACAAATTTCATTCTTACAGTGCATGGAGACAGCATGGTGAATGTAGGTATCAATGACGGTGACTATCTGATCGTACAGGAAGCTCATGAAGCATCCAACGGTGAGATCGTTGTAGCCCTTGTGAATGATGATTACGAGACTGGAGCTACAGTAAAAAGATTCTATAAAGAGGCTGATCACATAAGGCTTCAGCCTGAAAACGACTACATGGACCCGATAATTGCCAGAGATGTAACAGTAGTCGGAAAGGTGAAAGGCGTTTTCAGATACTTCAACTGATATAGTCAAAAACAGTCCGGTTATCCGGACTGTTTCATTCCATCGTACAACCAATTTTTGTACGATGTTTCAAGGCGGGCATTTGAGTTATCCTCATCAGCCCGCTGTTATATTGCGCACAAATGCTGCATATAAGGCTTCAGAGCTTCTTCAATGCGGTAGAATGGAAGACCTACCACATTCTCGTAATCACCATCTATATGGTCAATATAACGGCCAAAATAACCTTGAATGGCATAAGATCCTGCCTTGTCATAAGGTTCTGTCTGTGAGATATAGTTTCGTATATCCTCATCAGAATAATTGATACAATGTACTGTTGTCACATCATTGAGTACAGTTTCAGCCCCGCTGTTTATGTCAATGAGGCAAATGCCAGTGACTACATAGTGGAAGGTGCCGCGTATCTTATCAAGCATACGGAATGCATCTTCAGCGTCGATTGGCTTGCCCATTATCTCGTCCTTCCAGACAATGGTGTCTGCGCCGATAATAAGATGCCCGTCATACTGCGGATCGTCTTTCACGGCTTCGTAGCATGAGCGTGCTTTCTGCGAAGCAAGTTCTTCAACAGCTGCGTTCATACCGATGTTATCCGGCAGATGTTCATCGGTATCCTGAGGAAGCACGATAGGATCAATACCGTGCTTATTAAGAATCTCCAGACGTCTTGGTGACGCCGATGCAAGAATTATGTGCATAGTAAGTGCTCCTGTGATTTTATCTTATGAAATTGTAGCATTTTTGTGTTGACAAGACACTACGCCGTGCATATAATTATCGAGGTCAAAGCAGAAGTTATCCGCTTCTCGCCTTACAGACTAGCGTTGGTAGGGCCACATAAGATAAGATAGTATTTCTTATTTGCGGATGCTTGTGCGTCCGCAAATTTTTAGTTTACGGACATTACGGATTCAGGTGCACGTTGAGAAAGAGAGGGACAGAACCATTAGCGCCAGAGATAATAAAAAGAATCAGACTCAGATCAATGAAGAGATAAGGGCAGATGAGGTCCGTCTTATTGATGAGAACGGTCAGATGCGCGGTATCGTCAGCATCGACGAAGCGCTTAGGCTTGCTGAAGAAGCAGATCTTGATCTGGTAAATATCTCGCCTAACGCAGAACCGCCGGTATGTAAGATTCTCGACTTCGGCAAGTATCGCTACGAGCAGCAGAAGAAGGAGAAGAATGCCAAGAAGAATCAGCATGTGACAGAAATAAAAGAGATCAGGCTGAGCGCTTCCATCGAAGACCATGATGTAGAGGTCAAGGCTAAGGCGGCTACAAAGTTTCTGCAGGACGGAGACAAAGTAAAGGTATCACTTAGATTCCGCGGCAGGGAACGCGACTATACGCAGCTCGGTTTCGACGCAATGAAGAAGTTTGCCGATATGGTAGCTGATTATGGCGTCATTGAAAAAGAGCCTAAGATGGAAGGCAGAAGAATGAATATGTTCCTTGCACCTAAGAAAGACAAAAAATAAGATCAATATACAGGAGGATAACCCAAATGGCTAAGAACAAAATGAAGTCACACAGAGGCGCTATGAAGCGTCTGCACGTTACAGGCTCCGGCAAGGTCAAGAGAAACA
>JAFRKO010000007.1 GCA_017431685.1 Mogibacterium sp.
GAGAAATATATCTATTATTACAATCATCAGAGAATCAAGGGCAAGCTAAAAGGACTGAGCCCTGTTCAATACAGAATTCAGTCCTTGTTAGTAGCTTAATGTCCTGCCAAAATGTGTCTAACATTTTGGGTTCAGTTCATTTTAAGGGAGCCTTTTCTTCTGCGATATATTTTCGTCCACAGCGAGGAAGCAAGCGGCTGAGGAGCGGAGCGTACCGCGGAGTACGTGAGCACCGAAGCCATGCAGCTGACGAAGCTGTGGGCGAAAAGGTGAGCAGATGTTACATCATGCCCATTCCAGCGCCCCCCTGAGGCATCGGAGGTTCCGGTTCCTTGATCTGTGTGATGCCTGCCTCTGTTGTAAGCAGCATGCTTGCTACGGAAGCTGCATTCTGCAGTGCGGATCTTGTGACCTTTACAGGGTCAACGATTCCGGCTGCGATCATGTCTTCGTATTTCTCGTTTGCAGCGTTGAATCCGACGTTGCCTTCTGCTCTCTTGACCTCTGCAACTACAACTGCTCCGTCAAATCCGGCGTTCTCGGCGATCTGTCTTACAGGCTCCTCGAGAGCTCTTTCTACGATCTTAGCACCTGTCTTGACGTCACCTTCCTGCTTGTCGGCATATGCCTTAACAGCGTCGATAGCTCTGATGAGGGATACTCCGCCACCTGCGACGATTCCCTCCTCAACGGCTGCCTTTGTAGCGTTGAGCGCATCCTCGAGTCTGAGTTTCTTTTCCTTAAGCTCTGTCTCCGAAGCAGCTCCGGCGTTGATAACGGCTACTCCGCCGCTCAGCTTGGCAAGTCTCTCCTGCAGCTTCTCTCTGTCGAAATCAGATGTGGTCTCCTCGATGGAAGCCTTGATCTGAGCAACTCTTGCTGCGAGCTCTTCTTTGCTGCCTGCGCCGCCTACGATGACCGTATTGTCCTTGTTGACCTTGACAGTCTCTGCCTGACCGAGCATGTCGATAGTGGTCTCCTTAAGCTCATAACCGAGCTCTTCGGATACAACTACACCGCCTGTCAGAACTGCGATATCTTCCATCATGGCCTTACGTCTGTCGCCAAATCCAGGTGCCTTGACAGCGACTACATCGAGTGTTCCTCTAAGCTTGTTGAGTACGAGTGTTGCGAGAGCTTCGCCGTCTACGTCCTCAGCTACGATCAGGAGGCTTCTGCCTGCCTTCATGATGCCCTCGAGCAGAGGGATGATGTCCTGAATGCTGCTGAGCTTTTTATCTGTGAGGAGAATGAAAGGCTTGTTCATGACAGCTTCCATCTTCTCGTTGTTTGCCATATAAGGTGACAGGTAACCTCTGTCGAACTGCATTCCCTCAACAACATCGAGCGAAGTACCAAGAGTCTTGGACTCCTCTACTGTGATAACGCCGTCCTTGCCGACCTTTTCCATAGCTTCTGCAATGAGTTCGCCGATCTCTGTGTCATTAGCGGACACAGAAGCTACCTGTGCGATAGCAGCCTTATCGTCTACAGGCTTTGCGGCTGCTTTGAGATTCTCTACTGCAGCTCCTACTGCACCTGCGATACCCTTCTTGAGGATCATCGGGTTAGCTCCGGCTGTTACGTTCTTGAAGCCCTCTCTTACAATGCACTGTGTGAGAAGTGTAGCTGTTGTTGTTCCGTCGCCTGCGACATCGTTCGTCTTTGTAGCGACTTCCTTAACGAGCTGAGCTCCCATATTCTCTACCTGATTCTCGAGCTCGATCTCTCTTGCGATCGTTACACCGTCATTTGTGATCAGCGGTGATCCGTATGATCTCTCGATAAGTACGTTTCTGCCCTTAGGTCCGAGAGTAATCTTTACTGTATCTGCGAGTTTGTCAACTCCGGCAAGAAGGCTCCTTCTGGAGTCCTCGCCGTAATAAAGTTCTTTAGCCATTAGTGATTCCTCCTTCTATGTATACCCACTGCTATTTTTCTATTGTAGCGAGGATATCTTTCTGATTGATTATTGTGTATTCAACGCCTTTATACTTGAGGTCGTTTCCGCCGTATCTGCTGAAGATTACGATATCGCCGACCTTGAGCTGCATAGGTTCTTCTTCTGTGCCAGGGCCGACAGCAAGTACCTCAGCCTGCTGAGGTTTCTCTTTTGCGCTTCCGGACAGCAGCAGTCCTGCTTCTGTCTTCTCTTCGGCTTCCATTTTCTTTATCACTACTCTTGCTCCGAGCGGTTTGATTCCAATGCTCATTTTTTGCCTCCTGATTAGTTCTATTTGTTAGCACTCTGAATGTTTGAGTGCCAAATTCCAAAACATATTGTACTCACCCCGGCCTAAAGTGTCAACACTTCCGGGTGAAGAAATCGTCACATTTATTTTCGCGATCTGTCTCTGTAATAGTAAAAAAGATATTGCTGCGCGTATCCCGCAAGATCACCGTACTTTTCAGCCGCGAATGCCTGCATCCCCTTTACGTCTTTAAGATCAAAGCCATACATGTCGTTCATTATCTGCTTTACCCATGTATCTACAGGGAATGCCGCGGTATCCCTGAGTCCGAACAGCATTATACAGTTTGCGACCTTCGGTCCTATTCCGTGAAAAGCCAGAAGTTCTTCTCGCGTTTCCGGACATCCTTCTCTCAGATAACGCTCCGCGCTCGCTTTAATATATTCGCACCTGTAGCCCAGCCTGAGCTCAGCCAGGTCACACACCTTCGCATCTGCCAGGGCTTCGGGAGACGGGAACGCATAAAGACTGCTCCCTTCTATAGGCTCGCCATAAGTCCTGCACAGAGACTCGATGTTTTTACGGATGCGCGGAATATTGTTGTTCTGCGATATGATAAACGAGATTATGGTTTCGAAAGGATCCTGGTTGAGAATACGTATACCATAACCATATTCAGTTGCGGGTTTTATCAGCGGTTCTGAATCCGTAAGTTTTCTTTTTATGTCACCATAATCAGTGTCCAGGTCAAAATAGTGTCTCCAGAAATTTTCATCACCGCCGGTCGCCTCCACATTGAGGCTGCCATCGGACAGGCTTATACGGGCAGCAAAAGAGCCTGCGGCTCCGGTATATGCGTCCGGGCCGTCAGGCACCCATCTGAAGCACTGACCGCACTCAAAAATATGTGTGAGATCTATATCTTTAATATTTTCAAAAATCATTCGTATTCCTTTTCATCAGTGGAGTTTTCTCGATAGCATCTCTTCTCTGTCTCTGACTATGTCTCTGATTCTTACGTTTACACTGTCTATGGTAAACGCTGTCATATTCACGAGCGCTCCGTAAACATCCTGCTGAAGATCTATGCACTTGTCGATTGACTCCGGGTCTCTGACGGCCATTACATCTATAGTCACGGACATATTTGTCTGCTTGCCGTTGTTCATTCTGTCGACAACCACCAGATGCGACTCATATTCTTCTGCCGCAATCTTTATAATATCCCTTATAACCTGCTCGGTTATAGTAAAGCTGCCGAAGTAGCTGAACGTCGGTCTGACTACTGTGCGGTCATTCGGACCGTCTTCTACCTGTTTCTGGTCGCCCTCAACCTCCAAAGCATTTCCACGTGCCTTGTGTATGAATTGTTTGATAGGATCCATGAAGTACCCTGCGAAATCACGCCTGAGCTGACCCAGAGGAGCCGGTATTACATGCTCTCCTTCATCAATACGATAGTGAGCGGCCAGCTTTCTCTGCTCTTCAGTCGTGACATCCTCAATATATATACGCTCTTCAGGGGCCGGCAAACCGAGCTGAGTTGCAACTATATCAGTCATCCTGTCTGAAGTACCGATTATCATAAGAGCCCGCGGATCGCATCTTTCAATGGCCTCTTTTACCTCTTCCCTGTGGTCTTCGTAGTTGAACAGAGCGGTTCTCATAGCAGCAGCTTTAGAAGCGCATTTTTTTGCCGAGCTGCCGGCAACAATCTGTCCTTTGTAAATGAACAGGCCATCATCTATTATGGCATCAAAACCACGCCGCTGCGCAAGCGCAGTTGCCTGGAAGCTCTTGCCTGTTCCGCTTTTTCCTGTAAATGAAACTACCTTCATATCCTTGAAATCACTAATTCCCACCGTTTTGGTAGGATTGTACTTTTTTGTTTTTTTGATATTTACAAAACCGCGCTGCTGGTGCTATACTCATAAGCGTAGTAGATATAGTCATTACTAAGGAGGTAATATTATGGCATATAAGATCACTGAAGATTGCATCGGTTGCGGAGTTTGCGCTGGTAACTGCCCTGTAGAGGCTATTACTGAGGGTACACCTTACGTTATCGATGAGAGCGCTTGCATCGACTGCGGAGCTTGCGCTGCTAACTGCCCTGTAGGAGCACCTGTAGAGGCATAATCGATCATCAATAATGATCAAAATCCCGTAGCTGAGGCTACGGGATTTTCTTTTGTCCGGATTTGACCGCCGTCAGTCCCTGCCCTCGTTCATATTTTTGATCATAAATGACAGAGCATGGAGGCTGTCTGAAAGATGCACTGACTCAAGCGCAATACCTTCCGGTATTTCCAGATCGATCGGTGCAAAGTTCCAGATACCTTTTACACCGCCCGAAACCAATGCGTCCGCAACTTTCTGCGCGTTTTCTCTGTTTACACAGATAATGCCTATATCAATCTTCTCTCTTTTGCAGTATTCCTCTAATTCGGCAACGTCCATTACCTCAACATCGTTGATGACATTGCCCACGATCTTAGGATTTGCATCAAAGAGTCCGATTATATTGAATCCTATTTTAAAAAAATATGTATAGTTAGTGATGGCCTGTCCCAGATTACCTACTCCGACAACTACCGTCTTGTATTCTCTGTCAAGCCCGAGGATCTTGTTGATTTCCTTATATAACCTGTCGACCTCGTAACCATATCCCTGCTGACCGAACTCACCGAAAGTATTAAGGTCCTGTCTGATCTGAGACGCAGTATAACCAATCATCTCACTGAGTTCATTTGAGGATACCTTTTTGATGCCTTTTGTCTGAAGATATCCGAGATACCTTCTATAGCGAGGGAGCCGGCGGATGATCGCGTTTGATACTTTCATCTTGCCCATTGCACACCTCGATTGATTATTTGTTTGCGTCTACATACTTCACGATGTCGCCAACCTTGGTGAAATTTTCAGCAATTTCATCAGGTATCTCGATCCCATACTCTTCCTCTACTCCAAGGATAATCTCAACAGCGTCAAGTGAATCTGCCTCGAGGTCTTTCATGAAGTCTGTATCCATTGTAACCATCGAAGGATCTACATCAAGCTGCTCTACGATAAGTGACTGAATCTTTTCAAAAGTCATGGTGTTTCTCCTTATATAAAAGCTTTTGTTTCGATTTTTTGTAACAATTATAAAATATTGAAATAATTATAGACTATGGGACTTTGAAGTTTCAATGATTTGCGTAGAATTTTTAACAAAATTGTTCAACTTTTTCACAAAGATCATTTTACTGCAGCTCCATCCACTCGTCATAAAGATCAGTGACCTCTGCCTCCAGTGCGGCCATCCTTGAAGACTTTTCATGCATCCATCCGGGATCAGTTGCGTTCTCCGGCAGTGACATCTCATCCTGAATGTCAGCCAGTTCTGCCTCTATCTCGTGGATCCTGTTCTCAACGCTTTCTGCCCTTCTAAGTCTCCGGCGCTCTTCTGCTTCGCTCTGTTTTTTTGCTTTTCGCTCAGCCTCAGAATCCTTTACCAGCTTTCTGGTTAACTCAAGCTCGTCCCTTCCGCTGTCAGATGCAGCGCTTCCATCTTCTGATGTCTTGCGGCCAAACGAAATACCGGATTTCTCAAGATAATAATCAAACTTTCCTTTATACTCCACCAGGCCATGCTCTTTAAGCTCAAGTATCCTGTCAGGAATGGTGTTAAGAAGGTATCTGTCGTGCGAAACTATCAGAAGTGTTCCCTCAAATTCCATCAGCGCTTCTTCAACTATTTCCTTTGACTCGATATCCAGATGGTTTGTAGGCTCGTCAAGCACCAGAGTATTGGCGCCTGACAGCATCAGCTTGAGCAGCGACAGCTTTGCCTTCTCTCCTCCGGAAAGATCTTTCACCTGTTTGAACACATCATCTCCGGTAAACAGGAACCGTCCGAGAAGCGACCTCATTTCAGTATCCGTATACAGATGATAGGCGTTTTTCATCTCGCCCAGCACCGTCTCGTTTTCATCAAGCAGAAGCTGTCCCTGATCGTAGTATCCGAAGTTTACGTTGTAACCTATTCTCAGATATCCGTCATCAGGTTTTTCGAGTCCCATGAGTATCTTCAGCAGAGTTGTTTTACCAATGCCATTATCGCCTATAATGCAGACTCTCTCTCCCTTGCGGACCAGCAATCCGGTATGGTCGAACAGAGTTCTGCTGCCAAAGCTTTTTGACAGATCTTCTGCCTCAAGCACCTCTCCGCCGCTCTTGAAATCTGCCTCAAAGCTGAGCTTCATCCTGTTTTGCTTAAGCTTCGGCTTCTCTTTGAGTTCGATCATGGCAAGGCGCTTCTCGCGTGAAGCAGCGCGCTTGGCCAGATGCTCGGTGCCGTGCTGTTTGAAGCGGCGAATCATCTCCTCCTGTCTGGCGATCTCAGCCTGCTGTTTTTCGTATTCGCGGCGCATCGCCTCAAGATGTTCTTCGCGTTTTACAAGGAAGGCAGAATAATTGCCGGTGTACGCCTCAAGAGTCCCTCCTCCGAGATCGAATATCTTATTGGTAATCCGGTCAAGAAAGTATCTGTCATGAGATACTGCTATTATGGTTCCTTTGTAATTGTCAAGATATGTCTCGAGCCACTCAAGCATATGCAGATCAAGATGATTCGTAGGCTCATCGAGCATCAGCACATCCGGCTTGCTCAGGAGAAGACAGCTGAGCGCCAGTCTTGTTCTTTCTCCGCCGGAAAGCTTTCCGATTTCTTTGTTCTGCGCCTCTTCATCGAAACCCATATGTGTGAGCATTGCTCCGAGCTCACTCCTGTATGTGTACCCGCCCTTTCGTTCATATTCTTCGATCAGGCGTGTATAGTCTTCTAAATCCCTTTCAAAGCTCCCGCTTTCGTGATCAGCTATCGCCAGCTGCAGTTGTTCAAGCTTCTTTTCCATCTCAAAGAGATGAGTGAAGCTCTTTTCAGCCTGCGATCTGACTGTACCGCTTCCGCCGAAGTGATTCTGCTGACGCAGATAACCTATATTATAGTCGTTCCTGATATATAGATTTCCGGATGTCGCCTCTATATCTCCGGCTATAATGCCAAGCAGTGTCGTCTTGCCTGTGCCGTTTGCTCCTACAATGCCTACGCGGTCACCCTTTTCCACGCCAAAACAGACATCCTCAAAAATGATGTCTGTCCCATACGCTTTGCTGATGTCTTTGCCCGTGATTATAAGCATAGTTTAAAACTCCAGTCCGGGAACCGCGTCAAGTTCCAGATCAGGCTCTGCACCTGCTCTGTACGCATAAAACGCTGCAGAAGCTATCATTGCGCCATTATCCGTGCATAATACAGGACTTGGTTTGAGCACATCGATGTCCCTGGCTCCTGCCTTTTCTTCAATCAGGGCTCTGAGTCTCGAGTTGGATGCAACTCCGCCTGCCATTACGATCCGCTTCTGTCTGTATTTTTCAGCTGCCATGACCGCTTTGTCAGCAATGACTTCTACTACGGCTTCCTGGAAGCTGGCAGCTACATTGTTCACGTTTATCTCACGGCCTGCCTGTCTCTCCTGATTGAGATAATTCAGAGCCTGCGTCTTGAGTCCGGAAAAACTGAAATCCAGGCTTCCATGCTCAAGATAAACACGCTTGAAGGCGATACTTTCCGCATCCCCTTCCTTTGCTGCTCTGTCAATTTTCGGACCTCCGGGATATCCGAGCCCTATGACTCTTGCTACCTTGTCAAATGCTTCGCCCGCTGCATCATCGCGTGTGCCTCCGAGCTTCTCGCATTTGTTATATTCAGGCACATTAACTATCTCTGTATGACCGCCTGATACTATGAGAGCCATGAACGGAGGTTCCAGATCGTTATGTTCAAGATAGTTGGCAGCGATATGTCCGTGCATGTGATTGACACCTACCAGCGGTATGTCACATGCGTATGCCATAGCCTTCGCAGCAGCAACCCCGATTAACAGAGCGCCTACAAGGCCTGGTCCGTATGTTACACCTATAAGATCGATATCACTGGCGCTTACACCTGCATCAGCCATAGCTTTGCCTATGACATCGTTGATCCGCTCAAGGTGCTTTCTTGAGGCTATTTCAGGTACGACTCCGCCATATGCAGTATGTATATCGATCTGGGAACTGATGACATTACTCATGACAAAACGGCCGTCGGCTACCACCGAGGCTGCTGTCTCATCACAGCTGGTCTCTATTCCAAGTGTAAGGAATCTCCCGTCTTTCATCTTTATTGTATCTCTATTTCAATTTCAACTTTGCGAAGGTCAAGATCCATCAGAACTGCGTCTTCGCCGCCCTTTGAATAATATCCCCTGCGCCGTCCGACTTCACGGAAACCGAGCTTAGTATAGAGAGCCATAGCAGCCTCATTGCTGCCTCTGACCTCAAGAGTCACCAGCACACATCCGTCTTCTTCAGCCCTGGCGATCATGTGGCGCAGCAGCGCCTCACCAATACCTGCCCTCCTGAATTCCGGAGCGATCGCAATATTATATATCTGGGCTTCTCCTGCAACAGTTCTTATCTCACCGTAACCCGCTTTTTTCTCACCGTATTCCGCAACAGCAACATACACATTGCCGCCCGCAGTAACATCCTTTGTTATCTCATCAGCACTCCATGGAGAACCGAAAGAATCCCGTTCTATGCGCGCCATTGCGGGCACATCGTAAAGCTTTGCCTGTCTTATCCTGATATCTTCATTCATATTTTCACCGGCTTTCGGATTCTCTCACTCAGAGTCCCCGCTTTAAGACGCTGTTCTGCTTCGGCCAGACGCATGTACTCAGGCATGAGCTCGTTATATGTAATTGTTTTGCCTGCAGCAGCCTTCGCCAGCGCGATCTTTGCCACAGACTCAGCATTCTGATATCTGACTGCCTCATCCGCAAACACATATGATTCCTCAGCCATAGCACCTTGAATTATGTCGCCATAAGCATCGATGCCATCACCTGTAAAGTATACGACAGAACCTTTATACTCATCCATTCTGGTCCTGAGCTCTTCAAGCAGATCCTCAATCATATACTGTTTTTCTTCCATGACCGGAACAGCAGACTGTTTTTCCGGATCCGTCGTGAATACAGCTTCATATACTCCGGCATAAGTCTGATGCCTTCTGGCGTTGATTACAGGCACCACATAAAGCGCTCCTGCTGATATAGCCCTGTCAAGCGCTCCTTTGGCCATGGCTTCGAGTGTCGAAACAGCTATGCAGGGTATTCCCAGCATCTGCGAGATGGTACGGGCTGTCGTGACACCTATTCTGATACCTGTGAAAGATCCCGGTCCGACTGAAGCAGCAATATGTGTAAGTTCATCCTTCGAGATACCTGCCTCGCGTAATGCTTCATCGATAAGAGTGATCATTCCCCTGAGGTGATTCATCTCCTCAGATGAATCTGCACTGAAAACACGGCCGGTCTCATCTATGACCGACGCTGATCCGTATTTACCTGTAGTTTCTATACCTAGTATTTTCATGTTCTTACAGGAATTCAGCAATGCGCTCTCCTTCGTTTTCTCCGTACTCCAGCTGTATCGCCGCCGCGTCATCAGGAAGCACATCCGCAACGATGTCAGCCCACTCTATCACACAGACGCCGTCTCCGTCGAGCATTTCCTCTGCCCCGATATCCAGCAGTTCCTCACCGCTCCCGAGCCTGTAAACGTCGAAATGATAGAGGGGAAGTCTTCCGCTCCTATACTCTTTGACAATGGTGAAGGTCGGGCTGTTTATCTCTTCAGTTACACCCAGTCCTTCGGCGATATATTTTGTAAGAGCTGTCTTACCCGTGCCGAGATCTCCAATAAGCGCAACAACATCGCCGGGCTCAAGAGCTTCCGCTATCTCGAGCCCGAACGCACGTGTATCGTCTTCAGTATTAAGATTTCTTCTAAAGTTATCGATTGCTTTCAAATTGTATTACTGGTTGGCCGGCACTGTCTTTCCCGATCCGTGAAGCAAGCCTGAGATTCTCTTATATAGCAGGAATGTAAGAACCGAGTTGGCTCCTGCCTTTACAAGGTTGAAAGGTATTATAACTGTCGGAAGCATTGCCACGACTGCAGATCTTGGAGCTCCCATATATACAGGAGTCACGATGAGATTCATGACGCACATGACTATTACGGCCAGTACCACACCTACTACGAGAGCCTTGACGGCTGTCTTCTTTGTCTTTTGTTTTCTGTACATCATGCCTATTACGACAGCAACTATACCCGTAGCGACAAAGTGCATAATGAATCCGTAGAATCCGTCTCCGCCGAGTCCGAACGCCTGAAGCAGGCATACTACCAGAGTAACAATCAGTCCCTCTGCCGGTCCGAATGCAAACGCTGTAATGTAGATAGGCACATCTGCAGGGTCATATACCAGGAACGGAGCAGGCGGCCATGGGATCCTGACGATCAGAAGCAGTACTAGAGATACTGCTGTCATCATCGCGAGTTTTGCAAGTTTTGCTGTAGACATTTTGTTCATAACACATTCCTCCTTTTCTATATCATGAACGGTGGAATCTGTCAGGCATTAATAATGGCCTTGAAAAGGTCAAGGCCATTCATCACAAATCAGATTGCAATGTTGTTTCTTCCATCCGGACTATACCGTCGGTACCGGAATCTCACCGGTTCGGCCACAAGGCTCGCGGACTTACGCAGGATGCCTCCCGCGATCACCGCCGGTGTGGACTTTCACCACGCCCTGAAACAGATTAAGTTTTTGTTTGCCGCTTTGCGGCGTTTTTATTTGCAGCAGAGAGATTCGATCGCTCTGGCGTAGACACGTGCCATTTTCATGAATGAGTCTATGCTGAACTTCTCGTCTGCCTGATGCATCGTGTTTTCGTCCTCCGGGAACGCAGCCCCGAAAGCAAGCAGATTGTTGAACATCTTGGCATAAGTGCCGCCGCCGATGGTCATAGGCTGGGCATCTCTGTCGCCTGTCTCGTCCATGTAAGCCTTCATGTACTCAATGACCATAGGATCGTCAAGGCCTTTGTACAGAGGCTCCTGCACCATTCTGGTCACTATTCCTACAGGGCTTCCCTCAAGAACCGACTCCATACCTTCGAGCACCTGCTTATCAGTGCAGCTCACAGGGTATCTGATATTGACCGCGACTGTTGCGATGTCTTCGTTAATATTAGCGACTCCGACGTTAAAAATCAATGGTCCTGAAGGTCCGTCTTCAAAAAAGCATCCGATACGCTCTCCATGAAGGTTAAATCCGATATTATCATTGTAGAAAGCAATGAACTCATTGAGCTCCTCATTCGCAAAGCTGATATTTCCCAGGAAGCCCATAAGAATGCTCACTGCATTGAGCCCGAGCTCCGGATGAGCTCCGTGGGCAGCTGTGCCGAAAGCTTCTGCGACAAGAGAAGATCCTTGCTTCTTTACCTTGAGGGTATATCCGGTTTCTTCGCAGAAGAGCTTTGCCCTGTCGGAGATAAGATCATACTGATCCTTGTTTCCGGTGATTACCGCCTTGGCATATGCAGGAACAGCATTGTGAGCTGTACCGCCTTCAAGCTTTGTAAGTCTGAGATCATCCTTGCCTGGCTTTGCGGAGAATTTTCTGGCGAGTTCGAACACCATAATACCCATCTCTCCGTTTACCAGCGGGAAATCGGCATCAGGAGTGAATCCCATCACCGGATGGCCGCAGTGTTCCGTATAGTGCTCAGCACTGATATGACCTGTCTCTTCATCAAGGCCAAGGACTATTCTGATGTTCATCTTTGGCTTAAGTCCTTCGTCTTTCATTGCCTTGAGAGCATACAGGCATGCGACTACCGGGCCCTTATCATCTGATGTGCCTCTGCCGTAAACAAAGCCATCGCCTTTATCGACCATTTCAAACGGATCTGTTGACCAGCCGTTGTCGACAGGCACGACATCAAGGTGTCCTACTATTCCGAAATACTCATCACTGTTGTTTTCCGACTTCCACTCGATGTGGCCGGCGTAATTTTCATCATTGTAAGTATCAAAACCAAGCTCTTTACCCTTTTCAAGCATACTTATGAGCGACTCGTGCACTCCCTGTCCGAACGGAAGCAGTTCACCATCCTTTGTTCTGACCGGGTCTGCAGTTACACTTGGTTTTGAAACAGACTCTGCGAGAGCCTCCAGCATATCATCTTTATAGGCGTCTATCCTTTCAAGATATCCCATATCTTCCTCCTTATCAGCTTCCGGAAACCTCAGGGACTGCGTTCTCGAGGTCTTCGAGTTCCTTCGCCTCAGCTTCTCTCTTTGTAATATATTCTGTTACCGGCTTACCGTCCTTTATTGTTGAAAGAGTGACAGCTCTCACAACGTTTCCGGTATCATCGAAGGTGAATAATCCTGTAGCGCACTTGAGCCCGTCGAAATCGAGCAGTGCAGCGCGGATATCCTTGCCCTCAGTTGACTTAGCATTATGGAATGCGTTTATAAGAATCAGATAAGAGTCGTAAGCCAGAGCTGCATTATCAGTAGGTGTATCATCAACCCCGTACCTGTTGGCGTACTCTATCTGGAATCTCTGCGCTTCTTCAGTATATGTGTCTGAGGTGTCATCGTTCTTGGTCAGTACCGACTCATACGGGAACACTACCTTGATATTCTTATGTTTCTCCATCATGGATATAAACGAAACATCGCCCCAGCTTCTGGTACCTAGAAAGGTCACGTCCTCCAGTTCCATTTCTTCTGCTATGCTGAAGAATGTATCCATCTCTTCGGCTCCCATGGAAACAAAGCAAACTTCGATTCTGTTTCTGCGAATCTCAGAAAGAACCGATCGCATCTCCTCCTCCGCAGGACTTATCTCCTCTGTCATTATGACAGCTCTGCTGCGCTTTCCGGCTATCTTTTTTATCCTGCTGTCAAAACCTTCAAGCAAAGCAGATGTACTGCTGTCGTTTTTCAGACTTACTACCGCTATCCTTCTTGAGCCCAGCTCTTTTGCAGCATATTCTGCAAGGCCCTCTCCCATCTGGGACTCTGTAACGCATGCTCTGAAATAGTATTTACTGTTCTGCGTAATCAGAGGATTTGTGGCGGCAGGAGTTATCGCAGGTATCTTAGCTTCATCCAGATACTCACCTATCGTGAGAGATGAAGCCTCTCCTGCTGAGCCAATAATTGCTACGGGATGCATCTCAATAAGTGCTTTGATCGCTGTCTCAGTTCCCGCAACAGTCGACTGGGTGTCAACTTTTACCAGCTTCACCTTGTATCCATCTACGTTATTATAGATGCTGTTGGCAAGCTCAATGCCCTTGATCTCATCCTTTCCCTTAGCAGCGTATCTGCCTGACTGCGGCTCGATAATGCCTATAGTAATCGATGGATCAGTATCGCTCTGAGGTTCTGCTATGAAAGTCTGTCTGAAACTGCTCCATGTCGAACATCCGGACATAACAACAGCCGCCAGTATAAGAACGGCCGGGAGTAAAATTCGTTTTATTTTGTTTTTTCTGTTGTGTTTATCAGCCAATCTGTATGACTTCCTTCATTTCTTCAAGGCTTACAGCGTCATTTGCTCTGCGCCTCACCGCAGCGGCTCCGTGCATGCCTTTTGTATATCTGATTATGTATTTTCTGAATTCCTTGACTCCGGTAGTCTCACCTTTGAGTTCGCACAGCATTTCAAGATGCCTTATCATCATGTCGACCCGCGCCTCATCCGATGGACGTGGAGGAATATCAAGGCCTTTGTAAGCAGCGTCGAGTTCCCTGAAGATCCAGGGATTGCCAAGCGCTCCCCGGCCTATCATGACCATATCGCATCCTGTCTCAGCCAGCATGCTCATGCCGGTTTCAGCATCTGTGACATCTCCGCTGGCTATTACAGGTATGCTCAGCGCTTCTTTCACTTCTTTTATGATGCTTCTGTCGACCACACCGCTGTAGTACTGTTCACGTGTCCTTCCGTGAACGCAGACAGCCGATGCACCGCCCTCCTGAGCGGCAAGTGCCACTTCCACAGCATTCGGTCTGTCAAAGCCCTTGCGGATCTTTACCGTTACAGGTTTTTCAGTAGCTGACGTGACAGCCTTTACTATTTCAAACACGAGCCCCGGATCACGCATCAGGGCGGATCCGTCTCCGTTCCTAACGACTTTCGGTACCGGACAGCCCATGTTTATATCGAGAACCTCGTTCTGCAGGCTGTCGAGTTCACGTGCTGCATATGCCATGATATCAGGCTCGCTGCCGAAAATCTGTATTGCAGTCAGCCCTGCTCCCTCCGGTATGTATGTAAGATCGTTTGTCTTGCTTCCGCCGTAATACAGGCCCTTCGCACTCACCATCTCAGTATATGTCAGAGCAGCGCCCTGCTCTTCACAGATAGTGCGCATCACCGCATCCGTAAAGCCAGCCATCGGAGCTAACAAAAATGGGGATCTAAGTGTCATGTTGCCTATGTTCATTTGTATTTTGTAAGACTAGTCCTGCAATACGCGCTTTTTGTTGAAGCCTTTGTTTTTCTCGTGCAGCATCTGAAGGCCGTCAAGTGTAAGTCTTCTGTCGATCACATCTATACAGTCGACTCCGCTCTCTACCATCGTTGCCATACCTCCGGTGGCTATGACTTTGATCGAGTCAATATCACAGCCAAGCTCTCTGGCCATCTCCTGCTTCATGCCCTTTACCATATGTTCTGTGAAACCCATGTGGCCGTAAATAAGTCCGGACTGCATGCCTTCAGATGTGTTGCGGGCAATAAATCTGCCCGGGATCTCGAGATCGACATTCGGTAATTTGGCAGTATGTTCAAAGAGAGCCGCCGCCTGCGTCTTCATACCCGGTGCTATTGCTCCGCCGAGGAAAGAACCGTCTGCAGAAACACAGTCGAACGTCGTTGCTGTGCCGAAGTCTATAACTATCAGATCTCCTCCGTATCTCTCATGAGCAGCAACCGAATTGACTAAACGGTCAGCTCCAAGTGCACGCGGATTTTCGTATTTTATTTTGATGCCTGTCTTAATGCCCTGTTCAACGACTATTGGATTTTTATCGTAAAATTTGAGACACATGTGTTCAAGCGTGAACAGCAGCGACGGTACTACCGACGCGATTATAATGTCATCGATATCTTTTTCCGTAATGTCGATACGCCTGAACATCGATCCGAGTATGGTTCCATACTCATCCGCAGAGCGTTTGTTATCTGTAGCAAGTCTCCAGCTCTCCACCAGTGTTGAGCCTTCAAATACTCCGACCACTATATTTGTATTACCAACATCTATTGCCAGAAGCATTTTATTTCTCCTCTTCGAGTCTCTTCAGTGCAAGTGCGAGCGTGAGGCCCGGGATGACCCTGTTTGCGGTCATCTCTGCGCCAAGGATTTCATTTGCTTTCTTGAGTCTGTACTGCACCGTATTGTTGTGTATCTCAAGGAACTCGGCTGTTCTGCCCGAATTCATACCGGCATCAAGTACGAATGTTGAAAGTGTATCTACAAGCATCCTTCCTTTATTCTGCGAAACTTCCCTTTCGAAAGGCTCGAGAAGATCAAGATACATCTTGCGCTGCATCTGCGATCCGCTCTGCATGTAAACACAATCGCTTACCATTGAGATCTCATATTTTGAGAATACCCTCTTGTAAGGGAATACCTTCTCCATGTATCTGGCTGTTTTGTTGATCATTTTGAACCCGTCAACACAGCTTTCAAGCCTTTCCAGCCCTGTCACATGGAATATCCGCTCGTCTTTTTTGACTGACTTCAGTCTGTCGAACATCTCCAGGCAGGCATTCTTTACCTCTATTCCCTTCTCCTGACCTCCGTCTGTGTAGACTATGCCGTATATCTCGTTTGATTCCGCTGTAGTAAGCAGTCCAAAGCCTGCTTTCTTTTTGTATTCAGCAAGTATGTCCATGAAAGTATCGACAGAATCTCCGGCGTTTCTTATATAGAAAGCACATGTGAACTGCATGCCCCTGAGACCTGACTCATCGAGCAGAGAGTGACAGAATGAAATGTCACCGCGCACAGCTGATTTGATGAATTCAGCCCTGGAGTCTCTGTCCGGTGTGTATTTCCACATTCCGATCGCCAGCTCTATAGTCTGTGCGAGCTTGCTCATTTCGGCAGCTGAATACTCGTCTTCGTTATCTACTATGACAAGGATATATCTTTTGTCCTTGATATTTATGAATCCCCAGTATGTGATAACGCCCTCTATCTCTACACGCGTAAAACCTGTCATCGAGAAAGCATCGAGTTTGCGTGCAGCCTGCACTGCATCCTCTATCTTTACGAGATGCCTGGTCTCGACAGTGAGTATTGTGTTGTACTCCTCTGTCATAAGCACGACCTGATAGTTGTTGTTAAGAGCAGCCTCCCTCAGCGCAGCCGGGAAATTGCTGTGCTTTTCGAAGTTCAGCAGGTGATAAATCGTATTGTTGAGAATGTTATCACTGTAGTTTTCTCCATAGAGTATCTTATCGAGCACCTGCTCAATAAGCATGCTGTATGTGATGCTGCCGTTGTCATCAATGGTAATGAGCGGAAGACTGACCTCTTCTGCAGCGGCAACAACTTCAGGATCCACCACTCTGACTCCTCTGTCATTGAGATAGATAACCAGCGCGCTTATCCCCCTCTTTCCGAGATTGGTCACTGCTTTTTTCTGAGCGTCAATATCATCTCTGCTTGACCAGAAATGAGTTATTACCATCTGATCCTTGATGCCGTTGCGCTCCACACCCATGTTGAGATCGTACTCATCAAGCACGGATACGGATCTGACGCGTCTTGAGCACTCATCGGTGCATGAAAGAACGCGGCTTCCTCTGAATGCATCCAGTTTCAGGCAATCGTTTACGTTTATCTTCATGTTGATTATTCTCCGGTCTTTCAGTCAGATCATTTAAGATCTTTATCGTCTGCGTCGAAGCTTACCACTTCACGTTCATCGGGGATCGCTGCGGCATTGAGCTTCTGCATCTCTTCTCTCAGCAGTCTCTTCTCTTCCTCCTCGATACGCTTTGACTCTTCAGCCTCTTTCTTATTTTTGCGTTCGATTTCTTTGCTCTCGCTTTCGATCTCCTGTCTGATGGTCTCAGGGTCAGCCTCTCCTGTGAAGAGTCTCTCGAACTGATCACCATCGAGAGTCTCCACGAGCAGCAGAGCCTGAGCTACTCTTTCGAAAGCTTCATCATTTTCCTGAAGAATTTTTTTAGTTTCGGCGTAGCACTGAGTCAGCAGAGTCCTGATCTCGCGGTCGACTTCAGACGCCACCTCTTCAGAATAATTCTGACGTGTTGAAAAGTCTCTCCCGAGGAAGACCTCATCACTTGAGCTGAACGAAACAGGTCCGAGTTTGTCACTGAAGCCGTATTTGGTGATCATCTGACGCGCTATCCCGGTAGCACGCTCAAGATCGTTGCTTGCGCCCGTCGAAATATCGTCGAGCTTAAGTTCTTCTGCGACTCTTCCGCCAAGAAGATGCTTGATATTGTCTATCATGTGGCCTCTGGTCTCAAAGAACCTGTCCTCTTCAGGCAGCCACATCGTGAAGCCGCCGGCCATACCCCTCGGGATGATAGTTATCTGATGTACCGGATCCGCACCAGGCGTAGCGCGCATAACGATCGCGTGTCCGGCCTCATGATATGCAGTCAGCTTCTTTTCCGCATCGGAGATGACCCTGGATTTCTTCTGAGGTCCGGCCATTACCTTTGTGGTGGCTTCCTCTATTTCGTCCATCCTGATCTTTGTTCCGTTTCTTCTTGCGGTCAGAAGAGCTGCCTCGTTGATGAGGTTCTCGATATCTGCCGGTGAGAAGCCCGGTGTCCTTTTAGCAAGTATCTCAGGGGAAACATCGTCATCAAGCGGTTTGTTCTTTGTATAGAGTCTGAAGATCTCCTCTCTGGCCTTTATATCCGGCATGCCGATGACGATCTGTCTGTCGAATCTTCCCGGTCTGAGCAGAGCCGGGTCGAGTACATCAGGTCTGTTAGTAGCAGCCAGAATAATTATTCCGAGATTGCCGTCGAATCCGTCCATCTCAACGAGGAGCTGGTTCAGTGTCTGCTCTCTCTCATCATTGCCGCCGCCGAGTCCAGCGCCTCTGCGTCTTCCGACAGCGTCGATCTCATCAATGAATACTATACAAGGAGCATTCTTCTTGGCTTCATTGAAGAGGTCTCTTACTCTGGAAGCACCGACACCAACGAACATTTCAACAAAATCCGAACCGGAGATAGTGAAAAACGGTACTCCCGCTTCACCTGCGGTAGCACGCGAAATGTAAGTCTTTCCGGTTCCAGGCGAACCCACAAGCAGAACTCCCTTAGGGATACGTGCGCCAAGCTTGGTGTACTTGCCCGGGTTGCGGAGGAAATCTACGATCTCGGAAAGCTCTACTTTCTCTTCTTCGAGACCGGCAACATCCTTGAAAGTGATTGACTTGGAATCGCTCTTATAAAGTCTTGCCCGGTTCTTTCCGAACTGGAATGCCTGCTTGTTGCCGCCCTGACTCATCATGAAATAGAAGAGGAAGCCCATAGCAACCACCATGAGCAGCGTCGGCAGAATGTTGAGAAGCGTATATTCACTCTTAGGAGCCTCGCTCTCGAGTTCTATCTTGTGCTCTTCGAGCATCGGATTGATCGTCTTCTCCTCAAGCCAGCTTATCTCAAGCAGCGAAGGTGCGTATGTCACCTCTTTGGTTCCGTCCTTTTTTTCGCCGACAAGTTTTCTGTCGGTTATGTTGATTGTCTCAAAATCTCCTTTTTCAAGATGCGTCGCAAACTGTGAGAACTTGACCTCCTTGAGTTCGGCACTGCCCGCCATGCCTCTTAACATCATGGACAGACTGAGCACGACCACAAAGATGATCAGATATGTCCCTATACTGCGTCCGATATTCTTCAATTCTTATTTTCCTTTCTCTCTATAAAAGCGGCACTAAAAAAGCCTCTTATTTTGTGTCCCGAGCACAAATTCTATCATATAGACTCATCGAGTTCAATCAAAAGAACCCTCTTCGTTGAGTCTGTTATATGAAATTTTGGTGAAAACCTGCCCTTGGTCTTCTCGCGTTCACCGGCAAAATAATCACTCGGAAGCACCCAGAGCACCTCGCTGCCGATGCATACCATCAGTATACTGTCTCTGGCAGACTTTCTGACTTTCGAGTCAACAAGCAGATCCTGGATTTTTTTGCTGCCCTTTTTCATAGGCAGATAATCCCCTTTACGCCGTGTCCGAAGCTCTATGTCGCCTATCCTGCCGGGATATTCCGCATTGAACGCATCGAAATCGAATGCGGCATACGGTGTTTCCTCATCAGGGTTAAACTCCTTTGCCATCAGTACTCTGGGATAGATAGCGATGCTTTCATCAGGCATTATTGTTTCTTCTTCCGCAGAGAAGATTATCCTGTCATAAACCCTGCGTGCTCTAATACCATATGGAAGATCTATTCCTGCAGAAGGATGTTCACTGTAAATAAGGCCTGTTATCGCCGACACATTCTCGAACGTAGCTGAATCCTCAAGTCTGAGGAGTTCAAAGATCATGCCCACTATACGGCTGTTTATCGAAGGCGGGTTGTCTTTGAGTTTTGTGATGTCGAGGACAGCCTCCTCTTTTTCACCATTCACATCAACGCAGTCAATATAGTCATGCAGCGCGATGTCCCTTAGCAAAGTATCATCCATGTACGCAAGACCCGCATATCGCCTGAGATTGTCTTTGATCTTAGGGTTGTAGTTCTTCTCCAGATAAGGGATAAGCTCGTTTCTGATTTTATTGCGCGTATATGTATTCTCGTCGTTAGACTTGTCTATATTCGGCTTCAGCTTGTTATCTTTTATATATGCCTCAATGTCCCTGCGTTCAATATTGAGAAGCGGACGAACTATAAGGTATCCTGCTTCAGACATCCTTGCAGCGGGGATTCCGGCCAGTCCATGAGGGCCTGTTCCGCGAATCAGCCTGAAGAGAACCGTTTCCGCCTGATCATCTGCGTTGTGGGCTAAGGCGATGACTATCTTCTCTGCCGGTATTCCGTTTTCCTCCAGTTCAGCAGCGACCTCATCGAAAATCTGATATCTCACCTGTCTGCCTGCTTCCTCAACAGAAATTCCCATCTCATCGGCAACATCCTTGCAGGATGCCTCATAGATTCTCAGCTCAAGGTCCATGCGCTCACATATATCGCCCAGATGCACGCTTTCTTCGTAAGCCTCCGGCCTGAGCATGTGATTCACATGCACAGGAACAAGCATCATATCATACATATCTGCAATGCTGTTCAGTGAGTGCAGCAGGCACAGCGAATCAGGTCCGCCCGAGACGCCGACAATAACCGCTGACGCAGGCGGAATAAGCCCGTTGTCTATTATATTGTCAATAATGTAGTTTCGTTTCATAGTTATTTACTGCTGCTGTCTATTCCAAAAAAGTGCCTGCCATTCTCAGTAAGAATACCGGCGATCTCAGCGTATTCCATATCCTTTAATACCGCCATGCGGCGCACTATGTGCTCAATATACGGCGATTTGTTAGGCCGTCCGCGCAAAGGCACGGGCGCCATATATGGCGCATCTGTTTCTGACATAAGGTATTCGATCGGAACCTGTCTGACTACTTCAGCAGCCTTTTTGCCATTTTTAAATGTTACAGGACCTCCGAGCGACATGGTTGCGCCGAGCTTCACATACTCGAGTGCCAGCTCCGGTGATCCTGAAAAGCAGTGCATCTGTACGCGCGGATCCGGCACGTCCCTTCCCCCTGCTCTCCTTGGAGCAAACCAGGTCTTTCTCTCTTCTGAGAATGCCCCCTCCTCTTTCAGGATGTCCATAGTAAGCTGATGCGCATCACGCGAATGTATCATGATCGGCATCCTCAGCTCGTTTGCAAGTCTTATCTGCTTTCTGAAGAGCTCCTGCTGCTCCTCTCTGTCATCAGTGCCGTAATAGAAATCCAGTCCTATCTCGCCTATTGCCACTGCTTTAGGATGAGCAGCCAGCTTTCTTATCTCCTCAATATCCGCATCCGTATAGGATGACGCGTGATCCGGATGGATGCCAACAGCCGCATAGCACCATGGATAATCATCAGCATCCTTCAGGGCCTGTATCGCGGAATCTACGCAGTCAGCTACATCGATGATATATGAGACATCAGATGACTCTATCTCAGAAGCAAGCTCGCGTCTTTCCTCTTCTGTATATTTTTCAAAATTCAGATGTGTATGTGCGTCGAACAGCATTGTATTACCCAAATAAAGCGGAAAAGTGTACAAAAGTCACTTTTCTGATTTCATGTACACTTTTCTTTAAACTCCGTTTTAAATTATTTTTCTTGTTCTATGCTCTGGCTGCCTCGCCAAGCGCGTAGAGCTCTTCGAGTTCTTTGTCGATATCGAGTCTCGGGAAGAGCATATCGCCTTTGTGCGTCTCAGCGCCTTCCATCTGGTAGAACTCAAAAGCATCTTCCCATACTGCCGGCTTATCTGCGAGTCCGAGCTGATCTCTCATGCGCTCCGAGGTGGTGTGCATGAACGGAACAATAAGTATCGAGACTATTCTGAGAGCCTCAGCCAGGTTTCTCATTACCGTATCGAGCTCAGTCTTCTTTGACTCATCCTTAGCGAGTACCCAAGGTGTCTTTTCATCGATGTATTTATTAGCGCGTCTGATGAGGACCCAGATCTCTTCGAGTGCCATGTTGAACTGGAACTGATCCATCTTTTCAGACACTCTGTCAGCTGTCGAAGTAGCGAGTGCTATGAGCTCGTCGTCGATCTCATCTCTTGTATCTGCTGCAGGAACGATTCCTCCGCAGTACTTCCTGATCATGCTTACCGTTCTCGACAGCAGATTGCCCAGGTCATTTGCCAGATCGAAGTTCATCCTCTTCAGCATCACCTCATTAGTGAAAATGCCATCCTGTCCGAATGTGTACTCACGGAGCAGAAAATATTTGAGCGCGTCGATCCCGTAACGGTCGATCAGTACCACAGGATCGATTACATCCTGTCCCTTTGCTGCCTTTGACTTCGAGACCTTCTCACCGCCGAGCAGGAGCCAGCCATGACCCCTTACCTGCTTTGGAATAGGCAGATCCGCGCTCATAAGCATTGCAGGCCATATGAGCGAATGGAATCTTACGATCTCCTTGCCTACCAGATGGCAATCGCAAGGCCAGTATTTATTGAACTTCTCACAGTCATCCGGTCCGCCCAGAGCTGTGACGTAGTTCGAAAGCGCATCGACCCATACATACATGACATGTTTCGGATCGTTTGGCACCGGGATCCCCCAGTCGAACGATGAACGGGACACGCAGAGGTCCTCCATGCCCTGCTCTACAAAGGCTACCATCTCATTGCGTCTTGTCTCCGGCACCAGGAAGTCAGGGTTTTCTCTGAACTCCTCGAGAAGTCTGTCGGCATATTTTGACATTCTGAAGAAATAAGCCGGCTCGCTCGCCTTTGTGACCGGTCTGCCGCAGTCAGGGCAGCAGCCGTTCACGAGCTGGGACTCAGTCCAGAATGCCTCGCATTCCTTGCAGTAAAGGCCCTCGTATGCTCCAAGGTAGATATCGCCCTTGTCATACATTCTCTGCCAGATCTTCTGTACCCTTTCCATATGCCTCGGTTCTGTGGTCCTGATGAAATCGTCATATGAAATCTCCATGGTCGCCCACAGATCCTTTATGCCGGCAACGATCTCATCGACGTATTCCTGAGGAGTAACGCCTTTTTCAATTGCCTTGGTCTGGATCTTCTGCCCGTGCTCATCGGTACCTGTCAGGAACATGACGTCATATCCCTGAAGTCTCTTGAAGCGCGCCATAGCGTCTGCCATGACGGTACAGTAAGTATGTCCGATGTGCAGGTTTGAACTCGGATAGTATATAGGTGTTGAGATGTAGTAAGTTCCTTTGTTCTCCATTGTCTTCCTTCCCGCTCGAATGAGAGCTCTAGTTATTGCCGTATTCCTTTTCGTCTACGCTCCAGTCGCCGCTTCCGGATTCACCTTCAGATACAAATGAATCCACGAGCTTCGATGTCGCGACCGCAAGTGCCCAGATAGCAGCGCTTATAACCAGCGCTCCGAATACGGATATCTCAATTTTTGTATTGGGTTTCATAGTATTCTCCTTTGCAGCAGCTTTCTGCAAACTAACATTACAATTATAGCAAACGGGTCAAGCGATGTCATTCTATTTGTGTTCAGGTTCACGTATCATCTCGGCATACTGGAGGGTCGTAAACCCGTTCTTCTTATATGTTCTGATGGCGCGCAGGTTGGTCTCTTCCACTTCGAGCCTGTGGATATGATCCGGATATTTCTCCTTTACAAGATCAAACAGCTTCGCTCCGAGACCTTTGCCTCTCGCATCATCTTCGAGGAAAAAATCTTCTATCCAGATTACATACCGGCCATACTCAGTACTGAAGCTGTGAGCCAGCATCGAATAACCGCAGACACTTCCGTCTTCACGGGTAAAAACGTACCCTGAAGCAAACGGATCATCTGAAACGCATGCATCTACATCATTACTGAAGACTTCCTCGGACCCGTTTGTGTGTACAGCTTCTGATGCATAAAAAGACCGCATCATCTCCATAACGGTTTCCTTATCGGACGCTTCCATTGGTCTTAATGAAAAATTATCCATAACATCCCCGCTTTTTCTATTGAATTATCGTGATTCTGCCCTGCCCATAGGGATCTGCATAATCCTGGCCGATTTCGCCGCCAAGTGTATCTTTTATATATTCTATAAGGACTTCGCTGTCGAGCTTTCCGGTCATGATGACATTCTTTGCACCGTCAAACATAGTGAATCCGTCCCCGTTATGTATCAGATGATAGTCCTGGCCTGCTATCGTATATACAGCTTCCGTATCAAGCGCCTTGCCGCCGACCATCACGTTTTTAACTCTGCGCTCACCGCTGACACCACTGAACAGACCCTCCTCGGTTTTTGTGCATGGCGACGGGATATTCACGTCGATTTCGTAAGTGAGTCCCGACACCTGCATGAATCCTCCAAACTCGCCGGGCAGTTTACTCGATCCCCACTCAAGCGCATCAAGTATTTGCTGTCCGGTCACCTCGATCACACACATCTCATTGTTGAACGGGAACACCTCAAGCACTTTGCCATATGTTATATCCCCTTTGTCCACGCAGGCACGCACGTTGGCTCCGCCGCATATTCCTATATCCGCACCAAGCTGTATCCTTATGGCATCCGCACACAGGTCAGCCAGGTTGGTCTCGCCCCGGCGTACTATTCTTACCGGAGCTCCGTCATCAAAAGTCTCAACCGGGTCATTCACAGTCAGGTCTGCTGCCGTAACGCCTATTACCTCGTCAAGAGTTTTTCCAAGATCCTTCATGGCAGAATCGACTTTCTTTTTTATCTCGTTATCGACTCCAATAAGGTCCGGCACGCTCTTATTATTATTCCATACCCATATGTCAGTATCCAGAACACCTTCAGCACCAGACAGCTCGCTGTATCCTATTGCCTGCAATTTGCTTCCGCAGGCTGTGCGTACAACCTTTTCACCGTCCATGTTCTTCATCACCACCTGTTCAAGATCGTGGGAATGACCATCAAGGAATACATCAATACCATTCGTATGTTCTATCACATCAGCATATGTGTACGGAGAATCAGCTTTTTCATATCCGAGATGTCCCATCACATATACATAATCCGCTCCCTCGGCTCTCGCGCTGTCTGCTGCGTCCTGTACAGCCTTATAAAGCTTTTCGCCGCTGCTGTCTTCCATGAACCCGTATGCCCTTTTGCCATTTTCATCCTTGAAGTTTTCAGGATTCGATGCGGTCAACGTATTTGGCGTAGTAATCCCTACAAAAGCTATCCTGAGTCCGGCAGCCTCCTTAATCACGTACGGATCAAAAACCAGTTTATCATTATTTGTAAAATTGCAGCTGACATACGGAAATTCCGCTTTTTCCGCAAGTTCCATGAATCTCTGCATACCATAATCGAATTCATGGTTTCCGGGAATTGCCACATCATACTTCATGGCATTCATCAGATCGATGATTGCTTCTCCTTTAGTCAGCATGCCGAGATGTTCTCCCTGTATGGCATCGCCGTCATCAACAAGCAGAATCTCATAACCCTTAGCCTCAAGATTTTCTCTTACAGCCTGCAAGCAGCATGACCATCGATATGATCATTTCCAGTATCTTCTGTGTATGTTTTCTGTATTTCATTTTTCAAACTCCTTCTAATCCCTATACCGTTCATATATTATACCATTCAAGTGATTTATTATGATATTATTAGAGTCCATGAAGAAAAGATCCGGCAAAAAACTGAAAAAACATGCATATACCGCTGCACAGTGGACCTGGGGCCTGCCTCAGACCCTGATCGGTGCGGCTCTTTATGCTGTGCATCGCAATGACGATCACTTTGACTATAGGGGAGCCCGGGCAACAGCATGGAATAAAGACACCGGCATTTCTCTGGGTAAGTTTATCTTTGTGCCGAGAAGAGCCAGTGGAAACGCCGGAAAATATCTGCTTGAGCACGAGTATGGTCATTCGCTTCAGTCACTCATACTCGGGCCATTCTATCTGCTTGTAGTCGGAGCCCCTTCCATGCTGTGGAACAGGCTTCCGTACTTCAAAAGCAAACGAAGAAAAACAGGCAAGTCATATTACTCGGCTCCTTTCGAAAAAACCGCCAACATACTGGCTGCGCATTCGCACAAACATGAGCAATAAAAAATTCACGTCCTGCGGCGTGAATTTTTTATAACAAAGTTATTTTGCCTTTTGAGCTCTTCCGATCTCCAGGCCCATCCTGAAGGCTTCAACGTTTGGCTCGATCAGTTTAGGCTTCTTCTCGAACTTGTGGTTGATGCCCTTAACGATAACATCCTCAGGAACCGCGTCTGTAGCGCCGACGTAAACGCCGAGCATGATGACGTTGAGCGCTCTGGGATTGTTGATGTCGATGGCCATCTGTGTTACAGGGGCCTCGATAATGTTGATGTCATCTCTTTCGATAGGGTCTGTAACTATCGTGCTGTTTACGAACAGATTTCCGCCCGGTTTGAGGTTGTCGATGAACTTGTGCAGCGACGGTCCGTTCATAACTACCAGGTCCTCGAGGCTGTAGCTTACAGGTGCTCCGATAGGATCATCCGAAATAACTACATAACAGTTTGCTGTGCCGCCTCTCATGGCAGCGCCGTATGAAGGGAAGAATGTGACGTTGAGGTCTGTAGCCTCAGAGGTAGCTTCTGCCAGAAGCTTGCCCATCGTCATGACTCCCTGTCCGCCGAATCCGGCGATCATAAGATTTCTTTCCATGGTTTACCTCCTATTGCTTCTTCTCTCCGCCGTCTCTGAATACTCCGAGAGGATATTCAGCAAACATCTTCTCTCTCAGGAAGTCGAGCGACTTGAGCGGGTCAAGTCCCCAGTTTGTAGGGCAGGATGTTACGATCTCAACGATCGAATAGCCCTTTCCCTCGAGCTGATACCTGAAGGCCTTCTTGATGGCGTTTCTTGCCTTGATTACGTTCTGCGGTGTATCGCAGCTGACTCTCTCGATATAGTACGGAGCTGTCAGCTGGTTGATGATCTCGCTCATGTGCATCGGATAACCGTGTTCCTCAGGGTTACGGCCGCCCGGTGTAGTTGTTGACTTCATACCTACGAGCGTTGTAGGAGCCATCTGACCGCCTGTCATGCCGTAGATACCGTTATTAACGAAGATAACAGTGAAGTTCTCGCCTCTGTTTGCAGCCGAGAGTGTCTCAGCAAGACCTATAGCTGCGAGGTCTCCGTCACCCTGATATGTATATACGAGCGAGTTCGGGGACGATCTCTTGATACCTGTAGCAACAGCTCCTGCTCTTCCGTGTGCGGCGATGGTCTCATCACATGTCACGTAGAACTGTCCGAGTCCGCAGCATCCTACGCCCTCTACTCTTACGAGGTTGTCGAGCTGTCCTAGCTCTTCAGCAGCCTCGCCGATGATCTTGTGGATCGTGCTGTGCATGCAGCCCGGGCAGAAACCGGATACTGCACCAGGGATGATTCCCTTGGTCCTTGTATAGACTTTCTTTTCTTCAGCCATTACAGCACCTCCTTAATGAATTCTTTTGCACCCTTCAGTACCTGATCGTTGGTCAGCAGCTGACCGCCGGATCTGAGCACTTCGTGTACCGGGCATCTGCCCTGTACCGCATAGTCGACGTCCCATCTCATCTGAGCAGGGATGGACATCTCTACGTCGATGATGCCTTTGACTCTGTTGAAGTCAAGATTTCTGAATGAGTCATATGGGAATGGCGAGAGTGTGACCGGTCTGATCATTCCTGCCTTGATGCCCTCTGCACGGAGCTGTCTGATGACCGCTCTGGAGATACGTGCGGAAATACCGTAAGCAGCGAATACGATCTCAGCATCGTCCATCATGTACTCTTCTACTCTGATATCTTTGTCCCATGTCTCATACATAGCAGCAGCTTCGATGTTTACCTTCTCCTGGCCATCGCCTACAGAGCCCGGTCTGCAGAACGCCTGCTGTCCGAGAGGGTGTCCTACGATTGCTCTGTCAGCAAATTTAGCTCTGCACGCCGCGAGTTCTTCATCCGTCTTCATAGGCGGAAGCACTACAGGCTCCATCATGGTGCCCATAACGCCGTCTGTCAGCACGAGTACAGGGTTCTGGTCTCTCTCAGCGAGATCATATGCCTCATAGACCATGTCTACGCATTCCTGAACTGAATCCGGAGCAAGTACGATCATTCTGAATCCGCCGTTGCCGGATGCCTTTGTAGCCTGCAGGTAATCCTGCTGAGCCGGCTGAATAGCTCCGATTCCAGGGCCGCCTCTCTGAACGTTTACGTATACCATAGGGATACGTGCCGAAGCGCAGTATGACACGCCTTCGCTGTAGAGAGAGATACCGCATGACGAGGACGAGCTCATTGCTCTGATACCTGTCGAAGCAGCACCGTAAAGCATGTTGACGGAAGCAACTTCGCTTTCGCCCTGTACAAATGTGCCGCCTACCTCAGGAAGCCTTCTTGCCATGTACTCAGGAATCTCATTCTGAGGAGTGATAGGGTAGCCTGCGAAGAAGCGGCAGCCTGCTCTTACAGCAGCCTCAGCTATCGCTTCTGTTCCTTTCATGAATACTCTTTCTGCCATATCTGTCTCCTTTCCTATCTCCAGACCTCTATTGCGGACTCAGGGCAGATCTGGGCGCACATCGCACATCCGATGCAGTCCTCAGGTCTTGCGGAAGTCGCATAGAGATAACCCTTGGAGTTAACTTTCTCGCCGATCTCGAGGCACTTCTTAGGGCACGAGATGACGCAGTAGGAGCATGATTTGCAGGCTTCAGTCGTGATTTCGATTCTTGCCATTAATATTCCTCCTTCTTAGCAATACCTTTTGTTTATACTAATCAACCCACGAGTAGGTCAGGAAGAGGTCGAGAGGTACCAGAGACTTTCCGGTCATAGCCTGCGCTTCTTCGAAGATTTCCCTTCTGACGCAGGCGCTGTTGACGACCGTGAAGCCGTCGAACAGCTCATCGATCTTGTCCAGTCCTTCCATGAATTCATTAACTGATGTTGCGTATCCGAGATTCGGATTTCCAAGTATATATATATGATCTAGCCTCATGGACCCGAGAATGTGACGCATAGTGCCATCTATGGCGTCGACGCTCTTTGTCCACGGTCTGTATGGATTGACAATATAGACCGGAACAGCGTCGTCTTTGCTCAGAAGATCACTGTAAGCACCAGCAAACTTTGCCGCCTGATGGCCTCCTCCTATATCAAGCAGCGTGTAGTGATCGGAGATGAGTGATACCCTGACTCCGCCTACCATGACCGGAGCATCAAGATACTGCTCCTGGTAGATAATATTCACACCCCTGTCAGCGAAATCCTGCTGCATGTCGCGCGATCTGTAAAGAGGCTTTGTCTGATCGAGGTCGAACAGATCTACCTGCTTTCCGGTTTTTTGTGCAAGCCTGTTTGCGATATTGAGGATTATTTCGCTTTTTCCGGAGCCCGCCTCACCGATGAAAACGAAATTTTTCTTTTCATCCATAAGCTGCTCAAATGTTTTATCTGCTTCGTAAAAGAGTCCCATAGTTTATATTCCTACAAAAATGGCTGTCCCCTTGTATCGGAACAGCCTCATTCTATATTACCCCTTGGTATTGATTTTTGCTATTTATTTATACAATAGTATGCGAACTTTTGCAAGTAAAGATTATGTGAAGATACGCGCGGTTTATGATATGATTCTATCATGAAAATATTGAGCATCACTGCACAAAAGCCGCATTCGACCGGAAGCGGCACATACATGACCGAGATCGTAAGAGCCTTTGCCCGCACGGGTCACAAGCAGGCTGTTGTCTGCGGTATTTTTCCGGATGACATAGTAGACTTCCCTGAAGGGGTTTCCTGCTATCCGGTCTTTTTTACTGACAGCAAAGCAGATCTGCTTGCAGCGCCTTGCAAGGCTGCACAGGCCAGGTTCAGTGCTCTGCCGTTCCCTGTCGTCGGTATGTCGGATATAATGCCGTACACATCGACCAGATACCGCGATCTTACTCCGGGCATGATCTCTCAGTTCGAAGAAGCTTTTACCTCTGCTGTAAACCGGGCTGTCGATGAGCTGGATCCGGACCTGATTATATGCCACCATCTGTTTTTACTGACTGCCCTTGTAAGAAAGCATTTTCCTGACAGGCGTATTGTTGGCATATCACACGGAACCGACCTGCGGCAGATGATCAACTGCGACAGCCTGCGGGATATCGTCAGGCCATATATAAAAGAGCTTGATGCCGCGCTTGCCCTGCACGACGAGCAGCGGACTCAGATCATTGAGATATTCGGTATGGATGAAAGCCGTGTATCTGTCATAGGCAGCGGATACAACAGCAAGCTGTTCAACACAGACAGCAGAACAGACCGTTCACCTGGGGATCCGCTGCGCATCGCATATGCCGGTAAGATAAGCAGACCAAAAGGTGTACCCGAGATGCTTGCTGCACTGGAAAGGCTTGCATCTGACAGCAGCACCCCTGCCTTTAAACTCACTATGGCGGGAGGCTGCCAGGATGAAGTAATGAAGAAAAAACTCGAAGATCTTCCTGTATGGGCGGAATGGCTCGGTCAGATCCCGCAGCCTGCACTCGCAGAACTTCTTCGCCAGACTGATATATTTATACTTCCATCCTACTTTGAAGGTCTGCCGCTCGTACTCATAGAGGCAATGTCTTCAGGCGCGGTGCCGGTAAGTACCGATCTTCCCGGAATCAGGGGCTGGATCGATTCGAATGTCAGCGGTTCGAATGCCGTGTTCGTACCGATGCCTCAAATGAAGAGTATTGATGAGCCGACTGAGGCCGGACGTAAATCATTCACAGATAATCTGGCAATAACACTCTACGATTTGCTGTCAGCTTTCGATAAAGGAGATCTTCCGGGACCTCTGCCCGACACCTCGACCATCACATGGGATGGATTATCTTCCAGACTTCTGTCAATTTGTCAGTAAAGCCTTACGCCGCTGTTATCAGCGGCGTTTTTAGTGATCTTTTATTTTTACTCATCTCAGTAAATCTACCTTTAAGTTTATATAATCTACACACTTTTTCTGATGCTGTGTGCTACTATGTAAAACATATAAAAAGGAGCATGTCATGAACATAGATGAAGCGGCCACATTAATGACTAATGCCCTTAAGGGTTTCCACGGTAGATTCAAGCGGATGTACGGCCAGCTTTGCGTGCGTGTAGATGCCCGCACATTCCTCAGCACCGGCGGCAACAAAATACTTGCTGAAATCACAGAAGACAGCTATGAGCTGTGCGATATAAGTTCCGGAGCTCTGGGAGAGATTTTCACAAAAAGGAGCGACATAAACGCCATCCTTTTCGGATGTACAACTGATACTGTTGCAGTATCTGAAAAGGCCGATGTGATTCCTGTCACACTTGAAGACCTGGCAAGACTTACCGGCTCCGGGCTGAAGGTCATTCCTGACACTTCTCCTGCAAACATACTTGCGGCTCTGAAAGATTCATCCGTCTGCCTCATCAGGGGAACCGGAGTAATAGCTGCAGGCACAAATTGCAGAAAGGCCGTTGCCGGTGCTCAGATAGTAGAAAAAGCCTGTGAAGCTGAGGTCCACGGTGAATTGCTCGGAGGTACTGTGCCAATAGAAAAAGCCCTTGCTGATGAATTCAGAAAGGACTTCCTTTCAGATTATATCAACCGCAACGAAGAGCCTAACAAGGAATACATCACATATGACGAAGAAGAATTTGCGGTCAGGAGCAGCCTTATAGACCACGGCAAAGAGCTCGTCAGGCGTGACCTTTCTTATGGCTCCTGGGGAAACCTGTCAGTCAGGCTGAATGACAGCGAAATGCTCATCACCCCTTCATCAATGGATTATTTCGATATCAAAATAGAAGACATCGTAAAGGTGAACATACATACTCTTGAATACGGCAATCAGCGCATCCCGAGCACCGAAGTCAGGATGCATGCCGCAGCTTACAGAAATCTTCCTGACTGCAAGGCTATTATACAGACCAGATCGAACGCTATAAGCGTATTTGCCGCATGCAGAGCAGGCTTCGCACTGGGCGGGGGAGAACTTCAGGAGCTGATCGGCGATGTGAAAGTCACCGACTATGCGCTTCCTGGTACGGATGAACTAAGCGAAGCAGTAGTCTCCACATTCAGCGATACTCACGCCTGCATCATACCTCACCACGGAGCAGTATTTTATGGTCCTTCGCTCGATGTGGTCCTTGCTGTCGCCGAGGCTGTAGAGATGAAGGCCCGCAATCTACTCTCCTTCGATTCAGGACTCTAGCTGCTCAAGATTGTTTTTATATTCTCCATAACTGAAGAAAACGAGGCCGATCCAGATAATGGCAAATGATATTACCTGCACTCTGTCGATCGGCTCTTTATATGCAAAGATGCCAAGCAGAAGAGTGATCGTAGGACTGATATACTGAGCCAGCCCTATTACAAAGAGTGTCACCTTCTTTGCGGCACTTCCGAATAGTGCAATCGGGATCAGCGTGATCAGCCCGCTGAGGAACAACAGGGCATATTTTCCCGGAACGCCTATGCTCAGCGCGCCTATTCCTTTCGTCTCTATATAGAATATGGCCATGATCGCCAGTACTGCGTAAAACATGGTTTCATATACAAGCTCTATAAGCGGCGGCCTGTCCGTCGATTTTTTTATTGCAGAATAGCATGCCCACGTGAATGCCAGGCCAAGAGCGACTCCTGGTATCTGTCCGTAATGTATCAGCATTACCGTGAGTGATATAACAGCGAGACCCATCGCCGTTGCATTGTATTTTGTGAACTTTTCCCTGAAAATAATGACACCGAAGAGGCAGATTACGATCGGCTCTATATAGTAGCCTATCGAAGACTGTATCATATGCCCGGTCGTCATAGCCCAGATATAGGTGCTCCAGTTTGCTGTAAGAAGCAGGCCGGCAGCCAGATATCTGGCTATCACTCCCTTCTCCCTGAGCGGTCCCCATATCTCCTCTCTCGAGTACCGCATCCTGGCTGCTATATACGAATACACAAACATCGTCACCATTCGGTAAAGGATGATGATCCACGACGGTATCGGTACCAGTGCCTGCCAGTATATAGGGCAGAAACCCCAGAAAAGCTGACACGCCAGAACGCATATGAGACCGGTCCTGTAGTCGCTGATATTTTTGTTTTTTATCCCAACACTTTTTTCGTTCATCAGAAAACTCTGCCTTTACAGGCCTAGCTCCTCTTCTACAAGTCTTACGGCGATCTTTATGCAGTCATCGCACGACGTCCATGCCTTGCCGTCATTACCTGTCTTTATCTCTTTGCAGATAAGAGCCCCTGCGCGCTCGATAAACTTCTTCTGCATTATTCCTGCTATTCTCGTAGTCTTTGCCTTTGTGAGGCCGGCTCTTTCAGTATTTCCGTCGCTGTGCACGAGTCCTGCCAGTATGGCAGCTCCGCTGAGAGCTCCGCACACGCCCTGTGTGGTCCCCATTCCGGCTCCGAAACCTTCGCCCATCTTATAGAGAAGGGACTCATCTATTCCCACCTCATCAGCAAATACGCATACTACCGACTGACAGCAGTTAAATCCGTTTCTGTGTTTTGCGGAAGCCTGATCAGCTCTGTCCATAACTCGTCCTCCTTTTTAACAATCAATTTACGACGAATATGATACCACATTTTTTGCAACACTTTACCCCTTTTACGATACTATATATATGAGAGCTCTTAAAAGGCATCATTCGTGCTTATATGAGGATGACATAATGGATGAAAAAATGATTAATGAAGCGATAGCCGGGAGTAAAGAGGCGTTCTGCTCTCTCTACGGCATCTATAAGGACAAGCTGTACCGCTACGCGCTATACAGGCTTGGTGATCCGACCGAGGCGGAGGATGCTGTAAGCGAATGTGTGCTTGCCGCCTGGCAGAGAATAGGCAGTCTCAGAAGCGGGAAAGCATTCGGATCGTGGATCTTCAGGATCCTCTCGAATTGCTGTGCCTCCAGGATAAAAGAAATGATCGGTACACGCGAAAACCTTGAACGTATATATGACTCAGGCGCAGACAGCGTACCGGCATCCCCTTCTCTTTCGGTTGAACTGACCGAGGCTCTGTCTCAGCTCAGAGAAGAGGAGCGCGATATAGTATTGCTCAGCATAATAGGTGGGCTGAACAGCACGGAGATATCATCGCTTACAGGTATGGCCGCAGGAAGCGTAAGGTCAAAGCTGTCAAGAAGCCTCGCAAAGATGCGTGAGTTCTTATCGTAAGGAGAATCAAAATGAACAAAGATCATGATTATATAAAAGAATTATTCGACAGCGACGGCATCAAAGCGCCTGAAAGCCTTTCCGAGGACAAGATGCTCGCCATGCTGAACGCAGCAGAAGAAAAGCAGTTCATCGAACAAACCGGAAACAATGCAAAGACCGGACACTTTGAAACGAAGCAGGTCAAAGCCCGTCCATCACTGAAAAGATGGGTGGCAGTAGCAGCAGCAGTTATAGCTGTCTTTGGTATCAGCGGACTCATGGAAATAATGACAGGTCCTCCTGATACATCTCTCGCCGGCGACGAACTCTACACATTCAAAAGTGAAAAAGAAATTGAAAGGCTTCTCAAAAGCATGGACAACAGTCCGCGCTACGGGCTTATCAAACTGGGCAGAGGAGCTTCAGATGATCTGGTTGAATATGAGACGGAAGAGCTGGCAGACGCGGATATGGCAGACACAGGAACTACAGGAGTTCTCAGCAATTCTGCGGCTCCAAAATCTGCGGAGACCGACAGCTTTTCAGAGACATATTTACAGGTGGATGATGTAGATGAAGCAGACATTGTCAAGACCGATGGCAAGTACATATATTATGTAACTGACGGACGGGAAGTAGTCATTCTCTCCGCAAAAGACGGAAAGACGAAAAAACTCTCAACGGTAGGCAGTAGCGGAATCGAAAACTATATCAGCGATATCTACGTTAAGGGTGACAGACTCATTACAGTCGGTACTATTTACAAAGATGACAGCGATGAGTCTTCTTCAGCCATAGTCGTATATGATATCAGTGACCGCAGCAAGCCCGAAGTGCTTTATGACTTCAGCCAGACAGGCGACATACTATCGAGCCGCATGGTCGGAGACAACGTGTACCTCGTTACCAATTACTATGTCTACAGAGGCGGCCGTATAGTGCCTGCATGCGGAAGCATCGCAAATCCTAAGGAGCTTGATGCAGCTGATATCTGCTGCGTTCCTGATCCTGATGCCCCTTCACTGATAGTCATCAGCGCGGTAGATGTATCTTCAGGTAATCAGGGTATCTCCACTACAAAGGCCGTCTTCGGCGCAAGCTCAGAGATTTACTGCAACGATCACAACCTGTATTGCACTTCGACCGAATATGACAGTGACAGCAGCACTTCCTACACACGTATAGTCCGCGCAAGTCTGAACGGTCTCAAAGTCAATGTCGATGCTACCGCCAGAGTCCGCGGTTATGTAAACTCACAGTTCTCCATGGATGAACGAGGTGGATACTTCCGCATCGCGACCACATCGGAACGTGCCGGCATCGAAGTCAACAACCTGTACGTGCTCGATTCAAAGCTGAAAGAAGCCGGAAAGGTCACTGGATTTGCCCGCAACGAGAGCATCAAAGCAGTACGCTTCATCGGTGACAAGGCATATGTGATCACATATGAGGCGATTGATCCTCTCTTCATCATCGACCTTTCAGATCCTGATAATCCTCGCATCGAAGGAGAAGTCAAAATCGACGGATTCTCCACACTGCTCATACCTGTGAGTAAGGACAGACTTCTCGGAATCGGTCATGCGACCGGTGACAACGGCTACGGCGGAGAGTACGACAGCGGGCTCAAGCTTGCCCTCTTCGATATCTCCGATCCATCTGAGCCTAAGGTTCTCGACAGCAAGGAGTTCAAGGACATGTCGAGCGAAGCACAGTATGATCACCACGCGCTTATGGTAAACAATGAAGCCGGATACTTCGCTATCCCTTACGAAATCTGGCATAATGTCGAAACAGATGGCTCTGAGGTTGTCGAAGATGCTGAAGAACCTTCGGAGACAAACGACACAGAAGAAGCTGAAACAGATATACTGGTCGATCAGCCGGATGAAGTTGAAGACATCTATGATACAGGTATTCTTCTTTTCAAAGCCGGCGACAAAATCAACTCAGTAGATAAGCACAAACTTGACAGTTCAGCAATACGCAGAAGTGTATACATCGGTGACTGGATCTATGCTCTCGATGCCGATGGAAACGTACAGAGCTTCAAACCGTCTCTCTAATGACTATTTGCAATAGGGCAATCGTGATAGTAAAATGTACTGGATATGGCTTACGACGGAATCATTACATATGCTGTTGCAAAAGAATTAAAAGAACGTATCGTGCCAGGCAAGATAGAGAAAGTCTACCAGCCTGGACCCGAGGATCTTTTGGTGCACATTCACACTCAGCGCGGGAATGTGCGCCTTTTCATTTCCTGCAACAGCAGCGCCGCGAGGGTCTGCCTGACTGAAGGCAGTTATACTAATCCGGAACAGCCTCCAACGTTCTGCATGCTGCTCAGAAAGCATCTTCAGGGAGGCCGCATAACAGACGTGCGTCAAAAGGATGCTGAGCGCATAATCGAGATCGACATAGAAGCACAGAACGAGCTGGGTTTCTCGGTCTGCCGCAGACTTATTGTTGAGATAATGTCAAAGCACAGCAATATCGTGCTTATCGATATCGAAAGCGGCAAAATAATCGACGCAATAAAGCGCATATCTATCGACGTCAACAGATACCGTCAGCTTCTCCCGGGCATAATCTACAAATACCCTCCTGCTCAGGACAAAATGCCATTCAGCGAGGTCGACGCAGAAACGCTTCTTCCTCACGATGACAGAGCTATCATGTCACGCATCGCCGGCATTTCGCCATCCATAAGCCGTGAGATGCTCGCTCACTGCTACACCTCTCACGATGCCTCTGTCACATCGGTAGTCCCTGCGAGAAAGCTCGTAGAGATCATTGCTTCGATAGATGACGGCAGCGCAAGACCGCGCGTATACGCAGACGACGAAGGCACCCCGAGAGAGTTTCACATTACTTCCCTGTCCGAATTCGAAGAGCTCAATACTATATATTTTGACACTGTATCGGAATGCGTTGACTATTTTTTTACTAATCGCGTAGCTTCAAACATGGTTCGCCAGAAGTCAATGCCGCTCCTGAAGTCGGTACAGGCATCTCTCAGCAAGGCTCTTCTGAAGAAGAAAAGACTGTCGGAGGACCTCCTGAGCGCGGAAAACTCCGAAAAATACAGACTTTACGGAGAGCTCCTCACAGCAAATCTCCACCTCATAAAGCCGGGTGATCGCAGAGCGAGGGTCATCAACTATTATGACGGCAGCGAGATCGAGATCCCTCTGGACGAAAAGATCTCTGCCTCGGCCAACGCACAGAAGTATTTCAAGAAATACTCCAAGGCCAGGACTGCGATACACGAAAAGCAGACCCAGCTTGAAGACAACGAAAGAGATATCGAATATCTCGAGTCCGTAATACAGAACATCGAAACCGCAGACACCGTGCCCCTGCTTGAGGTCATCAGAGACGAGCTCGAGCAGACCGGCTACGTCCGAAGACGGCAGAAAGCCTCACAGCGAAAGAAAAAGAACCGCAGGCCTGAGCCTTTAAAATACACGCTCAGCGACGGCACAGAGGTTCTGGTAGGCCGCAATAACATAGATAATGACTGGCTCACCATGAAGTTCGCATCCAAGACTGATGTGTGGATGCATACAAAGGACATCCCGGGTTCACACGTAATAGTCAGACTCGAAGACGGCTGCAATATAAATGACCTTCCGGCAGAGACCATCTACGAGGCTGCATCGATAGCTGCTTATCACAGCAAAGCTGCAAGAAGTGACAACGTGCCGGTGGATTATGTGCCGGTCAGATATGTAAAAAAGCCTAACGGCGCCAAACCGGGCATGGTAATATTCACCCACAACCAGACAGTTTATGTGACACCGAAGCTTCCAGGCACAAAAAAAGAAAAGTAGTGAAATCACCTTGCAAAAGGAGTACAATAGTCGTGCGCGATAAAAAGCGTACGCTGTACACGGTCTGTTAGCTCAGCTGGGAGAGCGCATGGGTCACAACCATGATGTCGCGGGTTCGAGTCCCTCACAGACCACCATAGAAACGCTGGAATTTCAATAGTTCCAGCGTTTTTCTTTTGCCAAAAGTGTGAATTTAGTGTGAATTGGTGTGAAAGTTGTCTACTTATTATAAATAGCACGCAAAAAAGGCCCCGGATCTTGAACTGAACCCAAAATGTTAGACACATTTTGGCAGGACATTAAGCTACTAACAAGGACTGAATTCTGTATTGAACAGGGCTCAGTCCTTTTAGCTTGCCCTTGATTCTCTGATGATTGTAATAATAGATATATTTCTCAA
>JAFRKO010000049.1 GCA_017431685.1 Mogibacterium sp.
ACTACTGCTAAATGAGTAAACCTGTAATTCTATGATGAGGCTGACGAAAGCCAGCCCTTTTGTAGTGGCATCAATAGCAAAAAGAAAAACCTGCCAACAATTTCAAATTAACACTTGAATTTTGTTAGCAGGTTTGATTACTCAAAAAAATGATATACAAAAACAGAGAAAACCTCTTCGGAGGTATTTTTCTTTGGCTAAAACAAAACCACACCATATTGACGCAAGGTTTCAAAAATGAAGTCCTTGATGGAGTAAGATTTTGCTTCTGCGCACTAAAGGTAGTAGTTTTAGAAACTTAATGTAATACATTGAATAAAGGTGCATAGTTCACGAGCAATTCAATGTATTACGTTGAGCTGAACCAGTCTTTTCGCCAAAAACTAAATGTAATACATTGAATCACGAATGCGTTGCAGGAATGCCGCCAGTCTTCGTCAGTTGATATCCTCCGCTTTTATACATAAAATGGTCATTAAGAACTATGGGAGGAAACTGTGAAGCGATCAGACAACGGGGCAAAATTTGATACTGCAAGAATCCACCTTCTGATCACTCTTGCGGTGCTGATCTTTATATTTGTGCATTCTGCTATGTCAAGTGAAACCTCTGGAGGCGAGAGCGGATTCTTTGCAGGGATTCTCTCCTTGATAACCGGCCTCAGATTCCAGACGGCACACTTCATTGTTCGTAAGGCAGCTCATTTTTCTGAATTTGCAGTGCTTGGAATCTGCCTGAATGCGAATTTCATTGACTTAACAACACAGAACGAACCGACGGAAACTACTGAACCGAATCGAAGCCCGGCAAAACAGATGCTCTGGAAACATCATTTGCTCGCTACCTGGATCGCGGGCACACTATACGCCGGCACTGACGAATTTCATCAGTTCTTTGTAGAAGGCCGAAGCTGTGAATTCAGAGATGTATGTATAGACGCGGCAGGCGTCGCGTTCGGAATATTAATAACTGTGATCGTAAGAGCAATAAAAGCCGGGGGCTCTATCGGAAGAAGGGAGAGATAAATGGACAACTTACCGGCTTGCAGGTGAAACGCTGGAGACAATGAATTTATAAAGTAAGGGGGTATTATGGACGCTTTAGATGCAATCAAAACAAGACGCAGTACAAGGATAATGGCACCGGAGATTCCGGCAAGAGAGCTTCTGGATCAGATTATCGAGTCGGGACGCCTGGCGCCAAGCGGATCGAACAGCCAGAGTACGCATTTTATCGTAATCACCAACAAAGCTTTGCTGACAGAAATCGCCGGTATAGTAATGGCGGAATTCGCTAAGATGGAAGTGATCGAGGATACGTATATATCGCTGAAAAACTCGATCCTGATGTCTAAGAAAGGACAGTATGCATTCCACTATATGGCTCCTGTGCTGATCGTGACTGCAAATAAAAAAGACTATGGCAACGCAATTGCGGACAGTGCCTGTGCGCTTGAGAACATGATGATCGCGGCGAATGCACTTGATCTTGGATCGTGCTGGATCAATCAGCTGCACTGGCTTGACGAGAGTGAGGGAGTAAGAGCTTTCATGGAAAAGCTCGGTCTGGGAGCTGATGAAACGATTACCGGCGGACTGATCGTAGGATATCCGGCAAATGGAGAGCTACAGCGGGAACCACTCCCAAGGAAAGGCAATCCGGTTACCTGGGTCGAGTGAACCGGGACTTCGAATTTAGAACCAATTAGAAGAGGTGTGCTTAAAAAGCACACCTTTTTACATGCCTTTTTTCAATACACAAAACATGTGAAAATGGTAAAATCAGAGGAACAGATGAAAACAGTTCAATGTGGAGTAAATTATGAAGAATCGTTCTATAAAAAGATTAATTACAAGTCTGTTCATTGCGCTTGCGGCGGTGATGCTGATGTCTGCTGCGGCATTCGCTGAAACGGATCCGGGATTCGCTGAAGACTCCGTTTTCTTTGCGAACAAAAGCAATAGAGAAATTGTTGAATACATTACTGAACAGATGCTAAAGCGGAATGACACTATCTCGATAAGCTTTCCGTACGGCGGTGAAGGCGACGCAGAACTGGCTGAAGGCTTTTTCAAAGAAGCTCATGAGAACCGTGGTCCGGGAACGGGTGACTACCTGAGTAACAGCTATGGCTCCATGAGATGCGAGATATCCTCCAGATACGATGATAGTGGGGAAGGTATCACAAATGTTATATATCATATCGATTTCTATACAACAGCCGATCAGGAGGAGCGGGTAAATCAGAAGTTAGAAGAGATCGCGACGGAACTGAAGCTTGGCGAAAAAGACGAATACGAGGGTGTACTTGCAGTTTACAATTACATCACTTCTCATGTTAAATACGATTATGAGCACCTGAATGATAACAGCTATACTATAAAGCACACAGCTTTTGCAGCTCTTTTCGCCGAAAAGGCGGTTTGTCAGGGATACGCGGCATTGTTTTACCGCCTGACAAATGATTACGTTTCAAAGGCGAGAATCATTAGCGGAACAGCTGACACTGGCGAAGCACATGCGTGGAATATAGTTAAAATCGGCAATAAATATTACAATGTCGACTGCACGTGGGATACCGGCAGATCTTTCAAAGATTATGATTACTTCCTGAAATGTGACGCAAAATTCTCTGACCACATAAGAGATGCGGAGTTCGTTGACGATGGCTTCTATGCGCTGCAGCCGATGGCAAAGAAGGATTATGCAGTATCATCAGGATCCGAAGACAGCGGAGAAAATGATTCTTCACAGGAGCAGAGCGGCAATAATGACTCGGACAGCGATGACAACAAAGACTCCGGTGATAGCGGCAACAATGACTCCAGCGACGGCAACAGTAATAATTCGGATGAGCAGTCATCTGACAGCCAGACAACAGATGATAAGACTGCTCCTGCTGAAGACCATGCAAATGAGACTGGAATAGATGAAACTCCAATTGGAATGGGTGCTTCTGCAGAAGCTGCTGACAAGGCTATCAAAAGCCTGAAGAGCGACAGCGATCCGAAGGGCGCCAAGTTTGCCCCTTTGATGCTCAAGACGACAAAGCAGACCGGAACGAGCATCAAACTGACGTGGAAGAAGGTCAAGGGAGCCAGCAAGTATGTCATCTATGGCAGCAAGTGCGGCAGTTCAAATAAGCCAAAAAAGATCGCAACAGTGAAGGGAAGCGGCAAGACTGTTAAGAAAGCTGCTGGCAAGAAGCTGAAGAAAGGCACCTATTACAAGTTCATAGTGGTGGCGCTCGACAGCAACAATAAAGTCGTTTCCACTTCTAAAATTATCCACGCAGCCACAAAAGACAAGGCCAACTATACCAAGGTTACCACAAAGGCGAAAAACAACAAGGTGTCGCTGAAAAAGGGCAAGTCTTTCTTGCTCGGCGCAAAGGCTGTTGGCAAGAAAGTTAAAAAGCATGTCGGATTACGCTACGAGTCATCTAACCCAAAGGTGACAAAGGTCAGTAAGAGCGGCAAGATCACGGCGAAAAAGAAGGGCACATGCAAAATTTACGTATATGCCCAGAACGGAGTCAGCAAAATCATAAAAGTAACGGTCAGGTAAAAATTTAGTATATAATTAATCATCAATAGCTATTATTTTTCTGAATGGAGGGAGATTTAGAAATGAAGAAATTACTGACTTGCTCACTTATCATCGGCGGAGTCGCCGGAACACTCGCATACATTAATAAAAATGGTCTGCCTGTTCTCGGAAATCTGACAATGAATATTCCGGTCAAGCCGCCGATCGACTTCTGGGATGTTTTCACAAAAGGAATCGAGGTCGCGGAGGGATTGACCAAATAAGCGATCCGCAGAATTTCTGAGAAATGGGGACTGGCCCGGAAGGGCCTTGGAGGTGCTTATGAAAAGAGTTTTTTCCGGCTTTTTAGCTATCGTCATGTGCCTGGTGCTGATCAGCTCAGCGGGCGTGACCTTTGCGGATGCCGCATCCAAGCCTGTTGTCGGCAATCCGATAACTTACACCGATAAAAATATAGATCACCAGGCAGTATGGCACAGTGTCTATTTCGGCAGCTATCCGCAGACTGACAGTGATGGAGTGAATATGGAGCCGATAAAATGGCGGGTTCTGCAGGTCAATGGTAATGATGCTTTCCTGATCTCAGATCAGATCCTGGACTGTCAGCCATATCATAAAGAAGCGGTGGAGACAACGTGGGCAAACTGCTATATCCGTGAGTGGCTGAATAAGTATTTTTACAGCCGGGCTTTTACGGATGCTGAAAAGGCGGCAATAATAACCACAACAGTCAAAAACAAGGATGCCGGCGGCAACACTAAGGACTCAGTCTATCTTCTGTCAGAGGATGAGGCCGTATTTGATTATAGCTCCAACAGCGGGAAAAATCCTGTATATGGGTTCGATTATGATACGTATACAGCCACACGTACTGCCAGACCAACGTCTTATGCAAGGGCAAAAGGTGTAAGGGCTTACGGGGACTATGGAGAAGCTCTCTGGTATTTGAGAACCTATGCATTCTCAGATAACAAGCCGTATGCCTATGCAACATATAGGGATGGCAGAACATTCGGTTATCCCGATTTCGATATTGAGCGCGGCATACGCCCGGTCCTCCATCTGGACCTGTCGTCATCGGTATGGAAGTATGCGGGTCTTGTTACATCCGAGGAAGTAAACAATGTTCTTGTAGAGGATGTTGATCTCTACTTTGCAGATACGATACTGCCTCAGGGCGTTTTCAAAATCACTTCGACATCGGGAAAGACGGTCTCTTTGTATAAAAACACCAGTACAAAGAAGAGCTATACTCCTCCGTCAACGGTGGTTATCGCAAATAAGACTTACAAGGTTACCGGCATATATCAGTCCGCATTCAGTGATTCCAAGGCGACAAAGGTCACTCTGGGGAAGAACATCAAAAAGCTCGATTCCTGGGCATTCCAGGGCTCAAAAGTAAAAACAGTGGTAGTCAAGTCGAAGAAACTGACAGCCAAAACAGTAAAAAGATGTCTGCAGAATTCGAAAGTGAAAACTATAAAGGTCTATGTCGGAACGAAAAAACAGAACAAGACTTATCTGAAGAAATATAAAAAGATTTTCACAAAGAAGAACGCAGGCAAAAAGGTCACTGTCAAAATCGGAAAATAAAGGGGTGACAATCTGCATTCCGGAACGTTTTTGTTGAAACATACAAAGCAGAACAATGATATATTTAGTGCGGATATCTGCTGGATATCCGCATTTTTTGATATTATTATAAAAACCTGAATGGTCAGTAAATTTTAAATATGGGTACAAAGAATACTAAAGATTCATACATGCTCCGAAACTGGAGAAATTCGCGGAAGAGTCAATAACATACAAAACCGATAATAAGAAGGTAGCTACTGTATCCAAGTCTGGCAAACTTATAGCCGATGCGGCCGGCGAGACCAGACTGACACATCATCGAATTCATCAAAGATGTCATCGAAATCTACAAAGAAAAAGAGCAATTCTAAAAGCAGCAAAGGCTATTTCAGCTCCATCGACGACGAGCACTTCTGATGCAGAGGGCTGAGGTAAAATAAGTGCTGCAATTTAACTATTATGAACAAAGATAAAGTGATACCTGACATTTTCAATGATGTTCTGGGACCTGTTATGAGGGGGCCGTCTTCATCGCACGTTGCAGGCGGAGCCCGGATCGCTGAGCTCGTAAGGCAGGCTGCAGATGGAGATCCGCGCAAAGTGACGGTCACGTTCGATCCCGACGGGTCGCTGGCCGAATCGCATGATGGCCACGGCACGGATATGGGTTTTGCATGCGGCATAATGGGCGTTCCTGTAACGGATTCTCGAGTGGATGACTGGCAGGCGCTGCTGGCTGAGAGCGGCATCGAGTTGGAGTACCGCATCGAGCCTTTTGAGGCGGAGCATCCGAATCACTACCGGGTAGATGTGGTGACCGGCTCCGGCAGGGAACTCAGGATTGACGCTGTTTCTACCGGCGGAGGGGCTGGCCGGAACTGAGTATGAGGCGAGGGTTCTGCCGATGCAGTCGCATCTTGTGAAGCAGAATGCCGCCCGGCTGGTGCCGGGAGATGTGGCCAATACAGCGATCAGATATATTAGCGCAATAATGGAGAACAAGAGCGCGATGGGCGTGTTTGTAGCAGCGCCGACGGCGGGATCTGCGGGATGCCTGCCCGGAACTGTTCTGGCGCTCAGGGATGTGCTTGGCCTGGACGAGGATGAGATTGTAAAAGGGCTGCTTGCAGCCGGACTGATAGGGGTGTTCTTTGCCGGGCAGGCGACCTTCGCGGCCGAGGCAGCAGGATGTCAGGTGGAGTGCGGTGCAGGTTCGGGAATGGCCTCGGCCGCAGTCTGCCAGATGATGGGCGGAAGCGCGCAGGAATGTGTGGATGCTGCATCTTTCGCGCTGCAGGGTGTAACCGGTCTGGCCTGTGATCCTGTGGCAAACAGAGTAGAGGTGCCTTGCCTCAACAAGAACATCCTGGGCGGCATGAACGCAGTGAGCAGCGCTAATGTAATACTGGCGGGTTATGATAAGGTAATCCCGCTCGATGAGACTATACGGGCGATGTACGATATAGGAACAAAGATGCCTCAGGAGCTGCGCTGCACATACGGCGGGCTTGGCAAGACACCGACATCAAATGCAATAAGGAGCAAACTGGACATGCGCTGAATGTATTATGAAGAAAAGTGTTGATTATATTAACGTATTTGCACTAATGGTATTGGTTACACCTATTGTAATAAATTGCAAAGTAGTTATCGCGAGTAATCCGTACACCAGTGATTACAGCAATTGCACATGGATGGCATGGTAACAGACAAAATAAAACCACAGATTATATCGGGGAGTGAGTCATAAAATGGATATAAATATCATCAAAAAAAGTTTATCGTTACTTCTAACGTACATAATCGCTTGTTCAATGATTGTTGTCTTTCCGATGATTAGTTACGCAGACAATGGGACCACAACAGGAGAAGATAAGTGGAATGATGAAAACACTATTGAGGTATCGGATGCAGAGATGCTGCATGAATTGTTTGATGCTTTGAATGAAACAAGCTTTTATGGCAGTCTCAAAATCGTTTTAAGATCTGATATTGTAACGGACAAAGGTGTTTATTTGTATACGGATAATGAAGATAATGAAGTGTTAATTGATCTTAACGGACATTCGATTACTGTTGATTCCGATAATGTAGCAGATCAACATGTTTTATCTGTAGGAGAAAAGGCAAATGTTATCATAACAGGAAACGGAAGCCTTATCTCAAAAAATTCAGAGGCAGCTTTTCACCCATCAGCTGTCTTTGTTCACGGTGGACACGTTACAATAGAAAACGGAACATATGAAGCAAGAAGCACGATTCTTGTAAGCAAGAGTTTGTTTGAGAGCAGAACCAGCAAAGTTATCATCAATGGGGGGACTTTCACAGGAGAAACTCCCCTGACAGTTGATGATGGAAATGTAACAGTTAACGATGGAGAGTTTACTTGCATAAGATATGATAGCGCATGGAACGGTGACTATGAGAAGTGTGTTATCATAAACAGTAACGGTGCTCTTGTGATCCATGGCGGAAAGTTTGATAACAGCGTCGTGCCCAAAGGGAATGTTTTCATTTCAGCAGGAAGATTATCGATTGATGGGGGAAGTTTCATTGGGCCTAGTCTTTTGAACAATAATAACTTCTGGGACAACAGCTCCAAGAATATATATATGATATCCGGTGGAGATTTTACCGGTGCAGACAGTATATTCCGAATAATTAATCCTATTCCATCAGATCAGCTCATAGTGACAGGAGGCATGTTCACTGACAATCAGAAAGAAGAGCTTGCAGAATCTAACAAACGGGGGGATTCTGATTATAATCTGGCTACTGATTTAGGTAATTATTGGGAGGAAGAAGAGCCGGTATGTGAATATACTGGAAAGGCTCTGCGTCCATCGATAAACATGAATGTAACACTTAGTGACGGATACCATAGTCTTGGTATGTCTGACCGTTTCCGGTTCGAAACTGTTTACAAAAATAATAGAGATATAGGGCTGGCTACTGTAATTTATACAGGTAAAGGAGAACTAAAAGGAACGGTCACGGCAACATTTAGGATCGTTCCTAAGAAAGCAGTGTGGAAGACAGTAAAAGGAGGTAAAAAGTCATTCACAGTTGCTGTTAAGGCTCAGAAAGGTGGCGTAAGATACCAGATCCAGTATAAAACCGGAAAAGGTAAATGGAAAACCAAGAGAACGAATAAGACGAAGCTGACTGTAAAAAATCTTAAATCAAAGAAGAAATATCAGGTAAGAGTAAGAGCATTTAAGAAAGTAAAAGGCAAGACATATTACGGAAAATGGTCAAAGACCAGAACGATAAAGGTGAGATAAAGCATCTTGTAAGTCTTGCAAAGCACGCTTTTGGAAAAAGGAAAATACCCAGGCTATATGTAGTCGGGGTATTTTCTTTCAGTAAGATGAAAGCTGCATTGAAAATGTTCAAAAAATCTTAATGCTATTTAATGTGATAAAAAGGCTGATATAATGTTTTACACAAAAGGTCTTAAGGGAATGTAAGAGATTGCTAGAAGCGCTTTTGTGAGGAGTGATTTAATGAAACAAGTAAAAATAATCAGGAACGTTTTTCATTATGATATGCATACTGCTATAAGAAGGATAATTATAGTCCCTGTTATTGCCATGATTTTTATGTTCTATCCACATACAGTATTTGCAGATGAAGATTTCACAACTGGCACATATAGAGGGGTACCATGGAGAATAGAGGAAGACTATACGATTATCCTGGGAGAAGCTGGCAAGACCTTTAGTTTTGATGATAGAGAATATAGTGAAGGATGGGGTGTTGATAGAGAAGGTATTTTTTACTTTAGAATAGAGGGACACATAAACGGTATGGATTCACTTGCAGGAATGTTCAGTGATTTTGAACACTTGTATTCTGTTGAACTGTCAGGCCTTGACACAAGCAGTGTAAAAGATATGAGTGGTATGTTTAACGGATGCAGTGCATTAGTAAACCTGGATTTAACAAGCCTTGACACAAGCAGTGTAACAGACATGAGTGGCATGTTTAGCGGATGCAGTGCATTAAATAGTCTGGATTTATCAGGCTTTGACACAAGCAATGTAACGGACATGAGCGATATGTTTAGCGAATGCAGGGCCTTAAAAAGTCTGGATTTAACAGGCCTTGACACAAGCAGTGTAACGGACATGAAAGGTATGTTTAATGGATGCAACACCTTAAAAGGTCTGGATTTAACAGGCTTTGATACAAGTAATGTAACGGACATGAGTTATATGTTTGCTTCTGGGTTTTTCGAAGAATACTTTGATAGTTCTCTGGAATCACTTGAATTGTCAGGCTTTGATACAAAAAACGTAGAATCAATGGCGGGTATGTTTCGCGGATGCTGTAAAATCACTGAGTTGGATGTATCAGGATTTGATACCTGCAGAGTACAGGATATGCACGACATGTTTGCCTATTGCAAGTCGCTTGAAGCTGTTTCTTTTGATGGATGGGATACAGGCAACGTAAATAACATGAAAGGCATGTTCAGCGGATGCGTGAGCTTGGAAAACCTTGATGTGTCTAATTTTGATACTTCAAATGTAACAAACATGGAGTCTATGTTTGGAGGACAGAGATACTATGATGGTTATTACGAAGGAGATGATTCTATAGAGATAATACACCAAATTGGCTGCTCAAAACTAAAGACTCTGGATTTGTCCAGCTTTGATACAAGTAATGTAACGAACATGAGTTGTATGTTTGCCGGTTGCAGTTCACTTGAGAGTATAGATCTTTCTTCTTTTAATACTGAAAACACTCTGGACATAAGCAGAATGTTTTTTGAATGCAGCAGTTTGTCATACCTTGATTTATCCAGTTTTGTGCTAGACAATGCATACGGCAGAAAGGCTTTTATAGGAGCACTGATTACAAAAATGGAGACACCGAATAATGTTGAAGGAACCATTCCTCTTCCCTGCAAAATGTATACATTAAGAGGAAAAGCATATAAAAATCTTCCTCAGGGACTTGGAAAAAGCATAAAGCTGTATGCTGCACCTAAACCAACTATGATAACAAAACTCAAAAAAGGAAAAAAAGGAACAGTAACAGTTATTTATGAGAGACAGGAAGGGAAAACATTAGGCAAAAGGATTAGCGGATATCAGATACAGTACAGCAAAAGCAAAAGTTTTAAAAACAGTAAAACCCTTACTATTCCGGGTTACAAAAAGAAGTCAAAAACCATAAAAAACCTGAGGCCAGCGAAAAGGTATTATTTTAGAATAAGGACATATACTAAAGTTAGCAAGAAAAGTAAGCGCTACTCAGTATGGTCTGAAAGCAGAAATATTAAAGTTAGGTAAGGCTTTCTTATCATGCTTTCAAGGAAACGATATGACATAGAATGAACTTCTATCATAAATATAATTTGCTTTAAAGGAGGAAAATTATGGCTAATAAATATGCAGGAACACAGACAGAAAAGAATCTGATGGAGGCATTCGCCGGAGAATCACAGGCGCGCAACAAATACACATATTTCGCTTCCAAGGCAAAGAAGGAAGGTTTCGAGCAGATCTCGGCGCTCTTCCTGAAGACTGCCGACAATGAAAAAGAGCATGCGAAGATGTGGTTCAAGGAGCTCGAGGGAATCGGCACTACAGCGGAGAATCTCCTCGCTGCAGCTGATGGCGAGAACTACGAGTGGACCGACATGTACGAGGGTTTCGCAAAGACAGCTGAGGAGGAAGGCTTCAAGGCGCTGGCAGCGAAGTTCCGCATGGTAGCAGAGATCGAAAAGCACCACGAAGAGCGCTATCGCGCACTTCTCAAAAACGTTGAGGCACAGGAAGTATTCGCAAAGAGCGAAGTCAAGGTGTGGGAGTGCCGCAATTGCGGGCACATAGTGGTCGGTACAAAAGCGCCTGAGATGTGTCCTGTCTGCGCACACCCACAGGCATACTTTGAGATCCACGAGGAGAACTATTAAAATCAACTATTTAAAAATCGCTAAAAAAATGGGCATTCCTTCCGGAATGCTCATTTTTAGTAAACGGCACCGTTCGCGGTTATATAGTCGACACCCATTCGCACGTATTTGCGGGTGGTGCTTTTATTTGGCAGCGTCCACGCGCACACTTTCAATTTGGATTTGTGGAACCGCTTCACGGTATTCCTGCTGATGGCAGTGTATTTCAAAGATATGCAGTCGATACCCGCTTTTTTCATTTTGCGGATTGTGGCTGCATATTTTTTTGATGAAAGAGACTTCCGCAGATACATGGTATGTGTGCTGTCGCTGATGTCCATTTTGCGCGCCATCTTTACCGCATCGGAAACCGCGCTGAATTCGAAACTTATGATCACAGCTTCGCGCCCGTCCAGATACTCAAGCAGATATTTCAGGGCGCGCTTCGACAGACGGTGCTTGAGCTCTATCACTGGGATGGCGCCTTTTGAGTATTTGAAGATCGTATCGAGAGCCTGCTCGGCGGTCGGGATCTTCTGGTTATTGTATTTGCTGACTTTATTGCCGCTCCTGATCGTGTAGCGGCCCAGCGTTTTGCGGCTGATCTTGCGTATGTTCCTGCTGACCCCGCACATGCGCTTGATGTTCTCATCATGCATCACAAGGAGGAGAGGATCCTGCCTGACATTCACAGTTTGTTTGCTGCCGTCTTCGTCCATGACTGTCCTGGTGAGATCCGGATAGGATGCTTCCCATACATCGAACTCAACGCCATAAAACTTGGTGTTTTTAGCTGCCAGCCTGAAAGCCGCGAGAGTGTTCTCGGGAGCCCTGGAGCTCCAGCCCCTGTGAGCGATGTACCTCGGTCCGTCAGATGATGCTGCATACGACACGCTGCACGGGGACACAAAAAGAGCCAGCAGCAGGCTTATGGTCATCAATATGCTTAATGGGCGATACGTTTTTCGTTGCATAAATGCTTCGTTGGTTTGTCACATGGAGGTTTTCCGGCTTTTTTTCTGTGCATTAATGCGGGTTTTACTTAGAGTATCACAGAAGACAGAAAATGATAAGGTGTAAAGAGCCGATCTGCAGGATTGTTCGGTTAATGGCTGTTCTTGGCTTGTTTCAGTTTACTTGAATGTTTCGCTTTTGTTAAAATTAAAAAAGAGATAAAAAGAGGTAACGCATAATGAAAATGCCAACATTAAACTGGGCGGTAAAAAAGTATACGCTCAATCTGCAGCCGGAACGTCCTTGGCCTTACGGAACTATAAACCGCTAAAAGGGGACAGTCCCCGTTAGAGAGGTGCAACTGAAATGAAAGTTTTGATTATCAGGCACGGTGAGCCTGATTATGTGAATGATTCCCTGACGGAGAAGGGCTGGCGCGAGGCGGAGTACCTTTCGGAAATGCTCGTCACGCAGCTGAGTGAGCAGGTCCAAAGCGGCCATGTTCACTTCTATATGTCGCCTTACGGCCGGGCTCAGGACACGGCATCCATTACTTTGCTCAAGATGAATCGCACTGCAGAGGTGCTCCCGTGGCTCAGGGAATTTGACGTCTTTATATGGCGCCCCGATGATACTACAAGAAAACGCATTCCATGGGACTGGCTGCCGCAGGACTGGACTCAGGATCCGCGCCTTTATCAGGCGGAACACTGGGCTGAGAATGAACTCATGGCTGAAGGCAATGTTGGCGAAGAGTACCATAAGGTGGCGGAGCAATTTGACGCTCTGCTGGCGAAACACGGCTACCGCCGGGAGGGTGGTATCTACCGCGCGGAAAAGCCAAACCATGATACCATCGTGCTTTTCTGCCACTTTGGAGTCGAATCGGTGCTTCTCAGTCATTTGTGGGGTGTGTCGCCGATGACAGTATGGCATGGGTTCTGCGCACAGCCTTCGTCAGTGACCACCATCGTGACCGAGGAGAGGAGAGAGGGCATAGCCTCGTTCAGGATGCTTGCGTTCGGAGATACATCGCATCTGTATGTGCACGGTGAGACCCCATCGTTTGCAGCAAGATTCTGCGAGTGTTGTGGCGACGATATGCGTCACGACTGATAGCGTGTCCAGAATCGAAGTGCTTAATTCTGTCGTGAGCAGTAGAACTGAAGGTAAAGCAGTTCTTTGCTTTCTGCAGTTCCGGGAAAAGATGACAGGGAACTACTACCCTGTTCTAACTATCATGATATAATCAAGCGATAAGAATCAAATGGCTTTGAAAATCTTTGGTTTAAGGATAGGTGCGATATGAATATAGCGATTATAATTGCCGGAGGATCCGGCAGCAGGATGGGACAGGACATACCAAAGCAGTTTATCAATGTGTATGACAAGCCCGTCCTTATTTATACATTGGAAGGTTTCCAGAAGCATCCGCAGATCGATGCCATTGAGGTCGTGTGCCTCGACGGATGGCATGAGGTGTTATGGGCTTATGCGAAACAGTTTGGAATCGATAAGTTAAAATGGGTCGTGTCCGGAGGTTTGTCTGGGCAGGAATCCATTAGAAACGGAGTCTATAACCTGGAAGGAAAAGCTTCTGAAGAGGACATAATAATAATCCATGATGGTATACGGCCTCTCGTAGATGAAACAGTACTGACAGACGTTATTTTGAAGGCACAGATACATGGAAATGCAGTGACTTCGCTGCCTTACAATGAACAGATTTTTATAGTTGATGATAACATAAGTACTGTACAGTATATCCCGCGCGAGACGCTTCGACGTGTTTCAACTCCACAAGCGTATAAATTCGGGAAACTGGACTGGGCCTATCATGAAGCCTTTGAAAAGGAGATAGGCATCTATGGGTCATCGTACACAAACACAATGATGGTAGAGCTTGGAGAGCGACTGTTTTTTGCAGCTGGTTCTGATAAAAATATCAAACTGACCACTAAAGATGATCTTGAGATGTTCAAAGCTTATCTGAAGTCAGAAAAAGATAACTGGTTGAAGTAGCGAAGTATTGAGGAAAAGATTATGGGTTTATATAAAAACAATGCATATTGTCAGGATCTCATATCAGTAGCATCGATTGGCTTGCCTTGGGAAAAGCTACAGAATAAAAGCATGCTGATTTCAGGAGCGACAGGACTATTAGGGAGCTTTCTAGTCGATGTACTGATGACTAAGAATGAGGAAGGTCTGAACTGTAAAGTGTATGCTCTTAGTCGAAACGCACAAAAGGCGCACAACAGGTTTTCAAAGTGGAATAACAATCCTCTTCTACAGTTTATTTCGTATGATATTAAAAAGCCTCTGGAGCGCAATGATTTGGGAGATGTCGATTATGTGCTTCACATGGCATCAAATACACATCCTATGCAATACTCAACGGATCCAATCGGTACGATAATCACAAATATCATCGGGGTGCAAAATATGCTGGACTTTGCTGTGGAGCATCATGCTGTGCGATTTGCATTTGCTTCATCAAACGAGATATATGGAGAAAATCGCGGCGATGTCGAACAGTTCAGCGAGGATTACTGTGGTTATATCAATCCCAATACGATGCGTGCTGGTTATCCTGAAAGTAAACGTTGCGGCGAAGCTTTGTGCCAGGCGTATAAAGCGCAAAAGGGAATTGATGTAGTGATACCGCGGCTGACACGGTCATATGGTCCAACTATGTTGATGTCAGATACAAAAGCAATCAGCCAATTCATTAAAAAAGGAATCGCAGGAGAAGATATCATTTTAAAATCGGCGGGAACACAGTACTATAGCTATACATATGTTGCTGATGCAGTGAGCGGGCTTTTGTATGTGCTGATGAAAGGTGAGAACGGTGAAGCTTACAACATAGCGGATGAGCGCTCTGATATAATGCTGAAAGATCTGGCTGCGATTATCGCTGGGATTGCCGGAAAAAGCGTCTTGTTTGAAATACCTGATGCTATTGAGGCTGCTGGTTACAGCAAAGCAACTAAGGCCAGGTTAGATAGCAGCAAACTAAAGAATCTTGGATGGACTGCTCAGTACGATATTCGCAGCGGGTTGGATAAAACAATAAGAATTTTAAAAGAGCAGCAGTCAACAGTAACGCAGATCAATACGAAAGCAAATGCAGATAGAAAGGTAAAGATCAAATGAAAACGCGAACAAGCACCCTCGAAAACAGAAACTTTCACGATTCAATACTGACGCTCATACTGGCAGTCACACTGATCATATCAGGGTTTTCTTTTACAGCGCCGGTATTTGCAGATGGTGAAGAAGGTGAAGGGACAGCACTTAAGAATTACAATGTTCAGCTGGAGGATATGAACGGCAACACCGTTTCTACTTCAAACACCAGCAGCAAGTTCAAGCTCATTATCTTTGGCCGTACCGGATGCGGTAACACCAGAAGTACGGTCAAAAGTATTTCGGGCAGTTCGTGGGTGTCAGATCCGGATTATGAGGTCATGTTCATCGAAGAGGGAGCGGCTACTGATGAAGAGCTTAAGGAGTTTGTTGACAGCTGCTGCTGCAGTGATAGCACAGTATGCCCTGCAAAAAACTATCAGGGAACGGAACTCATGTGGGCTTATGTAGAATATTTCCGCGGAGATTCATCTTCCATAATCTATCCTGTGATCTTCTATGTCGATGAAAATAATCTCATCAGGGAAATGACAACTTCATTTAAGTCAGAGTATGAGATCATCAAAACGTGCCAGAGTTTCTGCGAAATTGATACAAGCAATCTGTACGACTTTAAGGAGGTCAAAGTCGAGGCAGTCTGCGGACAGACCGACGCCAGAGGTATGCTTGAAGAGATGAACGCACGACGTACGGGAAGCAACGGCGTGACACCTTGGTGCTGGAACCAGGACAATACTGAAAAAGTGGCCTACAGTTGACTTGTTAAACTGGAATATGACTACGCGCTTGAGAAAGTTGCCATGCAAAGAGCAGCAGAGATCGCATTATTATACAGTCATACCAGACCTTCAGGAGAAGCGTCCTTTACTGCGTTCAGCGAGGTTGAAGGGGCAGGAGAACCGGGCGGCGAGAATATTGCCGCAGCGTATGGTTATTCCGCAGAGGAGATGCTGGATGCCTGGTGGGAAGAAGATGAAGATTACAGCGGACAGGGGCACAGAAGAAACATCCTGAACAGCGACAACAGATATGTAGGCATAGGACATGTTAATGTCGGCGGAACAGATTTCTGGGTTCAGGAGTTCAGCAGTACCGGAGGAAGTGCGAAAGCGACGGAGGCCAACAATTCCCCGACAGTCTTCACTATCACAGCTAAGGGAGAAGATATCTACCTTGATAATATGAATTCTTACGTCAGCAGCATAGATATAAAGTCGGGAGAAACGACTTCGCTGCCGGAATTTACTGAGGAAGTGCGGCATAAAAATTCCACTATCGATTTCGCTACTCCAGTAGTAAACACATCGGACTGGGTAATAGCAGACACAACTATAGCAGAAATCAGGGATGGCAAAATCCTTGGAAAGGCCATAGGCACAACGACACTGAAGCGTGAAGCCATGTATGGAGGCGACCCGCTGAAAATAATGATCAACGTTGCTGAAAAGTCAGAAGAGCCGGCAAAACCGGGCGCAGTTGATGATTCTGATAAATACAGCGAAGATACGAATCCGGTAAATCCGTCAGGTTACCAGCAGAGCGATAATGAAGAGGGGCCTGTCATCGATACATATTCAGATTCAAGAGAAGACTATGCTCCGGATGGAACTGCTGTCGGCAAAGGAGCATCTGCGGAAACTGCCGAGTATGCCATAAAGAATCTGAGCAGTGACAGTGATCCGAGCGGTGCAAAGTTTGCTCCGCTGATGCTCAAATCGACAAAGCAGACCAAAACGAGTATCAAGCTGAGCTGGAAGAAGGTCAAAGGCGCTAAGAAGTATGTTATTTACGGTAACAGGTGCGGAACGTCAAACAAGCCGAAGAAACTGGCGACAGTAAAGGGATACAGCAAAACGATTAAGAAAATTGCCAGTAAGAAGCTGAAGAAGGGCAAATACTATAAGTTCATAGTTGTGGCGCTCGACAGCAACAAAAGGGTCGTTTCCACCTCCAGGATCATCCATACAGCAACCAAAGGCGGCAAGGCGCGCAATTACACCAGGGTCACTACTAAGGCAAAGAAGAATAAGGTGTCGCTGAAGAAAGGCAAAACCTTCAAACTAGGAGCAAAAGCAGTCGGCAAAAATGTAAAGAAGCATGTCTGTTTACGCTATGAGTCATCTGACGCTAAGGTGGCAAAGGTCAACAAGAGCGGCAAGATCACGGCAAAGAAGAAAGGCACATGCAAGATCTACGTATATGCCCAGAACGGAGTCTGCAAGGTCATAAATGTGACGGTAAAATAGCATAACTTTTAAATACTTGCAGGTCATGAACGCCTGCCTTGAAATGAAAGGAAAACAAGATGATTGGGTTAAAGCTAAGGCGTATCGTAACGGTATTCGTACTGTGTATAGGCTTCTTTGCTCTGCAGTCAATATGCTCATCAGCAGAGACATCTGCTGATATCCCGGATGATGCGGTAGAGTTCAATAATCACTGGTATAAGTGTTATGAATCTGCCATGAGCTGGAGTGATGCAAACTCCTATTGTAACGAAATCGGTGGTCATTTAGTAACAATAACAGATAAAGCGGAGCAGGATTTTGTAGAATCTCTTATTTCAGATCCAAGCTTTGAATCTTACTGGATGGGAGCAACTGTAAGCGGCGGCAAATGGAGCTGGATCACTGGCGAAGAATTTTCATACAGCAATTGGTATCCGAATGAGCCTAATGGGGATAGTGACGGAATGTATCTTCAAATGTTCTCAACGAACCGTTACGTACCGGGCACCTGGGATGATACATGGAATAGCGGAGACAGAGGAGGCGGAATTACAACTGAAGGATTTATCTGCGAGTGGGATAAGAAAGGCGAAAAATATACTGTAACGCTGAAACCCAATGGCGGTGATGTAAGGCCGAAAAAAGCAATTTTTAATGACGGAGAAAAAGCAGGCGATAAACTTCCCAGAGCAGGCAGGAAGGGGTATAAGTTCATAGGCTGGTTTTCCAAGGCAAAGAAGAATGAAGGTACAGAAATAGGTGAGAAATACATAATTAAGAAGAACCTTACAGTCTACGCTCATTGGGAAAAACTTAAGAAGGAAAAGTCTGTAGTAAAGAAAAATAAAAATAAGGCAAAAAAGAACAGCAAGGCTCCGGCCTCCGGCAAGAAATCAGCGGTGAGCAAGAGCAAAAAATGGTCAATTTCTGAAAAAGCGATTGTTAACAGGTACGCGATACCTGGTATCGGGACTACATCAAGGATACCGCAAGGCCTGTGCCTCACTGATAAATATATCCTGATCTCATGTTATAACTGTTATAAGGAAGATGGCCTTTGCGGGTATTCAGAGATCCTTGTCCTGAACAGAAAAGGCAAGTTCCTTACTTCGCTTACCATCAGACTGGATGAAGGAACGAGAATTACATACGATACATACTCACATGTAGGAGGGTTGGCTTATGATCCTGAACGAAGGATGATATATATCGCAGATTCCGATGAGTATTATATGTATCAGGACAATGACTATGTTTCGAATACTATATGGAAACTGCCGGTATCCACGATTGATACAGCGGTAAAATCCAAAAAGGAGATATATAATGTTGTAGCAGATAAAGCCTTCAAGGCAGATGTAAAAGCAAGCTGTGTAACTTATTATAAGGGATACGTATATGTGGGAGAATTCAGTGAGAAAACGAAATCACATAGCCGTATGATGGTATACTACTACGATGAATATGAAGACAGGTACATTGCTGCTAATGATAAACCTATAAGAATTCCGCTAAAGACACAGGGTATTGCCTTTAGGGAAAGCGGCGGCAGTACATATGCCTACTTCAGTACTTCTCACGGCAGAACCAAAGTGTCCAAGTTGATTCGTATGACTGCGAACGGTGACTCATATATAAGCAGTTTCAGCAAAAGTGGTAAATCATGTACCATGCCTAACATGTCGGAAAACATTTGCTTTGATGGCAATAATCTCCATATGTTATTCGAATCAGGTGCTTATAAGTATATTTGTGAGGAAAAAGATGGACTATTTCCGCTTAATAGTGTGCTTGTATTCAATATCAATAAGCTAAAATTTGATAAGAAAGCAGAGCTCTAAGAAAGAGACGGGCATAAAACTCGACTCATCAAAAAAGTGTTGGGTTTATCCCAAAACAATAGCAGTCCCAAGTTTTGGATTGGTAAACTAGTGCAGTGTCAGTGAGGACATTCCTCACTGGCACTTTTTCTCTGTGTAACTATATTAGGGTTGTTTCTGCAATCGAATAAAAGAAGACAATTCTGTTGCTCGTTCTGATACAATAGTTACGAAAAAAGCGCTTTCCGGTGTATCTTGATAAGGGGGATATAGTATGAGGGCTAAGAGGATTCTGACTGTATTAATGACAGCGATGCTCGTTGCAGCTTTTTCTCTGAGTATGGCATCCGCGGAAGACTCTGCTGCAGGGTTTTCGACATCAGACGGGGAGCCGTCATCAAATATTCATCTTCCATATGCTGATGGATATCATGGAAGTCCTGTCAACTCTTACCTCACATGGTATAACGGTGACCTGGTCAGAGTGGAATATATTGACGGCAGGATCATTGCAGAGACATATGACTCATCATTCAATGTGAAGGACCGCAAAGAGATAAAGCCAGAACTCGATTCTTTCGGCGGATTCTACAGCGGCAGTAATGCATATTACGTTGCATACGGGCAGAACAATCCGGATGAGTCCAATAATGTCGAGGTCTTCAGGTTCGTAAAATATGATAAGAAATGGAAACGTATCGGGGCCTGCTCGGTAAAAGGTGCAAACACTACGATCCCGTTCAGAGCCGGCGGTCTTGCAATGGCGGAGTACAACGGCACTCTGTATGTGCATACCTGTCATCAGATGTATACATCTGATGACACGCGCAGACATCAGGCAAACTGCACATTCAAAGTGCGGGAGAGCGACATGTCACTTATCAATTCGTACTATGAAGTAAAGAATCTCTCATACGGATATGTATCGCACTCATTCGAGCAGAAGGTGGCTGTTGATTCGAATTACCTGTACAGAGCCGATCTTGGCGATGCTCATCCGAGGGCTGTGGCTCTAACTGCTACTGCCCATGGAAGCGCGGTAAGCAGCCCGTCAAGAACAGCATCTATAGTAAATATTCCTGGAAGTATAGGCGATAATTACACAGGCTTTGATCTGGGAGGCATCGCGCTCTCGGGCAGCAGCTATGTTGTCACCGGCTGCGGTGTCACAGAGAGCAATGCGAAAATGAACATCTTCATATCTGCATCTTCCAAGAACAACCTGAAAGAGAACGTGAAATGGATCACAAACTATGACTCTGATTCGCTAATAGATGTCGGCACACCTAGGATCCTGCATCTTAAAAATGATCAGTTCCTGCTGATGTGGGAAGAGCGTAATACCGAGACCAACGCCTACAGCACAAAAGCCATGCTGCTCGCATCTAACGGTTCAATAGCGTCATCTGTATATTCACTGCGATTTGTGTTGTCGGACTGCGAACCTGTAGTCGACGGTAACGGACGCGTTATCTGGTACTATACAGATGAATGTTCTCCTAAGTTTGTAACGATAGATCCATACAGATTGGGGGAAGCATCTGCACAGGCTGCGGAAATGAAGGAGATCGGTCTGTGTGACATCTATGTAGGTGAATACGGCTTATACTACACCGGTAAAGAAGTCAGACCGAATGTAGTAATAGATGCCGAAGAAGGTACCCTTGTAGAGGGCAAGGACTACAAGCTGACCTATTCGGACAACATCAATGCCGGGCGGGCTTCAGTCACAATAACGGGTATAGGAGAATACTCCGGCTCGATAAAAATGTTCTATACGATCGGAAAAGCATCGCATGATATCCAGTGGGATAATCTGGGATATTATGTAGAAACCGGAGCGGCTTTCAATCTGAATGCACATTGCGATACCAGCGATAAACTCACTTATGAAAGTGAAGATACGAGTGTTCTTACTGTAGACGCAGACGGCAAAGTAACGGCTGTAGGAGATGGCGATACATACATCAGAATTATCGCGGGTGAGACGGACAATTATGAAAAGACCACCAGAACTGCCAGTTTTTCCGTTTCCAGGGATTATCATACTATGGTCGAGGACAAGGTCATATACGCGAACGGTGATGACAACATAGCTACGATAATAAAGAAGTGCAGTGTATGCGGCAAGACAGAGGAGCAGCAGATCACGACAATCACAAGTATTTCATACCTGATGTACTATAGTGATGGATTCGGAATAAGCTATCTCAGCAGCAATCTCCGTCCGGGTGATGAATTCAGGATCGGACTTGGCGGGTATTCTCCGGAATATCCGGATGATACAACAATTGTGGTCGAATCATCTGACAGCAGCGTAATGTCGGTAGAGGACACTACTGTCAGATTCGTCGGACCCGGAACAGTTACGATGACCGTATATCCTAAGTACAATCCTTCAGTAAAGTACACCAGAACATTCACCGTTACGGACGGAAGCAGTGAAAGTACTGATGATCCATATGATACCGGTGCAGATGTAGGTGCCACGGAAAAGAGCAAGACTATCAAAGCCGGAAAGATTGTAAAGAAAAACGGAAGCAGATATACGGTGCTCAGCGGCAGCAAGAAGACAGTTGCGCTGAAAAAGGCTAAAAATGTGAAGTCGTTTACAGTCCCTTCAACAATTAAGATCAAAGGGTATGGGACTTTCAAAGTAGTGCAGATCAAGGCTAATGCCTTTACCGGCAATAAGCTCCGCTCCGTGACGATCGGAAAGAACGTATCGAAGATAAGATCCAAAGCGTTCAATAAATCAAAAGTCACAACGATCACGCTTAAGACTAAGAAGCTGAAGAAAGCGAACGTTAAGGGATGCCTGAAGGGGTCAAAGGTAAGGACCGTCAAAGTCAGGATCACGAAAAAAGCCAGCAGCAAGACCAACAAGACCTATGTGAAGAAATACAAAAAATATTTCACAAAGAAGAACGCAGGCAGAAAGGTCAGGATCAAATAGTGTCAACGCGATGTCTGCGGCATCGAACAGAGAAAAACAGGGGGAATGATATGAAAGCGATAGTTTTTCTGGCAGATGGCTTTGAAGAGTGTGAAGGCCTGATAGCTGTAGACATTCTGAGAAGAGCAGGAATCGAAACCATCATGGCTTCGGCTATGGAGGGCCTGGAGATCGATTCTTCGCGGCACATCAAGGTGCAGGCTGATGTTATGGCCGGCGATGTCGATTTCAGCGATGTTGATCTTATCGTCTTGCCGGGCGGGCGTCTCGGAACTGAAAACCTGGGAGCAAATTCGCTGGTAGCAGAGAAGTGCAGGGAGTTCGCCGCGGACAAATATGCAGCGGCGATATGTGCGGCACCTTCGCTGTTCGCTGCGCTGGGTCTGCTTGAAGGCAAAAAAGCAACATGCCATCCGGACTTTGAGGGAGTGATGTACGGTGCGATACTTACAGGGGAAAGTGTTGTTAAGGACGGCAATGTCATCACCGGACAAGGCCTCGGCGCATCGTTCGATTTTGCGTTTGAACTCGTGAGAGTGCTGGTCGGCGAGGAGATGGTTGAGCAGATCAAAAAAGCGATCTGCTACAGGGTGAACTAGTCAACAGAAAGTAGACAGTTTAAAAAAGCTATACAAAGCCCATTTCAGTCTTGTACTGGACTGGGCTTTTGTAGTGCAGCGCATATGCCGGTCGCTCATTGTTGTAGTATTTAATGTACTCGCTGATCATTTC